>JAGXHC010000076.1 GCA_024636405.1 Sulfitobacter sp. | reverse complement strand
GCGCTACCTGCCCTTTCCGCTACAGACCGCAGCACAGATCGACGCCGCCCGTCCCACGGCCCCGCCACCGCCACCCACCACGCCGCCGTCGCGCTGACTTGGCGTGATCAGGGGGCACGGTGCAATACTCCCTTGGTTCAGCCGCCATATTCAGGCATGACGTCAAAGCGCGTGCGCCGACCGCGCCAAAGATCGGAAACCAGCCATGCTTCAGCTTTTCACCAACCTGCGCCTGATCGACCCCGAAGCGAGCACAGACACCCTTGGCGCGCTGGTGATCGAAGATGGAAAAATTAAGGAAGTATTAACGCAACCTCCTGAAAACACGCAAATGTTTCGCGCGCGAAACATTTTGGACGGGGGTGGGAAATGTCTTGCGCCCGGCATTGTGGATCTGGGGGTAAAAGTCTGCGAACCGGGCGAGCGGCACAAGGAAAGCTACCGCTCCGCCGGGCTTGCGGCAGCAGCAGGCGGCGTGACCACCATGATCACCCGTCCAGACACCGACCCGCCCATCGACAGCCCCGAAGTGCTTGAATTCGTTATGCGCCGCGCACAGGAAGTGTCACCGGTCAACGTCATCGCAATGGCCGCCCTGACCAAAGGCAGACACGGGCGCGAGATGACGGAAATCGGGTTTTTGATGGACGCAGGCGCCGCCGCGTTTACCGATTGCGACCGCGTTGTGACCGATACCAAGGTGTTCTCCCGTGCGCTGACCTATGCGCGCAGCCTTGGTGCGCTGGTCATCGCCCACCCGCAAGAGCCGATCCTAAGCGCCGGCGCCGCAGCAACATCGGGCAAATTCGCCTCGCTGCGCGGATTGCCTGCCGTGTCTCCAATGGCCGAGCGCATGGGGCTGGACCGCGATATCGCGTTGATTGAAATGACCGGTGCGAAATATCACGCTGACCAGATCACCACCGCCCGCGCCCTGCCCGCGCTGGAACGCGCAAAGCGCAACGGGCTGGATATCACTGCGGGCGTTGGCATCCATCATCTGACGCTGAACGCGTTGGACGTGGCCGATTACCGCACCTTCTTCAAGCTAAAGCCACCGCTGCGCGATGAGGATGACCGTCTGGCTGTGGCACAGGCCGTTGCGTCGGGCCTGATCGACATCATCTGTTCGATGCACACCCCGCAAGATGAGGAATCCAAACGGCTCCCGTTCGAGGAAGCGGCCTCGGGTGCCGTGGGTCTGCAAACCTTGCTGCCCGCCGCAATGCGTCTGGTGCACGCTGACCTGATGGATCTGCCGACGCTGTGGCGCGCACTATCGCTGAACCCCGCGAAACGTCTGGGACTGCCCGGCGGGCGGCTTGCCCCCGGCGCACCTGCTGATCTGGTGCTGTTCGACCCCGACGCCCCTTTTGTCATGGACCGCGCCACCCTTCTGTCCAAGTCCCGCAACACCCCGTTTGACGGCATGCGCATGCAGGGTAAGGTGCTGGCAACCTATGTCGCCGGAAACCAAGTTTACGAGGCCCCCTGATGCCCCCAATTGATAGCTCTCTGATCGTCCTTTTGCTCTGGGCCCTGATCGGCTACGGCCTGGGCTCCATTCCCTTTGGCATGGTTCTGACCCGCCAGATGGGGCTGGGCGACCTGCGCACCATCGGCTCGGGCAATACCGGTGCCACCAACGTATTGCGCACCGGCAACAAGACTGCGGCGGGACTGACGCTTTTGCTGGACGGGGCCAAAGGTGCGGTTGCGGTTCTGCTGGCGCGGCTGTTTGCGGGCGAGGATGCGGCACAGATCGCAGCGCTTGCCGCGATGCTGGGCCATTGCTATCCGATCTGGTTGGGCTTTCGCGGGGGCAAGGGCGTCGCGACCTTCCTTGGCATTCTGCTGGCCCTTGCCTGGCCTGTGGGTCTGGGGTGTTGCATTGCCTGGCTGATTGCGGTCGCCGCGACACGGATATCGTCAATGGGGGCGCTGGCGGCAGCGGCGATTTCCACCTTCCTGCTGGTTTTCCTTGGCTACGGCCAGGTGTTGATACTGGGGATCGTGCTGACGGTGCTGATTTTCTGGCGCCACCGCGCCAACATCAGCCGCATCAAGGCGAATACTGAGCCGAAGATCGGCCAGAAAACGTGACACCTCCGCCTGATATGGCGGCGCGGTTGCGTGCCATTCCCCAAGGAACCGGTTACGGCCAGGCGGGGGGCCGACGCTACGTTGTGACGCGCACGCCCTTTAACAATGGCCGCTCTAACAAATTGGTGGCAGAGGAATTGGGCGGGTCAGATTACATCAGCCTCAACTTCTACGACCTGAGCGCCGGACCACGGATGTTTCCCTGCGAAATGCCCGCAGCCAAAGTCATCGCCTTTCTGCGCGGCTACGTTCCTGATGTCACGGCCACCAACCCCTTCACGCAGCGTGAAAGATCCGCGTCATGATATTTCCTGTCCGAACCGCCTGCGCATTTGCGATGGTACTTTGCGCTGCAATTCCTGCGCAGGCTGCGGATTTCAGCGTGAATCTGGGCGATACCATGTTGGGGCAATTGTCTTTTCAGCGCACTGCATCCGGCGAGACGGTAAAGTCGCGGCTGAACAATACGCCGCTGGGGGTTTTCAATGGCACCTTTACGGGCACATCGCGCAATGCCGGCGCGGCGGTGCGCGAATTTGTCGGTGTCAGCCAATCCTCACGAAAGTCGCGCAAGGTCACGGTTCAGATCAGCAAGGGGCGCGCGATCCGCACCACCGTGACGCCCGCATCTGAGGAAACCGACCTTTCTGACATTGCCCGGGTGCCTGCCAGTGTGATCGACCCGGTTCAGGCCATAGGATATCTGATCGACGCCGACGGGTGCCCCCAGGTGATCCGCATTTACGACGGCAGACGTGTGATTGCGCTGACCCCGAAGGCCGCACAAAGCGGGACCGATACCTTGATCTGCGATATTTTCTATACGGTGATCGCCGGGCCGGGGCATCTGTCGCCGCTGCGCATTTCCTCGGCCAATATGCGGCTGACCTATGCGACCGCTGGTCAGCAGAACCTGCAGCAAATCCGCATGCGATCAGGCATCTTCACTGTCACGCTGGACAGGCTGAAATAGCACCCCGCTGACGTGACGCGAGACCGCTATATCGACGTAATACTTTTCATGTACGCGGCAATCGCGCAGATGCAGTGTCTTGCTCTGTATCCGAACGACAGGGGGCTTCGACGAGGCGGCTTACCGCCCCGTCGAATGGGTCAGCGTGCCTGCAGTTCCAGCAGTTCCGCCGTCCGCTTTGTGTTCTGATAGATCCCCAGCCCCAGATACATGAATCCGGCCATGATCACGAGATAAAGAAATCCACCAATCAAGATGAGCAGAGCGGCAAGGAAACCGGGCATCCCGGTCTGGGCCTGCATGGAACCGCCACCGAACAACGCCGCACCGGCCCCGATAATGATGCCGATGGCAGCGATGACAACGACGACGTTAATGACGATTTCGAGCGACCGAATGAAAAAATCACGCATTTGAATATCCTTTGGTGTTTATCGTGTGCGATCACGCTACCGTTACCGCACCCGCCACTCAAGAAGGATTATCAATAAGAGTAATCCGCATAGATGCGGGTCAAATCGCCGTTCCATTTGCCGTTGTAATCGTCCAGCATTTCGTCGGCCGGCACCTTGCCGGATTCAATGCTTTCCTTGAGCGCGTTGAGAAAGTGCGTCTCATCCTGGATCATTCCGCCTGCACCGCTGCGGGCGCGCGCCTTCAGGCCGGCCTCTGACATGGCGACGGTTTCGCGGGCGATATCGTGCATGTTGATGCCTGTAACCTTGGCCTGCAAGCCGTCAATGCTGGCTGCGACGCGCAGGGCGTCGCGCTGTGACGGGGTCCAGTCTTTTACCAGATCCCACGCGGCGTCCAGCGCGCCCTGATCGTACATCAGCCCGACCCAATAGGCCGGCAGCGCACAAAGCCGCCGCCACGGGCCACCATCAGCGCCGCGCATTTCGATATATTTCTTGAGCCGGGCTTCCGGGAATGCAGTGGTCAGGTGATCGGCCCAATCGCTGAGCGTCGGCATTTCACCGGGCAAAGCAGGCAGTTTTCCTTTGAGAAAATCGCGAAAGGACATCCCCAGTGCGTCAATATATTTGCCATCGCGGTAGACAAAATACATCGGGACATCCAGCGCGTAGTCCACCCAACGTTCAAACCCCATGCCGTCCTCGAAAACAAAGGGCAACATTCCGGTGCGCGCGGAATCCAGATCGCGCCAGACGCGGCTGCGCAGGGATTTGTAGCTGTTTATTTTCCCCTCAAAAAACGGGGAATTTGCAAAAAGCGCGGTCGCCACCGGCTGCAGCGCCAGCGCCACGCGCATTTTCTTGACCATATCGGCCTCTGACCCGAAATCAAGATTGACCTGAACGGTGCAGGTGCGCCGCATCATGACCCGGCCCATGCTGCCGACCCGGCCCATATATTCATTCATCAACTTGTAGCGGCCCTTGGGCATCAGATCCATCTGGTCGTGGGTCCAGATCGGTGCCGCCCCCAGACCGATGAAACCGACGCCAATCGCGTCCGCCACATCCTTGACCTCGCGCAAGTGAACGTTCACTTCATCGCAGGTTTCGTGGATCGTCTCGACCGGGGCGCCGGAAAGCTCAAGCTGGCCGCCCGGTTCAAGGCTGACATTGGCGCCGTCCTTTTCCAGTCCGATCAATTTGTCACCCTCGCGAACCTCGGCCCAGTTGTGACGGTCCCGCAATCCTTCCAACATCGCCCGGATGGAACGGTCACCCTCATAAGGCAGGGGTTTCAACGTATCTTTGCAGTAGCCGAATTTTTCGTGCTCCGTGCCGATGCGCCAGTCTTCCTTGGGCTTGCAGCCATCGGCAAGGTATTCGGCCAGCTGGTTGTGGCTTTCGATCGGGCCGCCGCCTGATTGTGGAATGGACATGAGGGAGGCTCCGATTTCTGGTTCAAACGCGTCCCAAGGGATGGGCGGAATTGGCAGGGGTGTCAATGCAGCAAGCGGTGATCAGGCGGTGGTGTAATGCGCTCCCAGATCACCACGGACTGATGTTTGGTGGCGCGCAACTCGAACAGCATCCGTTCCGTGCGCAGGCCCGGCAGCGTGGCGAAAGCGTCAAAAAGCGCCTCGGATCCGGCAGCGTTGACCGGAATCAGGACAGGCGGCTGGCCGGACTGATCCAGCCGCCAATGGGCCGGGTACATCTGGCGCTCAAGGCTGAGCCGGTCCAACTCGCGCAGCGCGACGGCACCCCCGGTCAACGGACCAAAATAGCTGACCTGCCCTTCATCGACCTGGACCGCGCCCACGCCGCCATCCGCGCCGCGGAACCGCGCCCGCTGAACGCCCATCCAGATCAACCCGGCCCCGCCCAGCAATAATGCATAGCCCGGTATGGCCAGCAAAAGCCCCGGCCCCGCGACCAGCCACAAACCAGCCAACACGATACCGCCCCCGATTAGCGTTTCACGCCAGCGCCAGATCTCGGCGCGCGCTTCGGGTCTAAAAAAGGACATCGCGTTCCACCTTGTTCCGTGCTGTCAATCTGATCATGACCAATCCCCCAGCGCCTTTTGCCAAACCGTCAAAGCAGCCACAGCCGCTGTGTCAGCGCGCAGGATGCGCGGGCCAAGCGTGACAGGGTGGGCGTGATCCAACCCGTGCAGCCGGCTGCGTTCGCGGTCAGAAAAGCCCCCTTCGGGGCCGATCAAAATCGCCCATGGGCCCGGTGCCTGAGCAGGCAGGCCTGCCGTTGCTCCCGCAAGTGTTTCATCGCAAAACATGATCTGGCGGGCAATGTCCCAGCCTTCCAGCAAGCGGTCAAGCTTGGTCGCATCCGCCACCTCCGGCACGAAGGAACCGCCGCATTGTTCAGCCGCCTCGACGGCGTGGGCTTGCAGGCGGTCACGCTGAACCCGGCCTGAATTGGTGAAATCGGTCATCACCGGGACGATCCGTCGCGCGCCCATCTCTGCCGCTTTTTCAACGATATAATCGGTGCGCGCCTTTTTGATCGGCGCGAAACAAAGCCACAGATCAGGCGGCATGTGCAGTGGGCGGGTCTGTTCCGCCACACAGAGCTCACCGCCGCGCTTGCCTGCCTCGGCGACCTCGGCGCGCCATTCGCCATCGCGTCCGTTGAACAGCAGCACCGCCGCGCCCACCGACAGCCGCATCACGCCGAACAGGTAATGCGCCTGCGCCTTGTCCAAAGGAACCGATTGCCCCTGACCCAACGGGTGATCTACATAAAGTCTGATTTTCGCGTTCATGGACCATGATATATGCAAGACCTGCCGCCTTCGCCAGATGCGCCGGACCACACGCCGCACTTGGACCGCGTGGCGGATGCACCATCCGACAACTGGGTGGACCGCTATGCGCCCCTGCCCGCGCGCCCGTTCCTGCGGCTAAGCCGCGCGGACCGGCCTATCGGCACGTGGCTGTTGTTGCTGCCGTGCTGGTGGGGTCTGGCCCTTGCCATGCTCTTTGATCAACAAATCGGCTGGGGCGATCTGTGGATTTTTGCAGGTTGCGGATTGGGCGCGTTCCTGATGCGCGGCGCCGGTTGCACGTGGAATGATATTACCGACCGCCATATCGACGCCAAGGTTGCGCGCACCAGGTCGCGCCCGATTCCATCAAAACAGGTCAGCGTGCGCGCCGCGCTGCTGTGGATGGTGGTGCAAATGTTGCTTTCGCTGATCATTCTGCTGACGTTCAACCGCGCGGCCATCGCGCTGGGGGTGCTGGCGCTGCTGCCGGTGGCGGTCTACCCCTATGCCAAGCGGTTCACCTGGTGGCCGCAAGTGTTTCTGGGACTTGCGTTCAATTGGGGCGCGCTGCTGGCCTGGACAGCGCATACCGGCGCGCTGCAATCGCCTGCGGTTCTGCTTTATCTCGCCGGGATCGCGTGGACGCTGTTTTATGACACCATCTATGCCCATCAGGACACAGAGGACGACGCGCTGATCGGGGTGAAATCCACGGCGCGGCTTTTCGGGACCCGAACGGCGCACTGGTTGCGGCGTTTTCTGATGGCAACAGTGGGACTGATGGGGCTGGCTGTGATCTTTTCCACGCTGCCGGAGGCATCGGTGCTGGCGTTGGTGGTGGCACTGGCGGGACCTTGGGCGATGGGCTGGCACATGGCGTGGCAATTGCGCGGCCTCGACATTGAAAACCCTGCCAAGATGTTGAAATTGTTTCACGCCAACCGCGATACAGGCATTATCCCGCTGGTGTTTTTCGCCCTCGCCCTGCTGGTGTGATTGCGCCCCCCGGCTTGCGGGCGTATCACAACCCTCGAGTCAACGGTTCGAGAACAGTTACATGCGCCTATCCGCCCTTTTGACCATCGTCCTGACCTTTGCCGCTGCTGCGGTCATTTCGCTGGTGGCGGCTAATTTTTCCGTCCAACTGATAGAGGACAATTCCGAAATCGGGGTGCGCGATGCGCTGGACGATCTAGGCATGACATGGGCCGAAGTGCAGGCAGACGGGCTTCAGGTCACGCTGGCGGGCATTGCGCCGACCGAAGCGGTCCGGTTTCGCGCCCTGTCCACGGCTGGTTCCGTGGTCGACGCTGCGCGCGTCATAGACGAAATGGAGGTGGAGGCCCAGACCGCCATCGCCCCGCCGCGATTCTCCGTTGAAGTGCTGCGCAACGGTTCGGGCATTTCCATCATCGGGCTGATCCCGGCCACCACTGACCGCGAGGCAGTCGCCAAGCGATTCCGTGCCCTGTCGGGAAGTGACAATATAACGGATCTGCTCGAATCAGCAGATTATCCCGCCCCGGACGGCTGGGAAGAAGCGCTGGCTTTTGCGGTGACAGCGATGGCGCAACTGCCACGTGCAAAAGCATCCGTTGAGGCCGGTCGCGTCACGATCACCGCCATATCGGACAGCACGGCAGCCAAGGCCAAAATGGAAGCCAAGCTGAAAAAGGCAGTCCCGTCGGGGGTGCGCCTGACGCTGGACATTGCAGCGCCGCGGCCCGTGATCACACCCTTCATTCTACGTTTTGAACGTACCGCAGACGGCGCCAGTTTTGACGCCTGCTCGGCAGATACCGAAGGGGCGCGCATCCGCATCCTGGCCGCCGGCACGAAGGCGGGTGTAATCGGCACCGCGCGGTGCACCGTCGGTATGGGCGTGCCCAGCCCGAACTGGTCCGAGGCCGCCCTTCAAGCCATCGACGCTGTGGCCCAGCTTGGCGCCGGATCGGTGACTTTTGCGGACGCTGACATCACTTTGATCGCAGCCCCCGGTACCGATCAAAGCCTGTTCGACCGTGTGGTGGGCGAATTGGAATCCAGTCTGCCGGACGTCTTTGCGCTGCACGCGAAATTGCCCAAGGTCGAAGACCCTAGCGCGGGTCCGCCGGAATTCACCGCAACACTTAGCCCGGAAGGCCAGGTGCAGTTACGCGGCAGGCTCAGCGATGCCGCCTCACGCGAACTGGCGGACAGCTATGCCAAGGCGCGATTCGGATCGGACAAGGTCTATATGGCCGCGCGCATCGTCGAAGACCTGCCATCCGATTGGACGTCGCGTGTCCTCAGCGGTCTGGAGGCGCTGTCGATGCTCAGCAATGGCGCTGTGCGGATGACGCCTGTCATGCTGTCGATTTCGGGCAATACCGGCAACCCGGACGCAAGCAATCAGATCGCCACCCTATTGGCGGGCAAACTGGGCGAAGGCGCGGAATATGACATTAAAATTGAATACCAGGTCAAGCTGGACCCGGTGGCGGGCCTGCCCTCCCCCGATGAATGCGAGGCGGAGATCGGCAGGATCCTCCAGATTGGCAAGATCACCTTTGAGCCGGGCAGCGCAACCATTGATGCTGCCGCTCTGGGAACCATGGACGACATTGCGGATACGCTGAAGCGTTGCGGGGACATACCGCTTGAGATTCAGGGATTCACCGACGCGCAGGGCCGCGAGCAAATGAATCTTGCCCTCAGCCAAAGCCGTGCAGAATCGGTTTTGAACGAACTGCGCGCGCGCCGCGTGCTGACCGGATCTTTCGTGGCCAAAGGTTATGGCGAAGCGGACCCGATCGCCGATAACAAGACCGAGGAGGGTCGCGAAGCCAATCGCCGGATCGAATTCCGCCTGATCCGACCGGATACAGTGAACGAACCTGAGCAAACAACGCTGGAATCCGTTGCCGAAACGGGTGATACAAACGAAACGGCTGATGCAGACGCAGAAGGCCAGACCGACGACGGCAACGAAGAAGGCAGTGGCGATGAGCAGAACTGAATTTGTCCTGGCAACGGCCATCATCCTGTTTGTGGCCTTCTGCCTGGGATGGTTCGCGAATTGGCTGCTGCACCGCTTTACGCGCGTGGCCGCCGACGATGTGGCCCAGTTGGACCGGATGAGTCAGGAATTGCATGAGGCGGAAGAAACCCGCGACCAGGCGATTACATATCTGCAGCAGCGCGAGGCAGAACTGACCAATCAGCTTGCCCAGACCGAAGCAGAATTACGCGCCGCCATGGAAGGCCTGCGCGACGCGCGCCATGAAACCGAAGAAATGCGCGCCTTTATCGAGCGTCAAAAGACCGCCTGACGCGAGATGCATTTAGGTGCGCCGATCACGACACCCGCATTATCGAATCCGTCTCCGCATCGCCAATTTTGCTGTTGAATGCCCCGCTTCAGGCGACCGTCAGACAAGCGCATTTCGCACGCTTGCTGACCTCATGCGAGACGCTGCCCAAAAACAGCCCCCGCAGATCACCCAGACCCCGCCGCCCGGTCACGATAAGATCGGCCTGCACCGCGTCGGCCCGCGCCAGAAGGTTGTCTGCCGGGTCGCCGTGGTCGATATGCACATTGACCTGTGGCAGGCCCGCGTCCGCCAAAACCTGGCGCGCACGGGCAGCCATTTCGGTCGCGGCGTCGTGCAATAGTTCGTCGCGCAATGCTGTGGGGCCCACATAGAAGCCCGATATCGCCTCGGCGGCATAACTTACGGTTTCATCAAGCGGCGTATGGCACACCTCCAACCGCGCATCAAATTTCTGCGCGATGCCGCAAGCCATCCGCAGGGCACGCTCTGCCGCTTCGGATCCGTCAAAACCGACGACGATGGACGTTATCATCCTGTCACTCCCCACATGTTATGTTCTTTGCACTGGCGATTGGCGCGTTAGCCGGTATTGCGCTGCATCAACGCCCCAGTCCTACCAGCGTGCAAGCGCATCCTCATCGGCACCTTTGGATGCAACCCATTTGGCCCCGCCCGACGTGATCTCCCGCTTCCAAAAGGGCGCGCGCGACTTGAGGTAGTCCATCAAAAACTCAGCCGCACGAAACGCGTCGGTGCGGTGCGGTGCGGCGGTTGCAACCATCATGATCATTTCTCCGGGAACCAGACGCCCGAACCTGTGAATAATCAGCGCATCCCCCAGCGAAAATCGTGCCATCGCCGCTTGCGCCATCTCGCGCAGGGCGGCTTCGGTCATGCCGGGATAATGTTCGATTTCCATCGCCTCAAGCGGATCATCCGGCAGATCGCGGACCACACCGGTAAAAACCACGATACCGCCCATGTCGCGATGTCCCGAGGCAAATTGATTTGTCTCGTGGCCCAGATCAAAGGCTGCCTGCTGCACGCTGACGCGCATTGATCATCCTCCTGTCATCGGCGGGAAAAATGCCACTTCGCGTACGCCGGCCAGCGGTGCATCGAAATCTGCAAGCTGTTGGTCCACGGCCACGCGCAAAGCAGAAATATCCGAGAACGCCATATCATACCGCGCCTCACGTGCGCGCAGTTCCATCACCAGATCGGCAACCGTTGCCGCATCGGTTTCCATCCGTTCGCGCGGCAGTCCGATCCGTTCGCGCACCCACGCGAAATAGAGCACATCCATCAACGTCCCTCCCGCAAATGCGGCATTGCCTTGGCAAGATAATCAAACCCGGTGATCGCTGTCAGTGCAGCCGCAATCCAAAGCAGGATCAACCCGATCATACCTGCCCAATCCATGCCCGCCAGCTTCCAACCCAGACCTAACACGTCTTCTTGCTCTCCATTCAGAATGGCCGCGACCATTTCCTGATCCATCCCAAAGACCGACATGCCAAGGTAGTGTTCAAATACACCTTGCGAAAACAGCACCGCGATGGCGATCATCTGCATTGTTGTTTTCCACTTGGCCAGTTGCGTCACCTTCAGCGTCCCGGCCACATCGCCAAGATACTCCCGCAGACCCGAGACAAAGACTTCGCGGAACAAGATCACGGTGGCGGGCAGCACCAGCCATGGTGACCAGCTTGAAAAGCCGATGATCACCATCAGCGCAATCACCACCATCGCCTTGTCAGCAATCGGATCCAGCATCGCACCCAATTTGGTTTCCTGTTTCCACGCCCGCGCAAGATAGCCGTCAAACCAGTCAGTCACCGCAGCCAATACGAACAGCACCAGCGCGAACCAGTCCGCATATGGTCTTGTAAAATAAAGGAACATAATCGCTACAGCGGGCGCCGCGAGCAACCTCAATACGGTCAGGACATTGGGCAGGTTCCATTTCATGCACCCATCCTACAACGCGCATACTCAGGCTGAAAGCGCCAAACGCCCCGCTTCTTTCGGCCTTAAATATCTTTGGGGAGTTTGAGGGGCCAAAGGCCCCTCATCAGCAAAATTGTGTCGCATGCGCGCAAGCGCCCATCTGGATCACCCACGCTCATGGAAGTACGCATATATCGTTTCGGCCAGCGCGCCTGAGACCCCTTCGACCGCGGTGAGATCGCTCAGGTTCGCGCGGCCCACTGCCTTGGCCGATCCAAAATGCGCAAGCAGCGCGCGTTTGCGTGCGGCACCCACGCCCGGCACATCGTCAAGCGGCGTCGCCCCTACCGCCTTGGCCCGTTTGGCGCGGTGGGTTCCAATGGCAAATCGATGCGCCTCATCGCGCAGACGCTGCACGAAATACAAGACCGGATCATTATGCCGCAGCGCCTTGACCGGCTTGCCGACGCGGTAAAACTCCTCCTTGCCTGCGTCGCGGTCGATGCCCTTGGCGACACCGATCATGGCAATATCCTCTACCCCGTATTCGCGCATGATGGAGGCGACGGCGCTGACCTGCCCCGCGCCACCATCGATCAGCAGCAAATCGGGCCACATGCCGATGCTACGGTCCGGGTCTTCCTTGATCAGCCGTTTAAAGCGGCGGGTCAGCACCTCTTTCATCATGCCAAAGTCGTCGCCGGGGGTCAGTTCATCACCGCGGATATTGAACTTGCGATACTGGTTCTTCATCAATCCGTCCGGTCCGCCGACAATCATCGCGCCGACGGCGAATGCGCCCTGAATATGACTGTTGTCATAAACCTCGATCCGCGCGGGTGGTGCCGAAAGGTCAAAGGCCTCTGCCAACCCCGCAAGCAGCCGCGTCTGTGTTGCTGTCTCCGCCATCTTGCGGGCCAGGGATTCGCGCGCATTGCGCAGCGCACCCTCGACCAGTTCTGCCTTTTCACCGCGCTGAGGGACCAGCAATTCCACCTTTCGGCCCAATTTTCCCGACAGTGCGTTGGTCATCAGATCGGGGTTTTCGATCTCGCCCGACAGAATCAACTGCCGTGGTGGTTCGCGTGTGTCGTAGAATTGGCCAATGAACGCTTCCAGCACTTCCGGCGCCTCCACATCAGCACCGACGCGGGGGTAATAGTCGTGATTGCCCCAGTTCTGGTTTGACCGGATAAAAAAGACCTGCACGCAGGCCTGACCGCTGTCCATGTGCAGGGCAATGATATCGGCCTCGGTCACGCCTTTGGGGTTGATGCCCTGCGCGGTCTGCACCTGCGTCATCGCCTTGATCCGATCGCGCAGGGCAGCCGCGCGTTCAAATTCCATCGCCTCTGACGCGGCCGCCATATCATCTGCAAGGCGGGCCTGAATATCGGTGGACTTGCCGGTCAGAAACTTTTGCGCGTCGCGCACAGTCTGGCGATACTCCTCGACCGAGATTTTGCCGACGCAGGGCGCCGAGCAGCGCTTGATCTGATGTTGCAGGCAGGGGCGCGTGCGGCTCTCGAACATGGCGTTGGAACAGTCCCGCAGCAAAAAAACACGCTGCAACTGATTTAGCGTCCGGTTTACGGCTCCTGCCGAAGCGAAGGGTCCATAATAGCTACCCTTTTCCTTTTTCGCGCCCCGGTGTTTCTTGATCTGCGGAAAGTCATGATCGGCGGTGACCAGGATATTGGGAAAACTTTTGTCGTCGCGCAGCAGCACATTGAATTTGGGTTTCAATTGCTTGATCAGGTTCTGCTCAAGCAGCAGTGCTTCGGTTTCCGTGCGGGTGGTCAGAGACATCATGGACGCAGTGTTGCCGATCATGCGCGCGATGCGCGGCGTATGGCCCGTGGGCCGGGCATAGCTGCTGACGCGGGCGCGCAGATTGCGGGCCTTACCGACATAAAGAACGCGGCTTTCGCCATCCAGCATCCGGTAAACACCGGGTGAGGAATCGATGGTTTTGAGGTAACTTTGAATGACCTCGTGACCGTGCGGCGGTTTGGGCGTGTCTTGCGTCATCGGAGTGTCTGATTCTCGAATAGGGCTGCAATAGGGCGCGAACGTTAACAAGTCCTAACATGTCCACTGATCTTGTGGATAAGTCTGGCGATAACTTTCAGTGCGCGGCAAATTTTCGTTGTATCCGGCACCTTTCGGTGAATCGCCTATTTTTTAGGCACATATGCAAGCTGTTGTTTTTTATAAGTATATTATTTGCCCTGCACCAAGCCTCTGATTTCACATGGGTTTTTGTAACGTTTTTGTGACCCAACAGGGCGCGGTGCAAAACTCTGAGTTGAGCCCTGCTTCACTCCACTCCCAACACGTCCGAAGTCTTCCAATTGAGGTGCTGTCCGCCATCGACACACAGCAATTGTCCTGTGATTGCAGGCGCCTCCAGAAAGTATCCCAACGCCGCTGTAATGTCTTCGGGGTTGGAGCCGCGCTGCAGCAAAGTGCTGCGGCGTTGGTCGGCAAAATGGCGCTTGCTTTGGCGGCTTCCCGGCAATGTCGGGCCCGGTCCGATTGCATTGACGCGGATCGCCGGGGCCAGCGCCTGCGCGGTGGTGCGGGTCATCGCCCAAAGACCCATCTTGGCGATGGTATAGGTCATGAACTCCGGTGTCAGCTTGCGCACCCGTTGGTCCAGCATGTTGACGATAAGCCCGGTCGCAACCGGCTCTCCTGCCGCGTCGACATTGGCTGCAAGACCCTGCGCCGCCATCGCTTGGGTCAGTACGAATGGCGCGCGAAGATTGCTGCCCAGGTGCCTGTCCCAACTTTCACGGCTGGCAGATTTGACGGTGTCATACTCAAAAATAGAGGCATTGTTGATCAGGCAGGTCACAGGCCCCCCAAGCGCGCGCGCGGCGTCAGGCACAAGCGCCTGCGCCGCGTCTTCCTCCAGCAGGTCGGCCTGCAGGGCCACCGCACGCTGGCCCATCTTCTCTATCAGCTCCACGACCTCTGCCGCGCCTTCAGCGGAGGTGGCGTAATGCACCGCCACATCAAATCCGCGCCCTGCAAGATAAAGCGCCATCGCGCGACCAAGCCGCTGGCCCGCGCCGGTTACAAGTGCAATGCCCATGCAAAGCCTCCCTTTCAGATCAACACGACAATCAGATAAGCTGCGTAAAGCGCACAAAGCACGATACCCCAGAGCCGTGTGATGTCACGCCCCAGATAGACAAATGGGATCAGCAGCAGCGACGCCGCCAGCATGACCCACAGATCGAACCGCAGGAATTCAGGATCTACGCCGATTGGGCCGACAAAACTTGCGATACCGATAATCGCCAGCAGGTTGAACATATTTGACCCGATGACATTGCCCAAAGCCACATCTGCCTGGCGGCGCAGGGCCGCCATAACGGTGGTCGCAAGTTCAGGCAGCGAGGTGCCGACCGCGACCAGTGTGAGGCCAATCACGGTGTCGCTGATGCCGTAAGCGCGCGCGATAATCGACGCATTATCCACCAGCAAGCTGGCACCCAGCGGCAGGCCGACAAGGCCCAGCAGCAGATAAATTCCGATTTGCCAGCCGGGCATATCCGGATCGACACCTTCGATCTCATCTACGCCAGTCTCATCTACCCCAGTCTCATCTACCCCAGTATCGGCATCGGCATTGTTTTCCGCAGTGCGGCAGGCGCGGCGATGTTTCTTGGCATCGCGGAAAGCATCCGCCAGCATCAGACCCAACGCGGCAAGCAAAATAAGCCCCGCAATCCAGTCAAACACGCCGCGAAATGCCAGCAAGATGAAAAGCACACTGGCCGCCAGCATCTGGTTATAGGTTTTGCGGGTGCTGCATTCAGACGTGTGCATCGTCGCCAGCAGCGCCGGAATGCCCAGCACCAGCAGGATATTGGCCGTGTTGGACCCCACGACATTGCCCAATGCGATGCCCGGCGCATTGTCCAGCACCGCCCTGATCGAAATCAGAAGTTCTGGCGCCGAGGTGCCGAAGGCGACAATCGTCAGGCTGACGATCAGGGCGGGCACGCCGACGCGCAGCGACAGGTTCACCGCACCCTTGACCAGCGCATCCCCTGCCAAAAGCAGGATCACCAGCCCCAGCAGACAAAGCAACCACGGCATCAGCATCAGCGCGCGCCCCCGCAGCTACAAGGGCCTTTGCCGATCCGGTAGCGTCCGCAAGCGGTGCACTTCTTTTGGTTCAGGCGCTTGCTGCCCAGCCAATGCATTTTGCCGAACCACGCCAGCAGGCCCATAAACACCAAAAACAGAAGAACAATCTTGAAAACCATGAGTTACAGGCCAAACCGGGCGAAGGCAGCCCGTTCTTCAATGCCTTGCACCGCGTCATGGACCATTTGCGCGCCGAAACGCGCCAGCAGCCCGCGTTTGGTGCCGTAGCGACGAAAGCGGACCTTTTCGCCAAAGCGGTCTTTGAGCATCGGGCGTAGGTGACCTATGCCGTCGATCAGGCCCAGTTCGGTGGCGCGTTTGGCCAGCCAGATTTCGCCGGTGAACAGGTCCGCACCCTCTGACAGCTTCGATCCGCGCCGGTCCTTGATATGCTCAATGAAATTGGTGTGGATGTCTTCCAGCAGCGTTTTCAGGCGGGCCACGTCCTCTGGTTGTTCGGGGCGGAATGGGTCGAGCATGGATTTCGACTGGCCTGCGGTATAGACCCGCCGCTCTATTCCATGTTCGCGGATAAACTCATGCACCCCGAAGGAGGCAGAGATCACGCCGATGGAGCCAACAACAGAACTGGGATCAGCATAGATTTCGTCTGCCGCAGCCGCCAACCAGTAGCCACCGGACGCGGCGACATCTTCGACGAAGGCGATAACGGGGATGTTCTTCTCTTGCGCCAGCCTGCGGATCCGCGCGCCGATCAGCGATGATTGAACGGGGCTGCCACCGGGGGAGTTGATCTCAAGCGCGACGGCATCAGGTTTGCCGCGGGCAAATGCCTTTTCTATGACAGGACCGAGCGCCGCATCATTCAGCGCGGCGCGCCCTTGGGTTCCGATTGTGCCTGACAGGCGAATGACAGCCACGGTCGGACCGGACTTTATAAAAGGTAACCAGCGTTTCATGTCATCCCATGTAGAGCGGCAAGGCAGGGCAAACAAGGCGCGCCGACCAAGAGTTTACTGCCGGATCCGCCAGCCGGTGCGGAAGATCCACCAGATAACCGCCAGGCACAGTCCGGTAAACACGCCGATGGCCAGCAGGCTGGTCAGGATCGGCACGTCCGCACTGCCGAAAAACGACCACCGAAAGCCGGAGATCAGATAAACCACCGGATTGAAGTGCGAAATCACCTGCCAAACCGGCGGCAGCATTGAGATGGAATAAAACGACCCCCCCAAAAACACCAGCGGCGTGACAATCAGCAGCGGCACCAGCTGCAACTGTTCGAAATTGCCCGCCCAGATGCCGATGATGAACCCCATCAGTGCGAAACTGATGCACGTCAGGATCAGGAAGGCGACCATGGCAAAGGGATGCGCGATGGAGATGTCGACAAAGAAAAAGGCCGTGATCAGGATAATGGTCCCGATAAACATCGCCTTCGTCGCTGCCGCCCCGACATAGCCAATCACGATCTCAAGGAAATTGATCGGCGCGGAAAGCAGCTCAAATATGGTTCCGATGAATTTTGGAAAATAGATCCCGAATGAGGCATTTGAGATCGCCTGCGTGATGACGCTGAGCATGATCAGGCCGGGCACGATAAAGGCGGCATAGGTGACGCCTTCGACCTCCTGGATACGGCTGCCGATGGCGGCGCCGAAGACCACAAAATAAAGCGACGTGGAGAGCACCGGTGAGATGATGCTTTGTGCGATAGTGCGGAAGAACCGCGCCATTTCAAATCTGTAGATCGACGCGACGGCGGTCCAGTTCATGCCGCGTTCTCCTTTGCGTCTTTTCTGTCGGCGTCTTCATGGACCAACCCGACAAAAATATCCTCAAGACTGCTTTGCCGGGTGACAACATCGCGCAGCACCAGTCCGGCATCGGCCACGGCGGCCAGCAATTTGGTAATTCCTGTCCGCTCCGCATGGGTGTCGTAGGTGTAAATCAACGCGGTGCCGTCCGCTGACAGCGTCAGCGCATCCGATTGCAAGGCCGCCGGGACCTCGTTGATCGGCGCGGTCAATTGGACCTCAAGTTGCTTCTTGCCCATCCGCGCCATCAGCTTTTCCTTGTCCTCGACCAGCAGCAATTCACCATTGGCGATCACCCCGATGCGGTCGGCAATCGCCTCGGCTTCTTCGATGTAATGGGTGGTCAGAATGATGGTTACGCCATCGGCTTTCAGGTCCGCCACGATTTTCCACATGTCCTTGCGCAGCTCCACGTCCACACCTGCGGTCGGTTCATCAAGAAACAAGACGCGGGGATCGTGCGCCAGCGCCTTGGCGATCAGGACCCGGCGCTTCATGCCTCCGGAAAGTGCTCTGATCTGGCTGTCCTTTTTGTCCCAAAGCGACAGTTGCCGCAAAATCCGTTCCAGCCGCGCATCGTCCGCAGGCCGACCAAACAGCCCGCGCGAAAAACGCACTGTGTTGATGACACGCTCAAATGGTTCCAGGTTGATCTCTTGCGGGACCAGCCCGATCATCGCGCGTGCGGCGCGGTATCCCGTAATGATGTCGTGGCCGCCCACCGTCACCGTGCCGCCCGTTGGCGTGGTAATTCCGCAGACGGTGGAAATCAGCGTGGTCTTGCCCGCGCCGTTCGGACCCAGCAGGGCGATGATTTCGCCTTCCTCAATTGACAATGTCACCCCCTTGAGCGCCTCAAACCCGTCGCCGTAGGACTTGCGCAGGTCGTTGATCTGCAGAATGGGGGGCATTCAGTAACTCCGATAGATTCTGGCCGGACGCTACAGGGAATGCGCGCAAGTGAACAGATAGGTTCAGGGTGCCGCACAGTCAGTCCTTGGATTTGCCGAACCAGCCCTTTTTGGCGGGCGCAGTTTTGGGTGCGCTTTCATCGTCCGCGCCCGGACCTTCCAGCGTCGCTTGCAGGTTGTCAAAAAACTGATCCGCCATCTTTTTGGCAAAGCCGTCGATGATCCGGCTGCCCAGTTGCGCCAGCTTGCCGCCGACCTTGGCTTCCACGTCATAGCTCAACTCGGTGCCGCCGTCCTTTTCAGCCAGCCGCACCTGTGCCCCACCCTTGGCGAAACCGGCCGCACCGCCTTTGCCTTCGCCGTCGATGGTCAGCGACGTATCCGGAACCAGGTTGGACAGCGTAACCTGACCTTTGAAGGTGGCTTTGACCGGGCCGACCTTTTGCACCACCGTCGCCTCATATCCGTCCTCCACAGAGCCGGTCACATCCTGCGCGCCCGGCACGCATTGCTGCAGCATTCGGGGATCAAGAAGGGCGGCATAGACCTGCGACGGGGGGGTGGCGATCTGGCGGGTGCCGGACATCTGCATGGGGAAACTCCTTGAAATGCTACAGCAAGTCTAGCGGATTTCACCCATCCCTGCCAACGTCAATCCGGCTGGACAGCGTGGATCAGGCTGATAGATCTCGGCCATGACAAACACCGCTCAGAACCACGCCGGAATGGCGATCATTTTCGTCTTGGCCGGAATCATTGCGATCTCAGTAAATGATATGCTGATCAAACAATTGTCTGGTGGCTACCCGCTGCATGAGATCGTCTTTGCGCGCTCTGCCATTGGGGTCTTGTTCAGCATGGTACTGGTCCATATGGAAGGCGGCTGGCGCATCTTGAAGACCCGCCAACCCGGTCTGCACCTGCTGCGCGGTGCGCTGGTCGTGGTGGCGAACATGACGTTTTTTCTGGCTTTGGCGGCGATGCCGCTGGCGGATGCAACGGCGCTGTTTTTCGTGGCGCCGCTGTTCATCACGCTGCTGTCGATTCCGCTGTTGGGTGAAAAAGTTGGCGTCATGCGGTTAAGCGCGGTCGCAGTGGGATTTGTCGGCGTGGTGATCATGCAGCGGCCCTGGGCCAGCGCGGAGACCCTGCAGGCGTCGCGGTTGGTGCTGCTGCTGCCGGTGCTGGCGGCGCTGACATATGCGCTGAACCAGCTGATGACGCGTCGATTGGGCGTGACGGCCAAGGCATCGGCGCTGTCGGTTTATATCCAGGGGACGTTCATCGTTGTTTCAATGGGGTTCTTTATCGTGGCAGGCGATGGGCGATTTGTGACCACGCAAACAGGCGATTCGATGACGTTCCTGCTGCGTGCGTGGGTCTGGCCCGCGCGTGCGGACCTGTGGATCATGCTGGGGATGGGGGCCAATGCCGCGATCATCGGTTATTGCCTCAGCCAGGCTTATCGCATGGCCGATGTGGCAACTGTGGCGCCGTTTGAATATGTCGGCCTGCCGCTGGCGGTATTCTGGGGCTTCGTGATTTTCGGCGATCTGCCTGCGTGGGAAGTATGGGTCGGTATCACGCTGATACTGGCGTCCGGGCTTTTTGTTTTCCTGCGCGAACGGCGCAACGCGCGGCTGATTGCGCGCGCGCCTGTCGCGCGACGATACTGAAAGCTGGTGCGGCCGATCAGCCGCTGATCTGCACCACCACCTTGCCCGTGGCCCTGCGGCTGCGCAGCAACTCAAGCGCTTCGTTGGCCTGCTCCAGCGGCAACACATGGCTGACGTGAGGTTTCAGCTTGCCGTCAAGATACCATTTGATCAGCTGCTCGAAACTATCCGTCAGCACCGATGGTTTCAGTTTTGCATAACCGCCCCAGTAAAATCCCATAACGGTCAGGTTTTTGACCAACAGGATATTCGCCGGGATCTGCGGCACCTCGCCGCTGGCAAAACCCAGCGGGATCAGTCGCGCCTCCGGATTGCACGCACGCATTGCCGCCTTGAACTGATCGCCGCCCACGGGATCATAAACCACGTCCGCACCGCCCAGGGATTTGACAATCTCGCGGATGTCATCGGTCTCTGAGTTGATCAGATGATCCGCCCCCGCCGCCTTGCACACTGCCAGCTTGTCGGCACCGCGCGCCACTGCGATCACCTCGGCGCCCATCAGTTTGCCCAATTCCACAGCCGTCAGGCCAATACCGCCCGACGCCCCCAGCACCAACAGCCGCTCACCCGGCCGCAGCCGCGCCTTGTAATCCAGTGCGACATGGCTGGTGCCATAGGCGATCAGAAACGCCGCGCCATCCTTGGCGTCCATCGCGTCCGGAATAGGCACGCAGACCGCCGCAGGCACAGCGGCATATTCGGCCAGCCCGTCAAACCCGGTAAACGCCGCGATCCGCTGCCCCACCTTCAGATGTGTGACGCCATCGCCAAGCGCGGTCACAGTTCCGACAAGCTCCATTCCCAATGTGAAGGGCAAGGGCGGCTTTTCCTGATAAGTACCCTTGATGATCAAAAGATCACCGAAATTCAGCCCACAGGTGTCAACCTGGACCAGCACTTGTCCTTTGGCAGGGCTTGGCATCTTTACCTCTTGCAAAGACAGAGGTTCATCATAGGCGGTGACCTGCATGGCGCGCATCGGTAAGCTCCTTCAAACTGTTGCGCTAAACTGGCCAGAGCGGCGCCCGATTGGCAACCCCGAAGGGAACCGAAAACGATTCCGCATCGTTAGGTCATGGCTGCACCAGCGGTGTGCAGCTTTCCCTCCAAGGATGACGTAGTGATGTCTGATATCTTGATCATCGGCTCCGGCCCCACGGCACTTTATACGCTGGCAAAGCTGGTAACGCAGACGCCGGGATTGAAAATCACCATTGTTGAACGCGAAGAAATGAGCGGCACCGGCATGCCCTACCGCACCGGCGAGACGGATGCGATCCTGCTTGCCAATATTGCAAGCATCGAAATACCGCCGATCTGTGGAACCTTCCTCGACTGTATCAAGGATTTGCCGCAGGCGGTGCTGGACAAATTCAACCTCGCGCCAAAAGATTTGAATGACCGTCACTACTTTCCACGGGTTCTGCTGGGTGCCTGGCTGCGCAGCCAGCTTGGTCAACTGGCCACCCGCGCCGAAGCGCAGGGACACGAGGTGAGCATTCTCAATAATGCCAATGCGGTGGACGTGGCACTGGTGGCGCGCGGTTACCGCGTCACCGTGCGCCAAGCGGGGAAAATCCTGTCATTGAACGCGGAAACGGTTGTTATGGCGACAGGGCATGTCTGGCCCAAGGACACGCCGGAGAGTGGCCATTTCGCCTCTCCGTGGCCCAGCGCGAAACTGCATGGTGTGGCGCCGGGCACCGTTGGTATTTTAGGATCGTCGCTCAGTGGCATCGATTCCGCGCTGACCATTGCAACGCAGTATGGAAGTTTTCAGGACGACGGCGCGACTTACCAGTTGCACGATGATGCGGGCGCTCTCAATATCACCTTGATGTCGCGCAAGGGTCTGCTGCCGGAGGCGGATTTCTGGTGTCAGATCCCACATGTCCCGCTGACGATCTGCACGCCGGAACGGGTGGCCGGTATGGCAGAGCAGCCAGTGAATATGGAGGACATATTCGATCTTGTCCGCGCAGAGCTGATTTCAAATGACCCGGCATATGCAGCCCGGATCGATCTTAAGTCCCTGACACCCGAAACCTTCGCAGAGGCATATTTTGCCCCGCGGCTGGGAGGTGATCAGTTCGCGCTGGCGGCGGCCAACCTCGAAGAGGTGATGTACAATATAGCAAGTGAAACTGCCATTCCCTGGCGCTATACCATCCTGCGCCTGCACGAGGCGGTGTCGCCGCTGGTCCCGTTGTTGTCCGCGCAGGAACGCGACCGGTTCAAATCGACGCTGGCACCGGTTTTCATCGACAACTACGCCGCCGTGCCCCCCCTCAGCATCCGCCGCTTGCTGGCCCTGGCACAGGCAGGCATCCTTGACGTTGTGGCGGTCGGGGATGACGCCAACGCCGAAGCGGATGCCAAATCAGGTGGTACGCGCGTGAGTTGGGACGGCGGCACACGCACATTCAACACCTTCGTTGACGCTCGGGGGCAAAGCGCGTTGCCCGCAGGGGAGCTGCCCTTTCCAACGTTGTTGGAACAGCTCGGTTTTGCGCCGGACGCGCCGCTGCCGGTAGATACTCAATTTCGTGTCATACAAGACGGCAAGCCGGTGGCCGGCCTGTACTGCGCGTCGCTCCCGTTTATCATGCATCTCTTCCCTTTCGCGCAGGGCCTGACGGTGAGCCACGAATTTGGCACGATTATCGCGGAGGAAATTGCTGCGTCCCGCGCCCTCTGTGACTCTGAGCGCGCGGCATAGACAAAGCGGCCATTCGCCCGTGCCTGAACGATTTGTTCCGCGACAGTGTTGCACTGTGTTGCTCTCATGCCTGCGCATGTTTTTTCAAAACCGGATCACAACCCGCAGACCCGGTTCATTATCCTCCAGCGAAAGCCGCGCACCGTGCACGCGCACCACGGCATCAACAAGGCTCAACCCCAGCCCGTTGCCCGGCGTGTGGCGGCTGCGATCCAGACGGTAGAGCCGTTGCAGCACCTTTTCGCGCTCGTCGTACGGGATTCCGGGCCCATTGTCGGCCACCATGAGGCGGACATCACTGCCCTGTCGGTCCAGCGACAGGGCGATGTGCGCGCCGGACGGAGTGTGGTGCAATGCGTTTTCGATCAGGTTCGCCAGCACCTGTCCCAACAGCGTCCGGTCGCCCATCACCTGCACATTGTCATTCGTGACATTGACCACAAAGACCTGCGCGTTTTCCGTGGCCGAAGGCTCATAGACCTCTGCCAGCGTTTGACACAGTTTTTTCAGGTCCACTTTGACAAACCGGGCGCGGGCAGAGCCGGTATCGACCTGCGCAAGATGCAGCAAGGCCTCGAAGACGCTGGTAATTCCCGTCAGTTCATTCTGTGCGCGCGCAACCAGACCTGCCTGAACACTGTCGGGCGTCTGGCGTGCAAGATCTTCCAAATGTACCGAAACACGCTGGATTGGGGTCTTCAGGTCATGGGCGATATCCGAAGATACCTGTTGCAGCGCCAGCGTGGACGCTTGCTGTGCTTCGGCCATCTGGTTCACCTTGTCGCCGATGCGCATAAGATCGTCAGACCACCCCGACCCCACCCGCACCCGCGCAGCCAGATCGCCTGTCGTCAGATCATCCAGCGTGCGGCCAATCACCTCCACATGCCGTTTTGATCTGCGCGCCAGATAAAGTCCGCCGGACAGCGCGATCAGCATCGTCGGCAGCAGGCTGATCCACAGGATGTTGAAGAACACCTGCCGCAACGCTTCGATTTCGACGCGGCTGCGGGCGATGGTCATCAACCCGCCATAAAGCGTTGCCGTCAGCGTCAGGTAGCCGCCCTCATACTGCGTCCGCGCACTGTCCAGCGACACAATGTGATAGCCTTCGTCGTCACGCGCGATGGCCCCGTTGCCATAAAGCCGCCCCCCTGGGCTGAGGTAGCTCAGGATCAGACGGTTGGGATCGGTCTCGCGCGATTCTGCTTCCACCAGCAGGGCAACGGCGCGGGCATTGGGCGCCGCCCGAAATCCGGCCATGTCCTGCGCCAGATCGGCGCGAATGGCCGCTTCAAATGAAGATTGCGTCAGGGCATAGCTGGCGGCGAGGCTGATCAGGCTGACCGCGGCGAAGAGCAGCACCAGCAGCAACGCCAACCGCACCGGCATGGACCGCCAAAGCTGTGCGATGCGCGCCATCATCCTTCAATCTTGTAACCGGCACCGCGTACCGTCTGAATCAACTCGCGGCAAAATGGCCGATCGACCTTGGCGCGCAGACGGCTGACATGGGTCTCGACAACGTTGGTCATGGGATCAAAGCTGAGGTCCCAGATCCCTTCAAGCAACATGGTTCGGGTCTGGACCCGGCCCTTGCGGCGCATCAGGAATTCCAACAAGGCGAATTCGCGCGGCAGCAGATCAATCTCTTGCCCTGCCCGCGTGACCTTGCGGGTGATCAGGTGCATTTCCAGATCCGCCGCGCGCAGCACGGTATCTTGCTCCAGCGCTTGCGGCCGCCGCGCCAGCGCGGCCACCCGCGCCGACAATTCGCCAAAAGCAAAGGGTTTTGCCAGATAATCGTCCGCCCCAGCATTCAGCCCGGCAATCCGGTCCTCGACATTGCCCATTGCAGTCAACAACAAAACCGGAGTCAGATTGCCCGCACCGCGTAGTGTTTTGAGCAGCGTCAGCCCATCAATCTGCGGCAGCATGCGGTCCAGTATCACCACGTCATAGGCACCAGCCGTCGCCGCGATCAACCCGGCCTGCCCGTCCGCCAGAAGATCAACGCTGTGCCCGTCTTCGCGCAGGCCCCGCGCAATATAGGTGCCAGTGGTGGCGTCATCTTCGACAACAAGCAGTTTCATCAGGTTTTCCCGTTCCATCGCAGTGCGCCTAACGCATATAGTACTGCGCCACACCTGTGCCGCATGACCTTTACAAATTTGTATAGCGCACCGGACACGGCTGTAAGCATCGTAACCCATCTGTAGGCAACACCGAAGAAGCGAGGAGCCTTCACATGAACCATTTTCTATCCAAAACGCCGCGCGCCGCCACTTTGGCACTGGCAGCAGCCTTGACGGCCACATCAACATTCGCGCTGGCACCTTCCGCCGCACTGGCCGTACCCGCAGGCGGGTACGCCGATCTGGTCGAAGCGGTTTCCCCCAGCGTGGTGTTCATCGAGGTCACCGCCAAAAACCGGCAATCAAACTTTAACGGCCAATTGCCCGAAGGAATGCCAAACGAATTGCGCAAGCAGTTCGAGGACATGATGCCCGGCCAGGGCAGTGCGCCGCAACAAGGGTTGGGTTCGGGTTTCATCATCTCCAAGGATGGCCAGATCGTTACCAACCACCACGTCGTTGATGGCGCGGAAACGGTGGTCGTGAAACTTTCCGACGGGCGCAGCTTTGACGCCAAGGTCGTGGGCAGCGATCCGATGACCGACATCGCCCTGATCAAGATCGAAGCGGACGTGGACCTGCCTGCCGTGGCTTTTGGCAAGTCTGCCACGCTGCGCGTGGGCGACGAGGTGGTCGCAGTGGGCAATCCCTTTGGCTTGGGTGGCACCGTGACCAGCGGCATCGTGTCGGCCCTGTCACGCAATATCAACGCAGGCCCCTTCGATGATTTCATCCAGACTGACGCCTCCATCAACCGGGGCAATTCGGGCGGCCCTCTGTTCGACAATGATGGGCAGGTTATCGGTGTGAACACCGCGATCCTGTCACCGGATGGCGGATCGGTGGGCATCGGATTTGCCGTACCATCAGACCTGGTGCAGACCATTGTCGCCGACCTGAAGGACGACGGGCTGGTTCAACGCGGCTGGCTTGGCGTGCAAATCCGGCCAATGACCGACGAGATTGCAGCGGTGCTGGGCTACGCCACACCCAAAGGAGCGGTGATCGAAGCGATCAGCCAAGACAGCCCTGCTGCGGCGGCCGGCCTTGAGAAGGGCGACATCATTTTGTCTTTCGGCGGTCAGGAAATCACCGAGCTGCGCGACCTTACCCGCGCGGTCGCTGAAACCACACCGGATGCCGCTGCAAAGGTCATTGTGTTGCACAAGGGCAAGGAAGTGACCCGCGATGTCACGGTGGGCGCGCTGAAACCCAAGGCAGCGTAACCCACCCGCACCCCCGGCGGACATAGCGTCCGTTCGCCGGGGCAGTCCCGCCGCACCGTGGCAGGGACCGCGTGCTTCGGTGGCTGGGGAGGCGCCGGAGCATGTGCCCGGACGCCGCATTTAGAGCACCCGTGCCAGAGTATGCGTTTTTTCCACCGTCTCCGCCCATTCCAGTTCCGGCTCAGATTCCGCGACGATCCCCCCACCCACATGCAGAAAAATTCGATTATCCGATATGCGACCACAGCGCAGGTTCACATAAAGCGATGTGCTGCCATCAATGCCGCGCGGCCCCAGATAACCGGTGTAGAAACCGCGTGTGGGGCCTTCTTCGTTCAGGATGAATTCCCGCGCCGCTTCCTTGGGTGTCCCGCAGACGGCTGATGTGGGATGCAACCGGCGCAGCAATCCGGCAAGAGCGGTCGTATTGGGGACGGGCGCGGTAAAATCTGACCGCAGATGGCACAGGTTCGCGGCCCACACGGTGGTGGCATCGGTTTCGGTCACGCCGGTGATTGCCTCGTCGGAAAACGCATTGCGGATGAAATCGGACACCAGCGCCTGTTATGCGACAATCTTTTGTGGCCACGCAAGGCTGGCGATGTCGGTGCCCGCATCGGGCCACTGAGTCCCGGCAAGCGCCATGGTGCGCACTTCGGTCTCATCCGCTGTCAAAAGAACTTCGGGCGTCGCGGTCAGCCATGTGCCCGTCACAGTGGACCGTACCAGTGACACGAAGGCATGCGGATGCGCAGCGGCAAGCCGTCCGACAAAATCGCAAAGATCATGGTCGAACGGCAGGTCAAACGGCTCAATCCGAGACAACACGATCTTTTCTGCCAATCCAGATTTAATGGCCACAACCGCACGGGCGACCTTGGCCATATAGTCGGCTCTCGGGGTCGGCTGCGGATCGCTGATGTTGGCGGGGCCGGACTGCACCCGCGCGCCGGGATCTGCCGTCATGTTGTGCTTGGGATCTGCATCCAGAGGAACGCCGACAAACCCCTGTCCATCCCAGAAACGGGTTTCACGCCCATCAATCAGCACATCCGCGTTCAGACAAAATGCTTTGTTGCCGTCCGGTGCCTGAAAGTTGGCCATTACAAATCCGGGCTGGTCCGGTCCATCAAAAACCGATGTCAATTCGGGCGGCTGCCATGAAATCAGCACAGTAAAGGTCGCCGCCCCCGGTTCGCGCCATACCGCAAGTGGCAAATCCTGTGCGGCTGCTGCGACACAGCCGGCACGTTGCGTTGGGGTAAGATGCGTCATGAGGGGCTCCTTGGAGATTGGTCAATACCTCGGAATTAGCCCTCAAGCTGTCCACCCAGAACTTTAGAGCAATCCATAGACTGCGGCTATGGGTTGCCTCGACTATCAAGCGAACTCATTCGGCAGCCCCAATTCCTTGACCGCCTCAACCAAACAGCCCAACGCAAGGCTGATGTCGGGATCATTGGCATTGTCTGACCGGCAATGCATCAAGACAGGCTGGCGCAGCGGTGTTGTCAGCCTGAGAATTTTCAGGTTCGGATTGTGAAGCCCGAGACTGGTCAATTCGTCCTGAAGCGCGATGCCGAACCCTTCGCGCATTAGGTTTGGTGCGGTTTCGGAGAACCGTGTTTCAATGGATATGTTCGGCTCGATATCGGCATCGGCAAAGATCTGGCGCACAAGTTTGCCGTGGGGCGTGTTGGGATGAAAGAAAATCAGCGGTTCCTCAGCGATGTCCTGCACGGTCACACTGTCCTGCGCAGCCAGCGGATGATCCAGCGGTACAACGCAGACCATGCCGATGGAGGATACCTGAAAGGACGTGATGCCGGGATCGTCCACCGGAAAGATCGTGACGCTGCAATCGCCCTCGGCCAGCCACAGGTAATCGCGGTTCTGCTTCATCGACAGGGTGTCCATACGCAATCTGGTTCCGGGGCGATGCCGCGCAAGGATAGCAAGGCTGCGTGGGCCCAATGCCTGGCTGACGGACGGTGACACGCCCATACGGAATGTTGAATGCTGACCCTGCACGACCTCGCGCACGGTTTCAGACAGTTGCTCGAACGCGGACATGGACGGTGCCGCGACCTCAAAAATCTGCCGTGCCATGGCGGTGGGACGCAGTCGCGCGCCGGAGCGGATGAACAGCGTGCAGCCCAGCACGTCCTCAAGCCGACGGATCGCATTGCTGACGGTCGGTTGCGCGATGCCAAGCTGATGTGCCGCACCGCTGATTGATCCGTTCAGCATAACGGTCCGGAAGACTTCGAGTTGACGGAATGAAAGCATGATGCGGTCCGGCATTGTGTCGGTCGACGAATACCGACAGCCCATGGTATGGCGCCGCTTACCAGTTTGCAAATCCGGAGCTGTCCAATTGACCCACTTACCAACGGCCGCTGCCAAAATTTCATTCATGATCGGACATCCGGTTGCCCATACTGCCCTGCCTGACGCCATGGCGCGATGGGCGCAGCAGCACGCGCGCGATGTCGTCTTCTGTCCTGTCGATATGACGCCAGACGCGTTCGTGCCGTTTCTGGCGGCCATGCGCGGGATGCAGAATTGCGCTGGCGCGGTCGTGACGGCGCCGCACAAACAAGCCGTGACCGCACTGATGGATGACCTGACGCCAACCGCGCGCCTGACCGGCATCGCGAACGTGGTGCTGCGCCAACAAGACGGAAGCCTGACCGGGGACAACACCGATGGTGCGGGCTTTGTTGCAGCTATGCAAGCGCGCGGCAGTGCGCCTGCAGGACAGCGCGGTATCGTTTTCGGGTGTGGCGGCGCCGGCGCGGCCATTGCCGCGGCATTGGTAAAGGGGGGCATCGCCCATCTTGCATTGGTCGACAGCGACACTGAAAAGGCGATCGACCTGGCCGCGCGCCTTGGGGCGCCGTGTGTTGCCACCGATTTTGTCGCATCTGTCGCGGGTTTCGATCTGGTGGTGAATGCCACTGCCACCGGGTTGGATGGGCAATCACTGGTGCATCCATTGACCGGGCTGGTCGGCGGCACGCTTGTGGCTGATGTTGTAACCAAGCCGCCCGTCACCGCATTTTTGCAGCGTGCGCAGCAGGGCGGCGCCACGATCCAGACCGGCGCAGATATGGCGCGGGCGCAGCTGCCGCTGATAGTGGCGCGCTTTGGCTGGGGTTCGCACGCCATAGCCTGAGGCTATGCACGGCACATAAACCCTGCCTTTATTCTGAGTGCGAAGTCAGTGATCCTTTGGCCTTGCACGCGAAGACACTTCGCGGCGAAAAGGACCGGACGCAACGCCGACAATCGGCTTTTTTCCGGGTCACGAAAGGGAGGAAATCATGTATTTCACTAATATTACACGCCGCACCATGTTTGCCGGGATCGCGGGTTGCACGCTGATCGCTGCCACGCTGATTGGCACGACAGCGTCGTTTGCGCAGGAAAAAGACGACGTTGTTCTGGGGGCGCTGCGCTTTACCAGCCACAGCGCCGGATTTGTCGCCTTTGAAAAGGGCTATTTCGACGAAGAGAACCTGAACGTCACTTTCGAGTTCTTTCAGGCAGCCCAGCCAATCGCAGTCGCAACTGCCGGCGGTGACGTCGATTTCGGAATTGCGGGCGTCACCGGCGGGTTGATGAACCTTGCAGAAAAGGACGCCGTGCGCATCGTTGCCGGTGTGCTGCACGAAAAAAAGGGCATCGATGGCATGATGATCATGGCGTCCAACAAAGCCTTTGACGAAGGGCTGGATTCTGTCGCCAAGATGAAGGGCCACTCTGTCGCCATGACGCAGGTCGGCTCTACTTTTCACTATATGACAAGCCGGATCGCGGACGTCGAAGGCTTTACGATGGACGACGTCAAACTGGTCCCGCTTCAGAAGGTCGGCGCGATGATCGCCGCGCTGAAATCGGGGCAGGTCGATACGATGATCATGGTGCCGCATATTGCAAAACCATTGGTTGCCGCAGGGGCCGCGCATGAGCTGGGGTGGCTGTTTGACTATGCCGAATACCAGATTTCGGCCCTGTTCACGAGCGTAGACAACATCGAAAACGACCGCGACATGGTTGAGCGTTTCGTGCGCGCCTACGCCAAGGGTATCGCGGAATTCAACCGCGTGATGCTGGCCAAGAACCCTGATCCGGCTGAGTTGGAAGAGATGACGCGCATGATCGCCAAATATGTGGCCCCCGACAAACCCTATGAGGACGCCAAGTCGTCTATTCAACTGGGTGCCATGAACCTCAATGAGGGGGCGGCGCTGAACAAGACGGACGTTATCGCGCAGATGCAGTGGTTCAAGGATCAGGGATTGATCAAGTCTGACCTGAGCATTGATCAACTGCTCGATGACAGCTTCGTCACAAACTACTGAGCGGAAAGGCCGGTCACATGGATCTGCGCGTCGAAAACCTTTCGCATCACTACGGTGATCTGGAGGTGCTCAAGGATATCAATCTCACGATATCCCAAGGCGAGATCGTCTGCGTGATCGGCCCCTCCGGTTGCGGCAAATCCACGTTGCTGCGGCTTCTGGGCGGGTTGGAACAGCCGTCACTGGGTGAGGTGCTGCAGGTCGGAAACCCACCCAGCGGATCACTGAATCCGCTGACCTATATCTTTCAGGACTTTGCGCTGCTGCCGTGGCGCACGGTCGAAGGCAATGTTTCGCTGGTTCTTGAAGGGCACAACCTGCCTCAGGGCGAGATGGAAGACCGCATCGCAGATGTGCTTGCGCGCACCCGAATGTCAGACTTTCGCAAGGCCGTGCCAAAACAGCTTTCTGGCGGCATGAAACAACGCGTGGCGATAGCCCGCGCGCTGGCAGTCACCCCTGCCGTGCTGCTGATGGACGAACCGCTATCGGCGCTCGACAGCCAGACGCGCGAATTGCTGATGGATGATCTGGTGACACTGTGGGAACGCGAGCCCTTTACCGCCTGCTATGTCACGCACAACCTGAACGAAGCGGTTCGTCTGGGTCACAAGGTTGTCGTCCTGTCGCGCCGTCCCGGCATGATCCGGGAAATCGTGGATATCGATATTCCCCTGCATGAGCGCGACGTGGGAAATCCACGTATCGCAGAGTTGCAGCGCACCCTGTGGGACATGATGCGCGAAGAGGCGCAAACCGCGGACATGGAACTGACCGACAACTAAAATTCGCGCGACAATGCGTTTGAAGAAGGACACGTGCGGGATGAAATTCCCTGCGCATCTCACAAGGACTTGATGCCATGGCCCATCTTTCGGGATCAACAGCAGCGACCGTCGCCACGCAAAACGCGGAACCGCAGGGTCCAACGACCCGCCCCGTGCACTTTCGCGGCGGCGGGTTTCGGCCCCAACCGCGCCGCTTTGTCGGGCTGGCCGTGTTTGTGGTTCTCATCGTGTTGTGGGAACTGGGATCGCGCGCAGGGGTTATTTCCGCGCTGGTCCTGCCCGCCCCATCCGAAGCCTTTGGCGCGTTCCTTGATCTGGTCAATTCCGGCAACCTTTGGAAACACCTGTCTGCATCGCTCAGCCGTCTGCTGATCGGCTTTGCGGCGGGGGCGTCGCTTGGTCTGATCGTTGGCACGGCGGTGGGGCTGTTCTCACTGGCGCGGGCAGCGATCACGCCACTTGTCTCTGCGATCTTTCCGATCCCGAAGATCGCTCTATTGCCTCTCTTTATTATCTGGTTCGGTATCGGCGAAGGTTCCAAAGTTGCAACGATCCTTTTCGGCAGCTTCTTTCCAACAGTGATCGCCACTTACGGTGGCATTGACAGCGTGGACCGCACCTTGATCCGGATGGGCCAAAGTTTTGGTCTGGGCCGGTGGCATATCATCTGGAAAATCGTGTTGCCTGCCGCCCTTCCGGCAATCCTGTCCGGCATGCGCATCGCGGCGTCGATCTCCATCATCTTGCTGGTCGCCGCGGAAATGATCGGCGCGGAATATGGCATTGGGGCCTACGTGCTGCTGGCGGGTAACCTGATGGCCACTGATCAACTGGTCGCGGGCGTGGCGATGCTGTCTATCCTCGGATTGACTGTAAACTGGCTGATCACGCGCGCCGAAAAGCATTTTCTAAGCTGGAGAAACTGATGCCGCGGTCCGGAACAGACTACGATGTCATCATCGCAGGTGGCGGCGCCGGTGGCGTGGGCGCCGCGATTGGTGCGGCCAAGGCGGGCGCACGCGTGGCTTTGGTTGAAAAATACGGCTTCCTTGGCGGTGCGGCGACAAATGCACAGGTATTGGCATATTGTGGGTTCTATCAGCAGGGCGCGAAACCGATCCCGGCCATTGCCGGCGCGGGCGAAGACGTGCTGATGGAAATGCGCAATCTGGGTGTTGACTGTGCGCCGTATCATTCACCTACAACCGAAAACTGGATCGTGCTGCTGGATCCGGAGCGGTTGAAGGTCGCGCTGGATCGGGTGCTGGCCGCGCATGGTGTTGACGTTTTGCTGCACGCACGTGTCGCCGCCACCAGCCGCACGGCGCACGCGCTGGAAAGCGTAACTGTCGCAGGTATGGACGGACGGTTTAGCCTCACCGCCGCAAGCTTTGTCGATGCCAGCGGTGACGCAAACCTGGCGCTGGTGGCCGGTGTGCCGATGCGCTTGGGCGATGGCAACGGCAAGGTGCAAGCCTATACGATGCCGCTACGGGTCGGTGGATTGAGCGCGGACACCAAAATTGACCGCGAAAAGATGAAAAAGGCGGTCGCGACTTTCAATGAACGCTCTGCCTTTCCGATCCACCGCACCGATGGCGGCATTTTCACCCGTGTCCCGTCATCAAGCGACTTCTGGTGGCTGGTCATTGACCGCGACATGCCGGACCTTTCTGCACAAAGCTTTACCAAAGCTGAACAATCGGGCCGCGAAATGGCGCTGCTTATGGTGGATATCCTGCGCCAACAGGTGCCGGGGTTTGAACGATGCTGGCTGGCCCAGACCGGACCCCAGATTGGCGTGCGCGAAACCCGCCATCCGGCGGCGCGCAGTGAGGTCACGCACGCCGATGTGGTTCAGGGGGTGCAGCGTGAACACGGCATTGCCCGCGCCGCCTGGCCGATAGAACTGCATTCCGAAGCAGGCAAGCCGATCTACGAAAGGGTCGGCGGCGATGGGTACTACCACGTGCCGCTTGAGGCGTTGCACGCGTGCGATATCGAAAACCTTTGGTACGCAGGCCGTGTGATCGGTGCGGACCCACGCGCCTACGGGTCCACCCGCGTGATGGGAACCGCCTTTGCCACCGGAGAAGCCGCCGGCGTCGCGGCGGCCCTGACTGCGCGTTTCGGAAAGGCCCCCGATTCCGGTTCCGTAAAGGAAATGCTGATGCGAAACGGCGCTTTGATCTGACGGTTTTCAAAGGCACGGCCGACATTTGCAACGCATTGCAGGCGGTTCATCATTCGGACTGTTGTTGGTTCGAAAACAATCAATGCAATTTTCGCGTCAGTTCAGCCCATTGTCCCCAAAACCAACGCTAAAGAAATCACCCATCTGTGGTCATTCCGTGCGTTACGAAAGATTTTTTTCCATCAATTTCGCAAGGCAGTGAAATGCGCTAGAAATGTCTCATGGTGGTTAACGAAATGCTAACGTATTGCCCGTCTATTGGCATCTACGAACTGCGATACTCAGGAAGTACCGAGATGATGGAAACGAACGCAACAGCATCCACAGAGGCCGCAAACAACGGCGCATCTCACCTGATCGCTTTTGAGCGGGCGGCCACCCGTGCGCTTTGGGGTGTGGTCGGCGGCGGCCTACTGGTTGTCATTCTTTTCCTGATCTGATTACCCCACCCCCCCAAACTCGGAGAAAAGCCTCTGCTTGGACTGCATTTCCGCTTCATCGCACCTGTTATGTAGTATTTTGACGATACCTTGTGCAGACCCCTTGGACGCCGCCTGCCATGCTTCCACAACGTCGCCAAACGCTGCAACACAACGCCATCGTAGGCTTTGATACCCGCCGTTGCTTTACAACGGCATCTATTCTGAGCAATCTGTGCCGATCTCGATAATAGAACCTTAAGGCTGAGAATTAGGCTATGCGATTTGACCTTGATGCACTTTTTGCATCGGCGCCTTCACCCTATGTTCTTCTCGATCCGGAATTGCGGATTGTTTGGGCCAATCTTGCCTATCTTCACGTCACCGGGCGAGACCGGGACACGCTGATCGGTCGGATCATAACCGAAGAGTTTCCCGCGCCGCCAGATACGGTGTCGGACCAAATGCTGCGCGCGTCTTTCCGACGCGTACTTGCAACCGGGAAAACGGATCATTTGCCCTTGATCCCCTATCCCATCGTGACAAACGGCGGACAGCTTGAAGAACGCTATTGGAGTGCTACACATACCCCAATCCTGGGCGCACAGGGCCGGGTAGAGTTCATCCTTCAAAATACGATGGACGTGACGGATCTGTACCAAAGCGAACGCGCCGCAACCTCGGACAGCCTGCCAAAGCGTGCCGCCTTGCTGGAACGCGCTGAAGCGATCGCAAACGAGAATCTGGCCCTTGGCGCAATGACCGAGTTCTTCCAGTCAGCCTTTGATCAGGCCCCAAGCCTGATGGCGATCCTCAGTGGTCCAGACCATGTGTTTCGCATCGCGAACCAAACCTACCTTGATCTCATAGGCAGGGAAGTCGAAGGCCTGCCAGTGCGCGAGGCGCTTCCTGAAACAGAGGGCCAGGACTTTGCCGAATTGCTTGATCAGGTCTACGCATCGGGTGAATCGGTATCCCTCAAGGGGATGGCCGCGCTGTTTCGACCGGATTCAAAAGACGAGCCGATACAGCGGTTTGTGGATATCTTTTTTCATGCCCTGAAAGACAACTCTGGCAATTCGATCGGGATATTCGTTCAGGGCCATGACGTAACCGGCCAGAAGATCGCAGAAGCCGATCTGGCAGCGACTCGTGAAAAATTCAGATCAATGGCCCAGACCATGCCCAACCACGTCTGGACCGCGGACTTGCACGGCGGGCTGACCTGGTTGAATGACCAAACCTACGCTTTTACGGGACACAACGAGGGCGAGCTTTACGGAGCGGATTGGGCGCGGGTCGTCCATCCTGATGATCTGGATACAGCAGCCAAGGAATGGACTGGAGCGATTCAGAATGGTGTCGGCTATGAGACCGAGTTCCGGATCCGCAAGGCAGACGGCAGTTATCGCTGGCATCTGGTACGGGCGTCACCGTTGCGGGCCAATGATGGAACCTTGGCCGGATGGGTTGGCACCAATACGGACATTGAGGACCGCAAAAACACGGAAGCCGAGATTGCGAAACTGAACGATACGCTGGAAACCCGTGTTGCGATGCGCAACCAAGAACTGGAGAAACTGCACGCCACCCTGCGTCAAAGCCAGAAAATGGAAGCCATTGGCGGTCTCGCAGGGGGGATTGCGCATGACTTCAACAACTTGCTTCAGGTCATTACCGGAAACCTCCAACTGGTTGCGCGCGAAATGCCCGAAGGGTCGCCCGCGCATGCGCGGATCGATCAAGCCATGAGCAGCGTGATGCGCGGTGCGACGCTGGCATCGCAATTGCTGTCGTTCGCGCGCAAGCAACCGCTGGCGCCGAAGGTGATCAAGCTGAGCCGTCTGCTTGAGAACACCGTCGACATGCTGCGCAGCGCCATTGGTGATGGCGTGGCGTTGGAGATGCGCCTTTCCAATGACCTTTGGAACACAAACGTCGATTCCACGAACCTGGAAAACGCTGTCCTCAATCTGGCGATAAACGCCCGCGATGCCATGAACGGACAAGGCACGCTGACGGTTTCTCTGGAGAACGCCAATCTTGACGGTAGCTATGGGCACGCGCATCCGGATATCGCGCGGGGACAGTATGTGGTGCTTTCAGTGTCGGATACCGGGTGCGGCATTCAGCCAGCGATGATTGAGAAGATATTCGAGCCGTTCTTCACGACCAAAGAGGACGGCCACGGCACCGGGCTTGGCTTGTCGATGGTCTATGGTTTTGCCAAACAATCCGGTGGCCACGTCACGATAGACAGCGAAGTCGGCACAGGCACCACCATCAAAATTTATCTACCCCGATCACTGGAAGAAGAACACGATATCGTTCCCGATCAGACGGGCGGGATGTTTGGGGGTAGCGAAACAATTCTGTTGGTCGAAGACGATAGCGAAGTCCGCGCCACAGCGGTTCATATGCTGTCAGATTTAGGGTATGAGATCCTGCAGGCCGCGAATGCGGATCAGGCCCTTGCCATGCTCGAAAATGATGCGCAGTTCGATCTTTTGTTCACTGACGTGATGATGCCCGGCCAGGCCACCGCGCGCGAATTGGCTGAACAGGTCCGGGGGCGATTCCCGCGCGTGCCAGTGCTTTATACATCCGGCTATGTGCAGGACTCGATCTTTCATGACGGCCGTCTGGATGCCGGGGTCCAATTGCTTAGCAAACCTTACACCCAAACGACGCTTGCGCAGAAGATCCGTGAGGTTCTTGGAAGTGGTGGCACACGGGCGCAAGTTGGCCCAAAGGCTGACGCCGCCGCCGTTGGGCAACACGCGCCGGATGAACCGCCGCAGATCGAAGGATTGCGCGTGCTGGTCTGCGAGGACGACGTCTTGATCTTGACCGACATCGCCGAAATGCTGCGCGCCGCGGGATGCACCGTGTTGGAGGCTGCGAATGCGTCTACTGCTCTGGATATCCTAAAGTCTGACACCGTGGCGTTGCTGATTACCGACGTTGGATTGCCTGACCGATCAGGTGTGGAGCTTGCGCAGGATGCAAGGGAATTAGATCCGGCTTTGCCCGTGATATTTGCGACGGGTGGAGCCGATGTGCCAGCAGCCCGGACATTGGGAAATTGCGTGGTGTTGAGCAAGCCGTTTCACGAGGCCCAGTTGCTGGAGACGGTTGAGACAGCCCTATCAGAATCCTGTGCATCGCTGAGAGTGACGGCGTAAGATGGCAAAGCCTCGCGAAGCGTCACGCGCCGCTAATCCTGGCGCTTTTGCAACAGCAATGATGCCAGCCCCAGAACGGCGGAAACAACAATCAGCAGCAAGGAGACGGCGTTAAGAACTGGCGTCGACCCCAGCTTGAGCCGATCGAACATCGTGATGGTCAACGGCGCGTCCGAGCCTACAAGCATCAGCGTCGTGTTGAAATTCTCAAAACTCATCAAAATCGCAACCACGCCAGCGGCGCCCATCGCCGGGTAAAGAAATGGCAGGGTGACGGCCCGTACGGCGCCCCATTTCGTCGCCCCAAGGTTCAGCGCTGCCTCTTCGAGACTGGCATCAAACTTTTGCAAACGCGCTGAAATGACCAACGTCGCAAAAGTGGTGATAAAGGAAAACTGTCCCAGTACCACCAGGATCAGTCCCGGCCGCAGCCCGTCAAACCACATCCCCGTCGCGTCTTCGAGATAATTGGCAACCGACGAGGAAAACACCAGAATCGAGATCCCCAGGATGATACCGGGAATGATCAGCGGCAATAGCATCAGGATATAAAGTGCGCCCTTGCCGCGAAATTCGTGCCGCACAAAAAGGAACGCATTGCACGTACCCACCAACACCGCCAACAGCGAAACCCAGAACGCCACCACGCCAGAAGTGACCACGGACCGCAGGATCGGGCGTTCATGGAACACGCCAATATAGGGCGCGTCGGTGCCGAAGAACCACGCCCAGGTAAAGCCTTCCCACGGCAGCGACGGAAAAACGCTGTCGTTAAAGGCGAAGACACAGACCGTTGCCAGCGGCAATGCCAGATAGATGAAGAACAACGTGACATAGGCGCGGTAAGTCCATTTGAACGCGCTGCTTTGCGGGATACCCGTAATCATGTCTGCGCCATCGTCTTGCCCAGCGATTGTCCAGACAGCTTGAGACCGACAAACACAATCAGCGACGACAACCCCAACAGCAAGAAGCCAAAGGCCGATCCCAACTCCCAGTTGAACCGCGTGATGAACTGGCTGTAGATCAGACCGGTGAACCAAAGGCTGTCTTTGCCACCCAGCAGAATAGGGGTCAGATAATTGCCAAGGCTCAGCATGAAGACCACGATAGACCCCGATACGATGCCCGGCATTGCGTGTGGGATCACGATCTCTCGCAGTATCGCAAAACCGCTGGCGCCCAGATCATACCCCGCCTCAATCAGGCTGTCGTCAAGGCTGTCCAGCGTCGTTACCAATGGCACCACCATGAACAGCATCGACGTGTAAACCAGCCCTGTCATGATCGCGGCATCGTTATACAGCATCTCAACAGGCCCTTCGACCAGACCAAGATATTGCAACAGGTTGGAGAAAACCCCCGTTTCGCGCAGCAAGATCATCCAGCCAAAGGTCCGCACCAGTTCGCTGACCCAAAATGGGATCAGGCACATCAGGAACAACGTCGTCTTGGTCCGTCCCCGCGTCAGCTTGGCGATGTAGTAGGCAATCGGAAAGCCGATCATCAGGGTCATCACCGTGGCGGCAATCGACATATAGGCCGTGCGCGCGAACGTGTTCCAATACAGCGGTTCATTAAAGAAGACAGCATAGTTGGCAAAACTGGTCTCATATTCGCGAACGCCAACCTTTTCGCGCAAGCTTACCAGAAACATGCCCACATGGGGCAGCACGATCAGGGTTAGCAGCCAGATCAGCAGGGGCGCCATCAGCAACCAAAAGGTCAGTTTGGATCGGTCAGAGACCATTCTGCTCTCCCGCACTGCGATAGACCCGCGTTTGCTGCGGCTCCCATCCATAGGAGATGATCGTGCCTTGCGTCAGATCTCTGAACTCTCCGGTCTGGGGCATTGCGATACTCATTTCGGCACCTGAATTTTGGTCGCGCAGGATCAGTTGGCTGTTGGCGCCGTTGAACAGAATGTTCTCAACCTTGCCCGCGCCGGTATTGCCCATCTGTGCCACATCTGCAGGATTGCGCGACAGCCGCACCGCTTCGGGACGCACAAATACATCAACCTTGTCGCCGCGTCCCAACCCTTGCCCGGCATCGACCCCCTGAAGGGGATTGCCTTGGGCTGTGACCATCTGCACTGCGTCACCAGTCGCGCTTTCGACAGTCGCGGCAAATCGGTTTGCTTCGCCGACGAAACTGGCAACAAAGGCGGTTGAAGGTTCATAATAAAGCTCTTTGGCAGTGCCCAACTGCTCAAAGACGCCCTTGTTCATCACCGCGATCTGGTCGCTCATCACCAATGCTTCGGACTGGTCATGCGTAATATAGACAAAGGTTGTGTTGAATTCCGATTGTAGCTGCTTCAACTCAATCTTCATATGTTCGCGTAATTTCAGGTCCAACGCGCCCAAAGGTTCGTCCAGCAAAAGCACGTCAGGCTCAAGCACCATACAGCGCGCAATCGCCACCCGCTGCTTCTGTCCACCCGACAGAGAACTGACAGGCCGCTCTGAAACGCCACCCAGTCCGACACGTTCCAGCACGCGTTCAACCTGTTTGTTGATGTCCGTTTTGTTGACCCCGCGCTGGCGCAGACCAAATCCCACATTGGCGCCGATATTCATCATCGGGAACAACGCAAGATGCTGAAATACCATTGAAACAGGGCGCTGGTTTGGCGGCACATCCAGCACTGACTTGCCTTTTATTAACAGATCACCACTTGTGGGCTTCTGAAAGCCCGCAATCATCCGCAACAGCGTGGTCTTGCCGCACCCCGACGGCCCCAGAATTGAGAAAAAGGTGCCCTGCGGTACGCTAAAGCTGACCTCTCTGACCGCTTTGAAATCCTCAAAGTTTTTGGAAATCGCCCGGCATTCGAGGTCAGGAGTCTGGGACATGTTTCGCAGCTTTCACAAAAAACGGGAAGCGCGAAACCCGCGCTTCCCTATCGTCATATCCGCCGTTTACTTGGCGGCGTTGATCCGGTCCAGCGCCGCACCTTCCAGCGCCTCAAGACCCGCGGGCACCGAAGGATACCACTTGATATTGTCGATCGCCGCCTGCGGGAAGCTGGCCTGATACTTGGCCTTCAGCGCGTCATCAACGTTTGCATCGCCGCCCTGTGAGGCGGTGAAATTGCCCGCCGCGGTGGTGATCATCGCGGCAATCTCGGGCTGCATGACGAAGTTGATCCAAGCATAGGCAGCATCATCGGCACGGCCCCGCGCAGGCAGCGCGAAGGTGTCGATCCACCCCAGGGCACCGGAGGCAGGCGCCACAAAGGTAATATCGGCGTTGTCGTCGTTCAGCTGCCAACCGCCCGTGTCCCACGCCATTGAAGCAACCACTTCACCCGAACGCATCAGATTCTTAAGCTCATCCCCGCCATCCCAATAGGTTTTGACGTTGGGCTTGCATTCGGCCAGCTTGGCTTCGACCTGATCAAGAATGTCCTTATAGGCCGCTTCGTCGCCGTAAGCGGCAAAAGGGTCCAACCCCATCGAGAAGGCAAATCCAATCAGGGTCGGGCGCTTCAGACGATAAGACACCTTGCCCGCAAGCGCAGGATCGCACAGGTCGATGTAGTCCTTCACATCCCCCGCAACGGCCGTGTTCACGACCAGACCGGATGTGCCCCAGATGTGCGGCACGGCATAGACTTCACCATCCACTGTGGTGTTGCCTTTGGTCGCTTCCAGCATCGACGGAATGAAAAGCCCAGTGTCGAGCTTGGACATGTCGAGCGGCTTGTAGATGCCGAATTCGGCTTGCGGGCCGGCGATCCGATCCTGGCTGGGCTGCGCAAGGTCAAAACCGCCGCCATTGGTCGCGCGCAGCTTTGCGATCATTTCTTCGTTGTTCGATTTGGTCACTTCAACGGTATGGCCGGTCGCTTCCTCGAACTTGGCGACAACGTCCTCTGGCGCATAACCGCCCCATGTCAGCAACCGCAGCGTATCAGCCTGCGCCGCAACTGACGACAGCATCACCACAGCCGTCGCTGATAGGATAATTTTCGATTTCATCATGATATTCTCCATATATTATCAACGAACAGGTGACTTCCCCATCACCAGACGCTGCGATCACGGTCTTTAGTCGCCCCTTGTGACACTGACATGACAGCAAGGTCTGTCCGGGGTCCCGGCGCGATTACTACATTTATTCACTTTCAAAACAATGGTGTTAAGTTCTGCAGGACTTGCCCCGCGTCACAACCGGGAATGACGCCAGAGCGGCAGCTTTTGCCGGCCCATGTCGTAGAAGCAGAAAGCCTGCGGTGCCGATAACTGGCCGCTACCACAGAATTTTCCACAACTTACGCGCCTGCCGATGGCGCGGCGCAATGGCCGTCGACGCCGGAATGCCCCGTACCTGCCTTAATTCAGTCCAAAACTGCTGGAATGATCAGGGACGACCCGTATGATCAGGACCGCTATGTATACCGATATTTCACCGAACTTCAGCGACCGGTCTGCCGCGCCACGCCGCCTGCGCACGTTTCTGGATCGCGCATTGGACCCGGCCGAGGCAATGCTGATCCTGCTGACTGTTGCGCTGGGGATACTGTGTTTCGTCCTGTCTTATATTTTCGGACAACCCGTGGCATGGCAGGCCTTTTTGATCAGCTTCGCGCCAGCCTGCGGCCTTTTGGTGCTGGGCGGCTACATCCGCCTTTACAAGGACATGCAGCGCACGGCCTCTTGTGCTATCGCAGCAGCGATTTACATCGGCTTCTCCGGCGTTGCCGCAATCCTGATCTATCTTCGGTTTCCAATCGCGGGCACGATCTACGATGCGCAGTTGATGCAGATTGATCGTGTCATGACAGGCTATTCCTGGCCAGCGATGGTGCATTGGCTGGCGCAGTTCCCGTTGGCGGGCAAGGCACTGGCGCTGGTCTATGGCTCATCTCTGCCGCAACTCTTCGTGGTGATCTTCGCGCTATCCTTCATGGGAAGGCTTGTGGCGTTGCATCGCATCTTGTTGACAGGAACAATATCGCTTCTGTTCGCCATCGCAATCTGGTGGTGCTTTCCCACCTTCGGCCCTGCCCCCTATTTTCAGATCCCGGCAGAGGTGGAGGCGGCCGTCGCGCTTGTCTACGATAACGATACGGCATCGCGCCTTCTGGACATGGCAGCATATGGCAATGCGCTCATTGCGCCGGGGATTATCATGGGTACGATCGCCTCCCCTTCCTATCACACAATCATGGCCTGCATGGTGGTTTGGTTTCTGGCACGCAGCCCACTGTTCTGGCCTGCTCTCGTGCTAAATCTGGTGATGGTTCCGGCGATCCTGTCGCATGGCGGGCATCATGTCATTGATGTGATCGCGGGCGTGGCGGTATTTTTCGCCGCGCTCTGGATCGCGCAGCGGTTGGTTCCTAATCCGCAAAACGAAGGATTATCTGGACAATCGTAGCCTCCCCATCCGGATGTTCACGGAGATAGGCTTTCTACGCACCACGGTGCTCCTCCCGCAGCACGTTTTTCTGAACTTTGCCCATTGCATTGCGCGGTAGCGCGTCGACAAACTTGATCAATCTTGGCTGCTTGTATCGCGCAAAATCGCCTGCAACATTTTCCAAGATCATCTCGGACGTCAGGTCGCTATCAATCTCCTTCACGATGACCACAGCAACGCTTTCGCCGAAATCCGGATGCGGAATGCCAAAAGCCGCGCATTCCATGACGCCGTCAATGGCGTCGATCCGCGTTTCGATTTCTTTGGGATAGATGTTGTAACCGCCAGATATGATAAGATCTTTCGAGCGACCCACAATCGTGAGGTAGCCATCGTCGTCAATCTCGCCAATATCCCCGGTTATGAACCAGCCATCAGCGCGCAATTCTTCTGCGGTCTTTTCGGGCATGTTCCAGTACCCCTTGAACACATTTGGGCCACGCACTTCTATTCCGCCGGGTTCTCCTTTTACAATGGCGCCCCCGTCGGCAGACACCAGGCGCAGTTCCACACCGTCCAACGGCAGGCCCACGGTGCCGGGTTTGCGCAGACCGTCATATGGGTTTGAGGTATTCATGCAGGTTTCCGTCATGCCATAGCGTTCCAGTACCGTCTGCCCGGTCCGTGCCTGCCACTTGTGATGGGTTTCGGTCAGCATCGGCGCCGAGCCGGAAATGAACAGGCGCATTGCGGTACAAGCGCTCGCGGTCAGGCCGGGCTCAGCCAGCAGCCGGGTGTAGAAGGTCGGCACACCCATCAACGTCGTTGCACGGGTAAAATCGGCAATGATGTCAGCGGGGTCAAATGCACGGTGCAGGATGATCGCGCCGCCGGCACACAGCGTGACGTTGACAGCCACAAAAAGTCCATGCGTGTGAAACAGCGGCAGCGCGTGGATCAGCGTATCATCGGGCGAAAATTGCCATAAATCGCGCAACGTGAGCGCATTTGAGGCAAGGTTGCCGTGCGTAAGCATTGCGCCCTTGGAACGCCCGGTTGTGCCAGAAGTATAAAGAAATGCGGCGAGGTCATCGCAGTTTCGCGGAACAGCATGCGGGGTTCGTTCAGCTGCATTCACTGCTGTTTGAAGCGATCCATTTCCATCCGCGTCTAACGTAAGAACCACTTTCACCCCTGCCGCCGCGATTACCTTTGCCAATTCGCCCTGTCGGTCAGGATCGCAAACGAAGACGCGCGGGGTGGCATCAGACAGGAAATACCCCACTTCCGCAGGTGTATACGCGGTGTTCAAGGGCAGATGCACAGCGCCCGCAAGTATTGTTCCAAGATAGAGCGCGATAATATCAAGCGATTTGTCGGCCTGAACCGCAACACGGTCACCGGGCTCAACCCCCATGCCGATCAGCGCGCCAGCCACGCGCTCCGCCTGCTCCCAGATGGAGGCATAGGTGGTGTCAGACCCGGTTGCATGTCCAAGGGAAAAAACAGCGTCGCCCCGTACAGCAGACCCGCCCCGTAGAACCTTGGCCAGGTGATTTCCGTCGTACATGTCGTGTCCTTCTCAGCGGTTCTTCAACAACCGGCGCACGGTCGAGGCTGCAATTATCTCATCGGATGTTGAATATGCCTCGTGGTTGCGTTCAATCGTGGCGAGATCATAAAGATAGTTCACCATCACGCCCCATGACGCATCCTGACCTCGGACAGACGTATCAGCGTTGCGGTTGATGCGCTCCAGTCGTGCGCCGTTGCCCAGATGGAAACGTGCGACCGGATCAGCGGCCCCGCCGCGCGCGGACCGTGCCAGCAGCAAATATTGCGCCGCAAGTTCGGATAATTCGGCTGGATGCTCTCCTGCTTGGGCACGGTCGATGATCGGGCCAAACCGATCTGGCAACAAATTTGCATCCCGCTGGGCCAAAGCCCACAGGCGCAAGCCGGGCACAGGCGATAGCGTGACAAAAGTGCGCAAATTGGCAAAATCACGGCGCAATTCTTCGACGACCTGTTTGATCAGGAAGTTGCCGAACGAAATGCCCCGCAGGCCCTCCTGACAGTTCGAAATCGAATAGAATACCGCCGTGTCGGCCTCATCGGGCCGCAGCACGGGCCGTTCGGGCGCCAGAATGTTTTCGATACTGCTGGGCAGATCTGAAATCAGCGCGACCTCGACAAAAATAAGCGGATCATCCGGCAGCGCAGGGTGGAAGAAGGCGTATAGCATTCGATCGGGTGCCGCCACGCGGCGGCGCAAATCGCTCCAACCGCCAATCTCATGCACCGCTTCATATTGGATGATCTTCTCAAGGATGGCCGCAGATGTTGCCCAGGTAATGCTGCGCAATTCAAGGAAACCACGGTTGAACCAAGATGCGAAAAGGTGTCGAAAGTCATCGTCAAGCGGCTTCAACGCCGCGTCTTCTGCCATAAAGCTGAGCAGATCCTGACGCATCGACACCAGCTTTTGCGTGCCGCCTGGTACTCTGTTCAACCGCCTGATCAACTCTTGCGAGCGTGGTTCCGACACCGCGTGCAGCCTGCGCAAGGATGCATCGTCATCCGCGTTCAGGACCGCCTCTGTCGCGGCACGATCAACGCCAAACCTGTCGCGCAAGATCCCAAAGAATGCCCCTTTTTCCGTACGCGAAAGCGCAGCGTAGCAATCAAAGATCGCCTGCGCCTGCGCCAGCCCTGTCGCTTCTCCCTTGCCGGTCAGAAGGGCATCGCACATATCCGCAATATTGCCCTGCGGCGCAGGCTTCAGCAGTCCGCGCCCGGCATCGGCCACCCGGCCAATCAGATCATTCAGCATGCTGCTTGCTCTGGTCATTGCAATATCCACGCTAGAGCTCCGGTCCCATCACCACATCCGGCAACCAAGTCACGACGTCGGGGAACGCCGACAGGATGACAATGGCAAGAACCATACAGCCGACGAAGGGCATCGACCCCACAAGGATCTTGCGCAGGGAAATGTCCGGCGCGATCCCGTTGATGACATAGAGATTAAGACCTACAGGCGGTGTAATGAGGCCAATCTCCATGTTGATTGTGACAATAACGGCGAACCAATAAGGATCAAATCCGGCCGTGATGATGATTGGCAACAAGACGGGTGCCGACATCAGGATCACCGCCACAGGTGGCAAAAAGAACCCTGCCACCAGCAAAAACAGGTTGATGATCCCCATCAGAAACCATCGGTTCACATCCAGATTGGCAATCCACTCTGCCACGGACTGTGTGACGAACAGCGAAGAAAGCATAAAGGAAAACACGCCAGCCGCCCCGATGATAAACAAGATCATCACCGATTCCCGCGTGGAATCGCGCAGTACGGCCCAAAGTGCGCGTGGCTGGTACATCCGGTAAACGACAATGGCCACGATGATGCAAAGCATCGCACCAACTGCCGCCGTCTCGGAGGGCGTGGCGACGCCGCCATAAAGCGCATAGAGCACCCCGAGAATGATCAGAATAAACGGGATGACACGCGGCAGAATTTCAAACCGCTGCTTCCAGGTATAGCTGATGCCTGACAGTGCGACGCCCGCGGCCCCGCGCCGCCATGTGTCGAAAATCGCCCAGGCGATGAACAGCGACACCAACAGGATGCCGGGCAGCACACCCGCAAGGAACAGCCGCCCGATGCTGGTTTCGGTGGCGATCCCGTAAACAATCATCGTGACGGACGGCGGAATAAGAATGCCCAACGTGCCGCCGGCAGCGATGGAACCTGCGGCGACCTCATCGGGATAGCCGCGCTTGCGCATCTCCGGGATGCCCATTTTTCCGATCGCAGCACAGGTCGCAGGCGACGATCCTGACATCGCGGCAAAAAGCGCGCACGCGCCAAGGTTTGACACCACCAGCCCGCCGGGCACCTTGGTCAGCCAACGCTCAAGCGCTTCATAAAGATCGGGACCGGCCCGCGTTGAAGATATCGCTGATCCCATGATGATGAACATCGGGATCGACAAAAGTGCGAAAGAGTTCAGGTCGCCGTAAAACAGTTCCGGCAAGGCCTGAAGGCTGCGGGCACCGTCGAATACGAACAGAAAAAATGTGGCAACAATCAGCAGTCCGGCGCCAACCGGCACGCCGGAGAAAAGCACAAGCACCGTCGCCACTGCGACAAAGCCCCCCAATACCAGCGGATCCATCAGATGCCCCCCTGATCAATGGGTGCGTCCGCGATCGGCATGCCTTTTTCGTCCATTGCCGCACCGGACAGGACCATCCACAAATCTGCAGTCAGTTGCAGCAGGAACAGACCAAATCCCAACGGAATCGGCAGATAGGGTATCCACAACGGGATCGCCATGACTGTTTCGGATTTCCAGTTCCGCTCAAGCGCGAAGTGCCACATTTCATAGCCGTAAAACAGCATGATAGCGATCATTGTCCCCGTGAGCAGCAGCGTCACAACAGATAGCGCCCGCTGAAATTTCTGCGGCAGCAGCGTTGGCAAAAGATCCACGCCCACATGCCCGCGCAACTTCTGGACATAGGGCAATCCGATCAGCGTGGCCGCAATCATCAGGTAGATAACGACTTCGGTCTGCCAGATTGTGGATTTGTTCAATACGGTGCGGATAAAGATCATCTGACAGGTGATGATGACTGCGGCCAGGATCATGAAGGACGCGATGACCCCGCAGGCCAGTGATATCACGCCGATCAGCCGTACGATAACAGGCGTGGGATGGGCCGGAGTGGGCGAATGTGTATGGGACACAAAGAGTGACCTCCTTGGGGGCAGACGGACAATATGGGCGGCAGGTCGTCCCGCCGCCCAAAATGACGAAATCAGTCCACGGACAAGGCCAGGTCGAGCAATTTCTGCCCATCGGGCAGTTCTTCGACAAAGGCGGTGTAGGAGGTGGTTTTTGCCAGTTCACGCCAGGCGTTGAAATCTTCCTCGGACATTTCTGCCAGTTCCACACCGGCGTCAGAGAACGACTTTGCCGCCGCCGCGTCGCCCAGCTTTGCCTGCTCCAGATAAAAAGCTTCGGCATTTTTACCGGCTTCCATCAGCGCGTTTTGCTGTTCTTCGGACAGCCCCTCATAGGTCGTCTTGTTCATCAACAGCGGCTGGTACATGAACCACAGGGCATATTCACCCGCAGGGGTGTAACACTTCAGTTGCTCATAAAGCCGGTAACTGACGAAGCTTTCAGATGACGTATTCGCAGCGTCCAAAACGCCCGTCTGCAAGGCGGGGTAGATCTCGGAGGACGCCATGGAAGAAATCGACGCGCCGGCACCTGCCAACATCTGCTCAAACGATTTGCCAGCCGCGCGTATGCTGACGCCCTTCACATCCTCCGGTGCGGTGATGCACCCTTTGTTTGATCCAAACCCACCTGCAAGGTATCCGTGGACCAGCGTGATCACGTCATCCTTTGCCATGATCGACTGAATCTCGTCCATAAAGGGCGATTTGGACAGACGGTCACCGTGGTCATGGTTCTTCACCAGACCGGGCATCAACGTCAGGTTGTAGGCCGGCTGCTGCCCGCCGGCATAGCTTAACGGCAGCACGGTCATGTCCAACTGACCGCGCGACAGGGGGGTATATTGCTCACGCGCTTTGAACAGCGTCTGGTTCGGGAAAATCTGAATTTTGAGATCAACATCGGCTGCGGCGACTTCATCTGCTACCATCTGTGCGACTTGGTGCCGGACATCGCCTTCGGACCACTGGTGGCTGAGCTTCAGGTTTTCCGCGCTGCCCGCGTTGGCCATCAGGCCAAGCAGCAGGGCCGTTGCCGTGCCAAATTTAACGTATGACATTTGTGTTCCTCCCAGAACTGGTTTGCGGCAACCGAATCTCCCCCCGGTTGGTCCGCCTGATTGATGGGTAAGCATCTGTGTATTCCGTTGCAAGGTTTATGTATACAATAGCCAACATATGATGCACAAAACCTGAACCCTGCGCGGACGATTGGAAGATATCAATGAAAGAAAAGAAGGGTTCTTCCTTGCGCGAAGCACTGGAAGACCGAATCCTCACCGGACAATTCCCCCCCGGCACCCGGCTTGATGAAGTCAGCCTGGCGGACGAATTCGGCGTATCCCGCACCCCTGTCCGCCAAGCCATTTTCCAGCTCGCTGAAACGGGGCTGATCGTGCACCTGCCGCGCAGGGGTGCCTTTGTTGTGGACGTCGGGCCTCAACGATTAAGCGAAATGTTCCAGGTGATGGCCGAACTAGAAGCGCTTTGCGCCATGAACGCGGCGCGCCGTGCAACCGCCGAAGATGTATCGGCCTTGCAGACAAGCCATGAACTTTGCGCACACGCGGCCCAAAGCGGCGACAGCGACCGCTATTACTATGAGAACGAAGTTTTCCATGACCTCATCCGGCAGATGAGCGGAAACGCATTTCTTCAAGAAGAAATTCATCGTTTGCAGAAACCGCTCAAGGCCTATCGTCGCCTGCAATTGCGCGCACGAGACAGAATGCGCAAATCGCTGGTAGAGCACGGGGATATTGTGCATGCGATTTCTTCTGGTGACCTGACCGCGGCAAATTGCGCGATGCGCGACCACATTATGATCCAGGGAGACCGCTTTGCCGACCTGCTGGCCAGCCTGACACGCAGCAAAGAACAGGGCGTTGAAAAGTAAATTGCAACAATAGGATCGAATAAACAAAAGCCAGCATTAGCGTGAAGATTTGGCAATCTATTTGCGTCGATCCTGACCTGTTTGTCTGCCGGATTGCTGCGCTTGCACGGTATGGCAGACAATAAAGTGATGACCCACATCGCACATCTGTCGCGCTTGTTTTCTTGCCAATCAAAACCGACGCGTTAGAATGTCATCTTAGATCGTCGTCTTATACCATCTGTGAAACGAGAAAACGCGCGATCGCTCTGGGAGGAGAAAATATGTCGACAAATCAAAAATTTAACCGGCGTTCGTTTCTGACTAAGTCAGCGCTTGCCGGGGGTGTTGCCACGGGGGGAATGCTTGCTGCTCCTGCCGTTCTTGCGCAGGCGCCGCTTGTCTTGAAAATGCAGACTTCGTGGAATGATGCCAATATCTGGCAGGATTTTGCCCGTGATTACGCCACCCGCGTCGAGGAAATGTCTGGCGGACGGCTCAAGGTGGATGTGCTGCCGGCCGGTGCCGTGGTTGCTGCGTTTCAGGTGCTGGATGCCGTCAATGATGGCTTGATTGATGCGGCCCATTCGGTGCCCGTCTATTGGTACGGCAAAAACAAGGCGGCGTCGCTTTTCGGTACGGGCCCGGTTTTCGGCGGCTCCGCCACGACAATGCTGTCATGGTTCTACGAAGGCGGTGGCCAGGCGCTTTATAATGAACTTACCCAAGACATCATGAATCTTGATGTTGTCGGCTACATGGGCTTTCCGATGTTCGCCCAGCCCTTTGGCTGGTTCAAAGGTGAGGTCAATACCGTCGCCGATCTGCAGGGTTTCAAGTACCGGACCGTTGGCCTTGCCGCTGACTTGATGGCAAAGCTTGGCATGTCCGTGGCGCAGTTGCCGGGCGGTGAAATCGTTCCCGCAATGGAGCGTGGCGTGATCGACGCGTTTGAATTCAACAACCCGTCGTCTGACAAGGATTTCGGCGCGCAGGACGTAGCAAAGCACTACTACCTGTCGTCCTATCATCAGGCTTCTGAAAGCTTCGAATTCCTGTTCTCCAAGACTTTCCTGGAAGATCTGGATCCTGATCTTCAGGCCATCCTGAAGTATGGTGTCGAAGCGGTTTCAACCGCGAATACCGCAAAGGCCATGAATCGCTATTCAGCAGACCTTCAGTTCCTGCAGAATGACGCAGGGGTCAACGTTCATCGCACATCCAAGGAGATCCTGGATGCGCAGCTTAAGGCATGGGACGAACTGATCCCTGCACTGGAAGCTGATCCGTTCATGAAAAAGACCCTCGACAGTCAGCGCGATTGGGTCAGTCGTGTTTCATACTACGAGTTGATGAACGCGCCTGATTATGGGTTGGCGTACGAACATTACTTCCCTGGCAAAATCAAACTCTGATCACGCCAGACGATAAGTAAGGCGAATCCCGGCACAGCCCGTGCCGGGATTTCTTCGCGAGGGTAAAGTTCAAAATGGTATCATTCATTGGGTTCGCCGATAACCTATCCGCATGGTTCGGCAAGGCATTTGCCTGGCTTATCTTGCTGATGTCGCTGGGCACCGGCTATGAAGTTTTTGTCCGCTATGTGATGAACAGTCCCACGGCATGGGCGCTGGATGTCTCCTTTATCATGTACGGGTCGCTGTTCATGATGGGCGGTGCCTATACCCTGTCGCGCGGCGGTCATGTGCGGGGGGATTTCCTGTACCGGCTCCTGCAACCCAAAACGCAGGCCAAGATTGATCTGGTGCTGTACCTGATCTTCTTTTTCCCCGGTGTGACGGCTCTGATACTGGCGGGCTGGAAGTATGCCGCGCGATCGTGGAGCTATGGTGAGGTGTCGGTCAACAGCCCGGCAGGCGTGCCGATTTACCAATTCAAGGCGGTGATCGTGGCCGCAGGTATCTTGCTGTTTATTCAAGGCATGGCACAGGTATGCCGATGCATTCTTGCGATGCGCAATAATTACTGGCTTGAAGCAGATGAAGACGTCTTTGAAACAGAAGACCTCATGATGCGGGCCGCCAACAAGGCCGAGAAAGACCACATCACATGACGGATCCGCAAATTGCCCTGATGATGCTCGGGCTCTTCATCATATTCGTTTTCCTTGGCTTTCCGATCGCATTCACGCTGATGGCGATGGGAATTGGCTTTGGATACTATGCCTATTTCGACGCGCGCCGGATGTGGCGAAGCTTTGACCGGCTCGAAGAAACCGCCGGCCCGTGGGAACAATGGTCGACGTGGTTCGAGGGGTTATTCAACAACCGAATATTCGATCTGTTCGTGAACCAGACCTTTACCGTGATGTCCAACGAAGTGCTGACCGCCGTCCCGCTGTTTTTGTTTATGGGCTACATCGTCGAACGCTCAAACATCGTGGACAGGCTGTTCACCACGCTTAATATCGCATCAAAGAATGTGCCCGGCTCAATGGGTGTGGCCGCGCTGATCACCTGCGCGCTGTTTGCCACCGCAACCGGGATCGTGGGCGCCGTCGTGACCCTGATGGGGCTGCTTGCCCTGCCTGCAATGCTCAAGGCGCGATATGACCCTTCATTCGCTGCGGGCATCATCTGTGCGGGTGGAACGCTGGGCATTCTCATTCCGCCGTCGATTATGCT
>JAGXHC010000075.1 GCA_024636405.1 Sulfitobacter sp. | reverse complement strand
AACCCGTCAAGATCACGCAGGATCAGGCGCTGGCCCAGCAGGATTTCGAACCTGTCGGCGGTCAGCCGGGCGAGCATTGACGACAGCCGCAGCCGGTTGTGCAGAAACAGCGCCACGTTGAAGTGCAGACCAAAGCCAAGGCTTTGCCGCGCTGCCCGCCGGTAGCCGGTGCGTCCACCAAGGCGCGTCGTCTCGATCAGCCGGTCAGCATCCGACAGGGCCTTTTCCGCCAGCCGGTTCGATATCGCCCTCTCGCGGAAGCGTTCAAGGATCAGTTCGCGCTCGGCCCCGGCAAGCGCAATCAAGCCAAGGGTGATGCGGTCCCGATCGAGCAGCGCCTCGCTTTCCTCGGCGCAACGGACCGCCTTGTCGAGCCTTTCGCCAAACGCCTTGGCCTCGGCGCGCACGGTCTCGCGGGCAAGGCCGTAATTTTCGGTGGCCGCCGCGACATCCTCGCGCACGGATTGCAATGCGACGGCGATCACCTGATTTGACAGCGCCGCATCAAGCGGCGAAAGCCGGTCAAGACCCAGCCGTCCGATCACCCAGCGCAGCGTCGTACCCTGCACGATCAGCGTGAAAAGCGTGAAGCCGGTCGCAAGAATTCCGACCACGCGCTTGATTTCGGGCGGAACCAGCGCGCTTTCGGTTACCGCCAGCGCCAGCGCCAGCGTGACCGCGCCGCGCAGCCCACCCCAAAGGATCGCGACACGGTAGGGGCGTTCAACCACCGGCGAAATGCGCAGCAGTGTCAACAGGGGCAAAAGGCCGAACAGGATGACCAGCCGCGCCGCGATGGCGGCAACGATAACCACGCCGATCAAAAGCACATCACCAAGCCGCACCGCCTCCATGATCCGCGGGATCAGCAGGGCGGCCAGAATAAAGATCAACGCGCCCGCCCAATGGGCCAGCAGGTCCCAGACCTCGCGCAGGTTGGCCCATGCCTGGGGTGGCAACCGCCCCGGACCTGTCAGGTTCAAGGTGAGACCCGCAGCGACAACGGCGATGACACCGGACGCGCCAACGCTTTGTTCGGCAATAATATAAGCTAGATAGGGCAGGGCGACGGAAATCGAAATCTGGGCAAGTTCATAGCGCGCAAAAGAGGCCATCACCCAAACGGCACAGCGCGCGGCGACCCAGCCAACTACCGCGCCGCGCATGATCAGCAGCGGAAACCGGGCCAACGCATCGCTGAGCGTGGGATCAGGCGAGCCCAGCATCACATAGGCCATGAACAGACCGAACAGCGCAATCGCTGCGGCATCGTTCAACAGGCTTTCGCCCTCAATGATCCGCGCCAACCGCCGCGGCGCCGAAATGGACCGGAAGATCGAGACGACCGCAGATGGGTCCGTTGTGGACACGATGGCACCGATCAGCAGGCAGGCCGCCAGCGGCAGCGTGCTGGCCCAGGAAAGCGCGTAGCCCACGAACAGCGTCGCCACCACCACAGCCACAACCGCAAGTGTCAGGATCGGCACCCAATCGTCGATCATCCGGCGCAGGTTCATCCCCAGAGTGGCCTGAAACAGCAATGTGGGCAGGAAAACATACAAAAACACATTCGACCGGATCGGCAGGTCCAGGATCGCTTCGGCCACGGGGTTCAGCGCATCGGTCAGCTCCGTGCGCAGGAAAAACGCCGCGCCGACGCCGATCATGATCCCGACAATGGCCAGAATAACGGTATAGGGCAGCCGCAGACGCGCCGCCAACGGCTCTGAAATGCCGATGACCAGGAAAAGCGATGCAATGACGGTTGTGATCAGTACGATGTCCATCGTGCTGAAATAGCACAAAGGTCACGGGGCGCATCCACAAACATCTGTTCACGCCGTATGGATGCGGCGGCGGTGCGCGACGCCCCGATTGCCGCCGATGGCCGGATGACCAAAGGCCGGGGAAGGGTACAGTTTGCCAACCGGTGCGAACGCGCAGATCAGGCGGCGGCGGTATCGCTTGAACCGGCGCTTACATGTCGCAGCACGTCACAGGCCCAGATCATTCGCCCAGATCGGGGCGACGATCAAACCACGGCCGCTCGGATTCCAACTGTCCTGCAAGGCGAAACAACATGTCTTCGCGTCCGAACGGGGCCGAGAACATCACACCCACAGGCAATCCGCCTTCGGTCCAGTGAAGCGGCACCGACATGCTGGGCGCGCCGGTCATGTTGAACATCTGCGTGAACGGAGAAAACGCAGCCAGCGCGGCACCGTAGGCACCGATATCGTCGGTATCGGTGTGATGCACACCAAGTTCGGGGGGCAGGGTGGCCACAGTGGGGCTGACGATTATGTCAAATCGGTCATGCACAGCAGCCATAAGCCGGGATTGGCGGTGGATCGCGTACAGCGATTGAGCGTAGTCATGGGCGGACATGGCGTGCGCGGATTCAATGGCGTTCCATGTCACGCTGTCAACTTCGGTCGGCAGAACCGGGGTGCATCGGCGGTCCGCGATAACGCCGATGTTGCGCGAGATGTTGGTTGCGACAAGCACCCAAAGTGCCTGTTGCAACGCATCCCAGTCACCGGGCAGCGCGACTTCTTCGGTCTCATGGCCCAGCGAAGTCAACAATCCGGCCGCTTCGGCGGCGGCCTGTCGGCACGGTTCTGCGACCATCGCACCGGAAACGGGCGCGGTCTGATACCCGATCCGCAGCTTGCCGGGCGCGGTTGTCACTTCTTCCAGATAGGGCCGTTCGCGCGCGGGCGCACAATAAGGATCGCCCGGCGCCATGCCTTGGGTGATGTCCAGCATGGCGGCACTGTCGCGCACCGATCGGGTCAGCACATGCGCGACTGACAGGCTGCCCCAGCCTTCGCCGCTTTGGGGGCCGGAGGGATTGCGCGCGCGGGTGGGTTTCATGCCGAACAATCCGCAGCACGATGCCGGAATACGGATGGAGCCGCCACCGTCGCTGCCATGCGCCGCAGGAACGATGCCCGCCGCAACCACCGCCGCCGCGCCGCCCGATGATCCGCCCGCGACGCGCCCACGATCCCAGGGGTTGCGGGTGGCACCTGTCAGGCTGGTTTCCGTCGATGCCGCCAGCGAAAATTCCGGCGTCGTCGTTTTGCCGAAAATAACCAGTCCGGCGGCCTTGTAGCGCTCTACGATAGTTGAATCGGTCGGTGCAACTTCTTGCGTCAGCAGTCTTGCGCCATTGAAGGTGGGATACCCGGCCAGATCGGCACCGGCGTCTTTGAGCAGGAAAGGCACACCGCTGAATGGTCCATCGGGAAGTCCGTTTTCGATTGCCGTGCGGCCATGATCATACAGTTTTTGCGACATTGCGTTGATGATTGGATCGCGTTGTTCGGCACGGTCTATCGCTGTTTCGAGCAGATCAGCCGGCGACACTTCACCGCGTTTGACCAGATCGGCAAGGCCGACTGCGTCATGTTCGTCGTAAGCATCAAACCCGGCCATCATAGGCTCCTGTTATGTGAAATATCTAAGTCTGACCCAATGTGGGTCGAATACCAGCATCGTCAACCGATTGTTTGGACGCCATAACGGTGGAGAGGACGGCCAAGCATTTGAATTGGAATAACTTTCTTGCGACTGGCATTTACCGCGCAGTTGCCCGCCGCCGTCTTCGCACAGCAGACGACGATCGCAAAGGGCAAACGAAGATAACGTCGCACCTGTTGGGTCATTAGTGCGGTCTGGGCTGCAACCCGTGCCGACATGCGCCGGATTCACAGATCCAGTTCGATCTTGCGCACCCGTTCGCGCAACAGGGTTTTGGACACCGTAAGCAAATGCTGCTCCATCGCGGCAGCAGCCGCAAGACTGTCACGCCGCGAAATCGCATCGGCCAGTGTCTGGTGCTGGTCCCCCAACACGTGCAGCGTTTGCGCAGAGTAGCTTTCACGGCGCTGCTTGGTCCAGGCGGCTTCGTGGCGCACGGATCTGATGGCTTCGTAGACCGTCAGAAAAAGCGGGTTTCGTGCTGTTTCCGCGATCTTGTAATGAAACATATCATCTGCCGCCTCATAGGCACCCATATCCGTCAAATTCAATGTGGCGCGCATCAGTTGGCAAAGCACCTCAATCTCCTGTGGCTGCGCCCGGTCGGCGGCCAATGCCGCCAGCGCCGGTTCGACCTCAAGTCTGACTTCCATCACATCGCGCGGTGTCACCTGACGGGCCAGCGATCGCAGGCTGTCGACATTGGTCGCGGGGGGGGGTGCGGCGAAAGTGCCTTGGCCGTGGCGGCGAAAGATCGTGCCATCGTCCTGCAACAGACCCAGCGCCAGACGCAGACGCGCGCGGCTGACGCCAAAGCGTTCAGCAAGAGCACGCTCCGGCGGCATGCGCCCGTCGTTCAGCATATCGCCCTTGAGGATCGCCGCGCGCAATGTCTCGGCCAGCGCAACTTGCTGCCGGGAACGGGGCGCGTTGTCATCCATTGGCAGTCAAGGTTCTGAAAAGGTCCAAAAACATCCGAAGTGATGTTATCATCAGAAAAATGCCAAATGCAAACCGCAAGGCGCGGCGCGGGATGCTGTGGGCAAGTTTCACACCCACATGCGCAAAGCTGCTGGTGAGCGGAATGATGATGGCCGCCGCCGCAAGGTTGACATACCCCAGTGAGAAGGGCGGCAAACCGACTGCGCCCAGACCGGTGATCGCATAGACCGCAGCACCGGGCAGGCCGATGATGAAGCCGATCGCGGCAGAGGTCCCGACCGCGCGGCGAATATCATAGCCCAGAAAATTCAGCAGCGGCACACCGATGGTGCCCCCGCCGATACCCATCATAGCAGAAAGCGCCCCGGTGAGCGTGCCCAACGCCGCCCAGACCGGCTTGGAAAAGCTGCGCACGGCGGGTGCGTCACTGGTTTTGCGAAAGATCATGTCGATGGCGACCAAGGCGGCCACGACGGCAAAGACAGCGACCAGGATCAGCCCCGAAACAAAACCCCCGAGCAACGCGCCGATGATGACCCCGACCAACAGCGAAGGCGCCCATAACCTGAGCAGCGCCATGTCGATGGCGCCCCGTCTGAAGTGGCCGTATCCCGATGAAAGTGATGTAAATACGATGGTGGCAAGCGAGGTTCCCACCGCCACCTGCATCGTGCTTGCCGGGTCCATCCCCGCCGTCGAAAGCGCAAGATACAGCGCAGGGACTATCACGATGCCCCCGCCCACGCCCAGCAAACCGGCCAATACGCCGCCGGCGATACCGGCACCGATGGCAATGGCCAAAAGCGGCAGCAGGCTGTTGAGATCAAGCGCAATCATTGGGTCACGACCCGCCGCTGTGGCCGTCGCTGTCGGGCAGCGTGGCGAAAGATCGGCTTGTCATCCCCGCGCGCAGGCGTTCGCGTTCAGCGTTTGCGATGGCCATGTCGATCGGCCCACGGTCCGTGCTGCCTGAAAAATCGTCGCGCGTCGGCATCGCATCTGCGACGTGCAGATACCGTTCGCCCGCCACATCCAGCAGCCTTTCCAATTCGCTTAGCGGGTCGGCGTGGTCATCGGCGCGCAGGTCCAGATAGGCATGGTCCTGGCCCCGGTGGATCACCAGCCCCGCCGCCTGTTTGCCGCGTTTGTCACCGCCTGCCATTTCGCCCGCGCGCATGGCCGCAATCAGCCGCGCCGCCAGCGGCATTTCGGGTGCTGCGGCATAGGCATCAAAGGTCGCCTGAACGACCTGTGGTCCGGCAAGCATATTTCCCGCAACCGAATGATATGTGCCTGACCGGTGCCCGGCCCAATCCACGCAAGCAGCCCCTGTATGGGCCGCGAAATTTCCCGCAGTATCCATCATGTGGCATTGGCGAATGTCACGGCCCGCATCGCGGGTGGCAAATTCATCCAACACCGTCTGTGCGGTTTCGCCGGTCTCAAGCCGCCGACGCCCCTCGGTGCCCCAAAGCGGATTGACGAACGCTTGTGTGGCCACGGCAACGCGCCGCCCGACATAGGGCACCGCAGCGCCACAGGCGAAAAACCTGCTGGCGACGATGATCCCGATCTCGCCGGTGTCGGGTTCGCGGGCAATAATCGAATAGGTCATGGCTAGCGCCCGACCGCATAGGCCTGCATCAGCCGGGGCGTTGCCGCTGCCTGCAAGCTGCCGTCGGGGTGGCGCATCGCGGCGGTCAGCCGGCCCACTGTCCAGGGCGCTGCCACGGTCACGATATGGCCGCGCGCCCGCAAGCCATCAATCACGGCATCCCCGACATTGGGTTCGATCATCATCTCACCTGTCAGCGCCTGACGCGGGAAAAAGCTGTTTTGAAAGTGCATCGTGTGAAACAGCGGCGCGTCCATGCCTTCCTGAAGATCCAGCCCATGATGCACCAGACGCAGGAACCAGATCAACTGCCACTGGTCCTGCTGATCGCCGCCGGGAGTTCCGAAAACAAGCCGGGTGCCGTCGGGTTTTTCGGCCAGCGAAGGCGTCAGCGTGGTGCGCGGGCGACGGTTTGGGGCCAGCGACGTCGGCAGACCTTCCTCCAGCCAGAACATCTGCGCGCGCGAGTTCAGCGGAAAGCCAAGTCCGGGGATCACCGGATTGCTTTGCAGCCAGCCGCCAGAGGGCGTTGCCGACACCATGTTTCCCCAGCGGTCGATCACATCCAGATGCACGGTGTCGCCGCGCTTTTCTGTCAGATGCGCCATTGTGGGTTCTTGCGGCGCTGCGTTCTCGACGCCGAAATCGCGCCCGGCGCGTTCGACATAGGCATCCGCCAGATGTTCAAACCCCGGCGCACGACCGGGACGCTGCTCAAGCGAGGCGCGGTCCGAAATCAGCGTGGCCCGGTCAGCGTTGTAGGCGTCTGACAGCAGGTGATCCATCGGGATGTCACTGTGATCGGGGTCGCCGTAGTATGCTTCGCGGTCGGCATAGGCCAGCTTCATCGCCTCGATCACCGTATGAACGAATTCTTCGCCCATCGGGTCCATTGCGCCAAGGTCGAAGTGCTTGAGAATCGCGAGTGTCTGCAACAAAACCGGCCCCTGCGACCAAGGCGCGGTCTTGTGAACTGTCCAGCCGTGGTAGGTATAGCTAAGCGTATCCTCATAACTGGCCGACCAGTTTGCCATGTCTTCGGGTGCCAGCACCGCCCGGTTTTTCTGCCCCGACACATCATGGACACAGGCATCCTTGAGATAGTCAAAGATGGCGTCGGCGATGAACCCTGTCGACCAGACAGCGCGCGCCGCGTCAATTTGTGCCACGCGATCGTCAGACGCAGCTTCGGCGTCACTGACCAGCCGGTCGTAGGTCGCGGCCAGATCCGGGTTCTTGAAATTGGTATTGGGTTTGGGTGCCGTGCCGCCCGGCGTCCAGACCTCGGCAGAGGTGGGCCATTCGGCGGCAAAGTAATCCGCCAGCCCTGCGATCGTGTTGGCGACCCTTGGCAGCATCGGATGACCGTCGCGGGCATAGTCGATGGCGGGTTGCAGAACGTCGCGCAGCCCCATTGTGCCGTGATCGCGCAGCATCAACATCCAGCCGTCAAAGGCGCCGGGCACCACGGTGGACAGCAGTCCCGAACCGGGGATCAGCGTCAGCCCCTGCGCCTTGTAGTGCGCGATGGTGGCGGCAGCCGGGGTGACGGCCTGGGCGCAGACCACCTTGGTCTGATCGGTCTTGGCGCTGTGAAAAATGATCGGAAGATCGCCCGCAGGCCCATTCAGATGCGGCTCGACGATCTGAAGCACAAACCCTGCTGCCACGGCCGCGTCAAAGGCATTGCCGCCCTTTTCAAGAACACCAAAGCCGACCGCCGAGGCAATCCAATGGGTCGACGTCGCGACCCCGAACGAGCCTCGGATTTCGGGGCGGGTGGTAAAATCGGTCATGGTTTCTCCGTTTGTTAATGTTCGCGCGGGTCCAGCGCATCGCGCAGCCCGTCGCCCAGAAGGTTAAAGCCCAGCACGACCAGAAAGATCGCAACGCCGGGCCAAAGCGCCATCCAAGGCGCCTGATTGAGAAAATTCTTCGCGGTGTTCAGCATTGAACCCCATGACGGAGACGGCGGTTGCTGACCCAGTCCAAGAAACGAAAGCGATGCTTCGGCAATGATGGCGGTGGCCACGGTCAGCGTGGCCTGCACCAGCACCGGCGGCAGCACGTTGGGAAAGATGTAGCGGCGCAGGATGCGCGGGGTCGACAGACCGATGGCGTGCGCGCTTTCGACATAGTCTTCGGCGGCAACGCTCAGGACCTGCCCGCGTGTCAGGCGAATGAAAACGGGGGTGGCAGAGATGCCGATGGCGATCATCGCATTGGTCAGGCTTGGCCCCAGAAAAGCGGCCAGCGCAATGGCCAGGATCAAGAACGGGGCGGCCAGCAGCGCTTCGGTGCAGCGCGAAATGATCGCATCGGTCCAGCCGCCGAAATACCCCGCCACGATCCCCAAAGGCACCCCAAGCCCAAGCGCGATGGCCACTGACACGACGCCCGCCAGCAGCGATGCCTGCGCCCCCCAGACCAGACGCGACAGCACATCGCGGCCAAGATCATCGGTGCCCAGCCAATGCGCCCAGGACGGCGCCTTGCGGATGGCACCCCAATCCGTCGCAATCGGATCGGCGATTGGCAGTATCGGGGCGGCAAGGGCGATGAACACGAAAAACACCACCAGCACGCCGCCCAGCATCGCACTGCGGTGCATGCGAAATTTCTTCCAGACGCGGTTTTCGGGGCGCGCCGACAGCACGGGATCAGCGGCGCTTTCGGCGTCGATTGTCATCGGGGTGGCGGGCTGGGCCATTATTGTTTCCTCAGGCGCGGGTTCAACAGCACATAGGCGACATCGGCCAGCAAATTCATAAAGATGAACCCCACCGCAGTCACCAGCACGATGCCCTGCACCACTGCGTAATCGCGGTTGAACACCGCATCCACGACCAGCTTGCCAAAACCGGGGATGGTGAAAATCTGCTCGGTCAGAACCGCGCCTGCGATCAGTTCACCAAACAAAAGGGCGGTCAGCGTGACAATCGGCGTCAGCGCATTGCGAAAGGCGTGTTTAAGGATCACGCGCCGTTCCACCAGGCCCTTGGCCCGCGCGGTACGGACATAATCAGAACTCAGCACACTGAGCATGGCCGACCGGGTATGGCGCATCAATGTCGCAGCAAGTGCGGTGCCCAGCACAAATGCCGGCATGATCATCACCATGATGGACCTGACAGGATCCTCGCTTAGCGGCACATAGCCGGACGCGGGCAGCAATTGCCATTTCACCGACACCAGCAGGATCAACATGATTCCCAGCCAGAAGTTGGGGATCGACAACCCCGACAGAGCGACCACATTGGCGATGTAGTCAACGAATGTGCCCTTTTTCACCGCCGAAAAGATACCGGCCGGAATGCCGATCAGCAGCGCAAAGATCATCGCCATCGTGGCAAGCTGAATGGTCACAGGCAGTTTTTGCCCGATCAGTTCGAGCACCGGTTGATTGGTGCGCAGCGATATGCCCAGATCGCCCGTCACCGCATTCCCGATCCAGGTGAAATACTGCACCGGGATCGGATCGTTCAGTCGATATTTCTCGCGCAGAAACTCAAGCACCTGCGGATCGCGTTCTTCGCCCGCCATTGCCAGCACCGGATCGCCCGGCAGCAGCTTTTGCAGGGTAAACACAAAGATCGAGATCAGAATGATCGTGGGGATGGCGATGATCACCCGGCGCAGGATAAAGGACAGCATCTGAGAATGCCTCATATGAAAGAGGAGACACCGCCGGATCGACACCGGCGGTGTGCAGGGCAGAAGGCTTAGCCTTCTTCTTTTTTCATGCCTTCCAGCCGGATCATCCCATCAGGATAAGGCGTAAACCCCGAGATTGCGGAATCCAGCGCCCAGATCCATGTCTCGTGATACAGATACACAATCGGGGCTTCGTCATTTAGGATCGCGCGGGCCGCATTATAGCTTTCCTTGCGGACGGCCTGATCGTTGGAGGTCCGTGCGGTATACAGAAGTGTGTCAACCTCGGCATTCGCGAACTTTGAATCGTTGATCCCGCCGTCGGTGGTCATGAACTGATGGATGTTGCCATCCGGGTCCACCCGGCCTGACCACCCAATCTGGCTGGCGGTGTAATCGCCCGCAGTCTGATCCGAGAGCAGCGTCGCGAATTCCTTGGAGACCAGCGAAATGCGGATGCCCGCTTCGGCCGCCATTGATTGTACCACCTGCATCAGTTGCAGCGGAATGGTGGTATTGGGCACCTGTACTTCCAGATCAATACCGTCGGGAAATCCGGCCTCGGCCAACAGTGCCTTGGCCTTTTCCACGTCACGCGTCGGGACCGGGAAATCCTTGCTGTACCAGGGAGATGTCGGCGGGAAGGGCTGGTTGCCCGCGGCGAAGGCACCGTTGAACACAACCTGATTGATCGCGTCGCGGTCAACGGCAAGGCTCAGCGCCTGACGCAGACGTTTGTCCTTGCCCCAGGGGTTGTCGGCCTTGTCACCGTTGCCGACATTAAAGGTAATGCCCTGATATCCAAGCGAAACAGCGCTTTGCACCTGAATGCCGGGATCTGCTTCGGCCTGCGCCAGATCGGTTGCAGCCAGTCGTTCCAGCATATCGATGTCGCCCGATTGCAGGTTGGCAAGCCGGACCGTGGTGTCCGGGATCGGCAGGTAGGTCACGGTATCGAAATGATAGTCGTCGGCATTATGGTAGTCTGCGAATTTCTCCAGAACGATGCGGTCCTGTGCCACGCGTTCCTTGAACTTGTAGGGGCCGGAACAGACCGGGTTCAGGCCAAAATCGGCACCCGCTTCGGTTGCGGCAGTCGGCGAAACCATCATGCCCGCGCGATCGGCAAACTGGGCCATCAGCGTTGCATCGGCGTCTGCCAGATCAAACCGGATCTCATGGCTGCCCAGAACCTCGACACCGGTGATCGACGACAGCTCGGACTTGCGGCGCGATTCCTCAAAATTCTGGCTGCGGTCAATATTGGCGGCCACAGCTTCGGCGTCAAACGGGGTGCCGTCATGGAACACCGCGTCGTCACGCAGTTTCATTGTCAACTGCTTGCCATCGTCCGAGAACGACCATTCGGTTGCCAGTTGCGGGATGATTTCAAGATCGGGCGAGATGTCGACCAGCTTGTCACACAGCGCGGTGTAAACGATCCGCCCCACAAACGTGCGCGACTGATCAGGGTCCAGAACATCGGCGTCCGATTGCAGCGCGATGCGCAGGTCGGCGGCCTGAGCGCCCAGCGTCGTGGCGCCCAGCAAGACGGCAGCAAGTGTCAGTTTCGTGAGTGTCATGTCGATCTCTCCTGTTGATGGAATAAGATTGGGTTCAGCCTGTTATTCTTGGTCTTGGCGGGATCGGGCATCTGCCCGTTCCTGCATGGCATCGTGATAAAGCGCGAAACGCGCGGTTGCCCCCGGCGCGCGCGGCGGGGTTTCGGCAAGCCCTCGATCGGGCTCGGCTGCGGCGATATCTTCGAAAAAGTGGCAGGCCGCGACGTGGCTTTCCTCCCTTTCAGTGGGCCGCAGGGAAGGGGCCTGCGATTTGCAAAGGTCCTGCACATACGGACAGCGGGTGTGGAAACGGCATCCCGAAGGCGGGTTTGCCGGGCTTGGCATTTCGCCGTGCAGCGCGCTTTGGGTGTTGCGGCGACCATAAGCCGCCACCGGGATGGCTGACAGCAGGGCACGGATGTAGGGGTGTCGCGGATGCTGAAAAACCGTCTCCACCGTGCCTTGCTCCACGATTTGCCCCAGATACATGACCGCCACACGGTCGCTCATGTGCCGTATCACCGCCAGATCATGGGCGATGATCACCAGCGTCAGTCCCAATTCATCGCGCAGATCGCCAAGCAGGTTGATCACCTGTGCCTGCACCGAGACATCCAGCGCCGACACCGGTTCATCGCCAATGATCAGTTTCGGCGCAGACGCCAGCGCGCGGGCAATTCCGATGCGCTGGCGCTGACCGCCGGAGAATTCGTGCGGATAACGCTCTGCGTGTTCGGGGCGCAGACCGACCTTGTCCAGAAGCCCGGCCACTTTGCTGCGCCGCTCTGCTCGGGTCATCTCAGGGAAATGGGTTTCCAGCGGCTCGCCGATCAGCTTGCCCACGCTCATCCGGGGGTTAAGCGACGAAAACGGGTCCTGGAATATGAACTGCATGTCGCGCCGCAATGCCGTCAGATCGCGGCCCTTCAATGTGCGGACATCGGTCCCGTCGAAGGTCACGTTGCCGTCGGTGGGCGACAACAGACGCATCAACAGACGGGCCAGCGTTGATTTGCCACAACCGGATTCACCGACAATGGCAAAGGTCTCGCCGCGGCGAACATCAAGGGACACATCGTCAACGGCACGCACCACACCGCCCGCGCCCAGCACACCACCGCCAATTTTGAAGTGCTTTTTCAGCCCGCGCGCCTGAAGAATTGTGCCACTCATGCGCTTAGCTTCAGCTTGGTTTCAAGCGGTGCAAAGTGGCAGGCCACCTGATGCTCACCGCCAAGAGAAACGAGGGGCGGCGCGGTGGTGCAGACCGATTGCACAAAAGGACAGCGCGATGCAAACCGACATCCCGGCGGCATGTTTAGCGCCGTGGGCACCATGCCCGGCACCGTAGACAGCCGCCCGCGCGCCCCTGTCAGCTGCGGAATGGAGGACATCAGACCGATGGTATAAGGGTGCTGCGGGTCATTGAAGATACGCTCGGCCGGGCCGGTTTCCACAATCGTGCCGGCATACATCACCGCGACAGTATCCGCGATCTCTGCCACCACACCCAGATCATGGGTGATCATGATGGTGCCCATATTGGTCTGCGCCTGCAGGTCGCGGATCAATTCCAGGATCTGCGCCTGAATGGTTACATCAAGCGCGGTAGTAGGTTCATCGGCAATCAAAAGCGCGGGGTCGTTGACCAGTGCCATTGCGATCATCACCCGCTGACGCATACCGCCAGACAACTGGTGGGGATAATCGCGCATCCGCTTTTCGGCGGCTGGAATGCCCACCCGCTGAAGCATGGCCACGGCGCGGTCGGTGGCCCCCGATTTGGATATTTCATTATGCGCCTGAACCGCTTCGACAATCTGGTCGCCGATGCGAAAGACCGGGTTGAGCGACGACATCGGTTCCTGAAAAATCATGGTCATGCGGCTGCCGCGCAATTTGCGCATGGCGGTATGATCGGCTAGATCAAGCGATTGTCCTTCAAACACCATTTGTCCTGAACGGATGTCGGCGGCGCCTTTGGGAAGCAGGCCCATCATCGCCAAGGATGTAACGCTTTTTCCGCACCCGCTTTCGCCCACGATACACAGCGTTTTGCCGGGGCTGACCGAAAAACTGACGTGGTTGATCTGGTCGCTCGGCGCGCCGCGAAACCGCAGGCTGAAATCATGCACTTCCAGCAATGTTTGTGACGCTGCGTCGTTGATCAGGGACAAAATCAAGCCTTTTTGAACCAATACCGGATTGGTCCAGTATGCGGTTGCGACTATCGGCCTGTCAATCCGCTGTCCGAAATTTTGTTGTTCCGCAGGCGCTGGAAGAGGGGAGATGGCCGTGACAGCATGCTTGATGGCGGCCCTGGCCGGTGCAAAACCCATACAGAGCGCCGCTGTAGAAATTTGAAAAATATGAAAAATAGCAAATTGAAACCATCGGACCCTATGGTTTTGCAATATCACAGATGGCAATGACAGTGGCATCCAGGTGCTACGTGTCAGCCCGAATGTGCGAAAGACACCGGTTTCCCGAATGTAAGCTGCGAAACCTTTTCCACGATCGACAAAGCATCAATTCCGTAATGCGCGTAAAGGTCACCGATCGTGCCGGTCTGGCCAAAATGCTCTACGCCCAGCGGAATGGTTTTGTGACCCTCGACCGACCCCAGCCAGGCAAGTGTTGCAGGATGGCCATCTATCACAGTGACCAATTTGCAGTCACGCGGGAGGGCGCGCATCAGGGTCTCGATGTGGCTTTGTGCTGCGGCATTGCCACGCGCACGCGCGCGTTGCGCGGCGGTCCAGCCCGCGTTCAGCCGATCAGCTGAGGTGACAGCCAGCACACCAACATCACGGCGACCTTCGGCAATCCGCCCTGCCGCCTTGATTGCCTCGGGTGCGACGGCACCCTGATAGGCAATGACCACATCACAGTTCGGCCCCGGCTTGCGCAGCCAATAGGCCCCGTCAATCGCCCCTTGGCGGAAATCCTCGTCTGCGCGCCTGCCCGGTTGCTCGATCGGATTGGTGGTGAGCCGCAGATAGACCGACCCGCCGGTTTCATCCCGCAGCCAGGTGCGTTCGTCCGGGTCGCCTTCGCCATCCTTTTGCAGATAGGCAAAGGCCCAACGCATGATCACCGCCAGTTCATCGGCAAAGGCAGGCTCGAAACTGGCCAGTCCGTCCTGGCTCATCCCGATAAGAGGTGTTCCGATTGACTGGTGTGCCCCGCCCTCGGGCGCCAGCGTCACACCGGAAGGGGTGCCGACAATCATGAACCGGGCATCCTGATAACAGGCATAATTCAACGCATCCAGCCCGCGCGCCACAAATGGATCATAGACGGTGCCAATGGGGATCACCCGCTTGCCGAATAGCGAATGCGACAGTCCCGCAGCGCCCAGCAGCAAAAACAGGTTCATTTCGGCAATGCCCAGTTCGATGTGCTGCCCTGCGGGAATGAATTCCCATTTTGCCGTCGACGGGATCTTTTCATTGATGAATGTGTCGGCCTGTTCCGTGCGGGCAAACAGCTTGCGCCGGTTCACCCACGGGCCAAGGTTGGTGGTGCCGGTCACATCGGGGGACATGGTGACAATGCGCGCCGCCAGATCGCTGTCGCCTTTTGACAGGTCATCCAATACCTTGCCAAAGGCCATCTGCGTCGAAATCTCGCGGTCGGTGGCAAGCTCAATCGCGGGCACTGCCAGCACATCATCGGAAAAACGGCGCCGACCCTTGGCAAAGAACGGAACCTTGTCCAGCGCAGCTTGCAAATCGGCACTGTCATCCACCGTGGCGAACTTTTCCCATTCCTGCCCCTCGGGCACGCCCATGTGGCGCTGCCATTCGGCCATCTGGGTCTTGTTCATCAGCCCGCCATGGTTGTCCTTGTGGCCCGCAATCGGCGTTCCCCAGCCTTTTACCGTGTAGGCAAGAAAACAAACCGGGCGGTCATGGTCGATGGCGTCGAATGTCTCGGCCATGGTCTGTACGCAGTTGCCGCCAAGGTTTTCCATCAGCCTGGCCAGTTCATCGTCGCTGCGTCCCTTGATCAGCGCGGTCACGTCGCCCTGATCACCCAGCGCATCCATCAGCCGCGCACGCCAGACCGCACCGCCCATAAAGGTCAGCGCCGCATAAAGCTGGTTCGGGCACCCGTCGATCCAATCGCGCAGCTTGCCACCGCCCGGTTCGCGGAATGCAGCGCGTTGCAGCGCGCCGTATTTCACCTTGACCACATCCCAGCCGAAGGCGTCAAAAATCTGTTCGATCCGCTTGAACAGCCCCTCGCGCACCACCCCGTCAAGCGATTGACGGTTGTAGTCGATGATCCACCAGGTGTTGCGCAGGTCGTTTTTCCAGCCTTCCTGAAGCGCCTCGTAAATGTTGCCCTCGTCCAGTTCAGCATCGCCCACCAGCGCCACCATCCGACCAAGCGGCAGATCACGACCCCAGCTTTTGGCGGCAATGTAATCCTGCACGATTGACGCAAACGATGTAACAGCGACACCCAGCCCAACGGAGCCGGTGGAAAAGTCCACGTCATCAATATCCTTGGTCCGGCTGGGGTAGCTTTGCACGCCATGAAAGCCGCGGAAGTTTTCCATTTTCTCGCGTGTCTGGTTGCCCATCAGATACTGCATCGCGTGAAATATCGGCGACGCGTGCGGCTTTACCGCCACCCGGTCCTCAGGCCGCAACGCACTGAAGTAAAGCGCGGTCATGATCGATACCATCGACGCCGAAGACGCCTGATGCCCGCCAACCTTGATCCCGTCTGCCTTGGGGCGGATGTGGTTGGCGTGGTGGATCATCCAGTGTGACAACCACAAAAGCCGCTGTTCGATGGTCTTGAGGTGGCTTTCGCCGATGCGGGTCATGACGTGGCTTT
>JAGXHC010000074.1 GCA_024636405.1 Sulfitobacter sp. | reverse complement strand
GACCATACGCATCATGGCAAACCCAAGCGGGCGGATCGTGGTGTCACGTTCACATAACTGCCAGATACGCGCCAACATCACCTTGTCCAGATCGCCGCCCTTGAAGGCATAAGGTTGCATCCCGAAGGCCAGCGGAAGTTGCTTGCGCCCCTTGCCTGCACGAAAAGGGGCGCGGCCCGGTTGGCCAGAGTTGCGCCGTTCACTGTCGTGCAGTTTGATCATGTCAAACAGAACCGACAGCGCCATGCCGCAGGCGCGCTGATCCGCGGTCTGCCCGATGTCGGCAAAGCTGGTCGCGGCAGAAATCATCCAGCGCACCGGCAGGTGTTTGATCAGGGCATTGCCATGTTCGGCCCAGATGCGGTGAAACAGCGTGACAGCCACCGGCGGCGGATCTTCGCGGCGCGACACGGCTATGAGCATTGCATGCAGGTGCAGGATCTCCGGCTGACCCTCCAGTTCGGTTTGCAGATCGCGCCACTTGCGGTAGGCGCTTTGCTTCTCCCGAGGCTCGGATAACGCGGCAGGGGCAGGGACGGTGCGATCAAACAGGGGGGCGAGGTCAAGATCTGCGGGCGGCAATAAATCTGCAAGCCCTTCGAGCGGACGTTGCCGCTTTTGCAGACGGCGCATCAGGGCCGAAAAGCCGCCTTCGTACAGATTTTCGCCATCGGTCATGGATGTCCTCAGACCATCATTTCCTTTGTCGCGGTCAACCGCACGTCCGGATAATCGCGTTCTACGCGGTCAATGTCCCATTGCAGCCGCGTCAGATAGACAATGTCACCGTCATGGTCAAAAGCAATGTGTTGCTTGTTGCTTTCGGTAAATTTATCAACTGCTTGTCGTGATCCGTTCACCCAGCGGGCCGAGGTGAACTGTGACTGCTCGAACCGCACCGGCAGGCCGTACTCCAGCTCGATCCGGCTTGCGAGCACTTCAAATTGCAACTGGCCAACGACGCCGACCACAAAACCCGACCCGATGGAGGGCTTGAAAACCTTGGCGGCGCCCTCTTCGGCAAACTGCATCAGCGCCTTTTCAAGGTGTTTGGATTTGAGCGGATCGCCTGCGCGCACCCCTTGCAGCAGTTCCGGTGCGAAAGAGGGGATGCCGGTCACGCGGAGCGTTTCGCCTTCGGTCAGGGTGTCGCCGATGCGCAACTGTCCGTGGTTCGGGATGCCGATGATGTCACCGGCCCAGGCTTCTTCGGCCAGTTCGCGGTCGGATGCCAGAAACATCACCGGATTGGAAATGGTCATCTGCTTTTTGGTACGCACATGGGTCATTTTCATGCCGCGGTGAAAGTGACCGGAGGCCAGCCGGACAAAGGCAACCCGGTCGCGGTGTTTGGGGTCCATGTTTGCCTGAACCTTGAAGACAAAGCCGGAAACGTTTGTTTCCTCGGGCGCAATCGCGCGCGGCTCTGCCGATTGGATCTGTGGTTCGGGACCGTAGGTGGCGATCCCTTCCATCAACTCCTTGACCCCGAAGGAATTGATCGCAGAGCCGAACCAGATCGGCGTCAGGGTGCCTTCGTGCATGGCCTTGACGTCCAGCGGAGGCAGCAGTGCGCGTGCCATTTCAAGGTCTTCGCGCAGCTTTTCCAACAGGGCGGCGGGGACGTGCTGTGCCAGTTTCGGATCGTCCAATCCTTCGATGTTGATGCTTTTGGCGACTTTGTTGCGGTCAGCGCGGTCCATCAGTTCCAAGCGGTCGCGCAGAATGTCGTAGCAGCCGATGAAATCGCGGCCCACGCCAATCGGCCAGCTTGCCGGGGTCACGTCGATGGCGAGGTTTTCCTGAATTTCGTCGATGATCTCGAATACGTCGCGGCTTTCGCGGTCCATCTTGTTACAGAAGGTCAGGATCGGCAGGTCGCGCATGCGGCAGACCTCGAACAACTTCTGGGTTTGGCTTTCGACGCCTTTGGCGCCGTCAATGACCATCACGGCGGCATCCACCGCTGTGAGGGTCCGGTACGTGTCTTCGGAAAAGTCGGAGTGGCCGGGCGTGTCCACAAGATTGAAGCGGTAGTGTTTGAAATCAAACGACATGGCCGAGGCCGAGACGGAAATGCCGCGGTCCTTTTCCATTGCCATAAAGTCGGACCGCGTACGTCTGGCTTCGCCCTTGGCGCGGACCTGGCCTGCCATCTGGATTGCCCCGCCAAACAGCAGGAATTTCTCCGTCAGCGTGGTCTTGCCCGCATCAGGGTGGCTGATGATCGCAAAGGTGCGCCGCCGCGCGATTTCGGCGGGCAGATCGGGGCGGTTCTTGAGTGTGTCCAACATGACGCGCGTATATCTGCGGGTCTGGACCTGCGCAAGCAAAGCTGCGGGCAGGTGGGGTGGCCATGCCGCGGCTTGCGTCAAGTATGTCTTTTGCGACTCACCTTGATGGGCTACAGTGAACATACCATGAACAAAAAGGGAGTGATCGAGATGGACCTGAAAGAGTTGGCGCAGGAACTGGTCGCGGGGTGCCGCGATGGTCGCACAATCGAAAACCTGGACAAGCTTTATGCACAGGATGCGGTGTCGGTGGAGGCCGCTGATATGAGCGGTCAGGGGCGAGAGACCAAGGGTCTGGAGGGCATTCGCGGCAAACATGAGTGGTGGGACAACGCGATGGAGGTCACGGGCGGCGAGGTCAGCGACCCGATGCTGCACGGCGACGACCGTTTCGCGGTGATCTTTGCGATGCAGGGGCGCGAGAAAGAAAGCGGCAAGGCTTTCGATATGAAGGAAGTCGGTGTTTATCACGCCAAGAACGGTAAGATCGTGCGAGAAGAATTCTTTTATAGCTGAGCTTTGCGATTGGTCGGATCGGACCGCTGGCGCGGTCCGACCGGCTGGGGCGCTGCCCCAGACCCCGGGATATTTTGGCCAGAAGATGAGACGGGCCCGCAGGGTGTGAGGTGCAGTTTAACGCGTGCTTGCCTTGCGCAGGGCGGCGGCGGCGTCGGGGCGTTTGAGCAGTGCCTCGTTCACGTCAAGGCCGGCATGGGGCAGATCGGAATGGCCGGGGATCACATCACCCATCGCGGCGGAGAGATCATCGGGCAGGATTGATTTTGTGCGCGTGTCGATCAGCATGGATTCCGCTGCAATCCCTTCGGCATAGATGATCTGGTGGCTGTCAAAGAGCAGCTGGAAATAGTCGACAAATCCGCCGTCTTGCACCCTTACACTGTCGCCGTTGACCAGGTGTCGGGCCTTGACCAGCAGTTCAGACCGGCCTGCGCCCAATTCATCTGTGCGCTGATAGATAAACAGGCGGTGATCGGGGCTGACGATCAGGTCATTTTCATTGGACAGGGTGCCTGCACGGATGCAGATCGGGGCGAAGTCGCCGACGGCGCGCACCGTGCTTTGGCCGATCCAGCGGACCGCCTGCACCCCGTCATCGCGGGTCAGGATGCGGTCACCCACGCGCAATGCTTCGATCACGCGTTGCTCACCGGAGGCCAGCGCGATCTGCGTGCCGCGGGTAAATGAGACGCAGGCAACCTGGCCGAATTTCTGACGCGCGGATTTTGTGTCAATCCCGACCAGCCTATATTCGGTATGTGGTGTCAAAGGCGCGAAGGGCAGAATGAAAACCTCGGATACAAGCCCGCTGTCATCGACCTCAACCAGCAGCAGCGCATCAATGGTCTGGCCGTCGCGGGGCATAAAGGTAATCACGCAATCGAGATGCAATGCGGCACCGGGCGTGCCGATCCGGCTGTCATCGGCGACCCGGAAACGACCGCCGTCAAGTGTCTGAATCGACAGGCGCTCCGCCTGGGCGGTCTTGGCAATGGTGTAGATGTCATCGAGGATAAGATCGGAAGCATCGCTGATCGCATCGCCCATGTTCGCGCCATATATCACCGTCATCGCCTCGGCATTATAGACCGGAATGCTTTGGGCGGGGGCGGGGCGGGAACGGGTCATGATCACTACTCTTGAGGTCGGGGTACCAGCGCAGGTCTAAGGTAGGATTGTGGCCTACTTTGGTCAATGACCGGGTGTTTTGCTGGCATCGGGCGCATGGCGTGGTAGGACTGGGGCAAATTGCAAAAGGAGACGACGCGATGGATATGGGAATCAAGGGAAAGAAGGCGCTTGTCTGCGCCTCGTCAAAGGGTTTGGGGCTGGGCTGTGCCGAGGCATTGGCCGCCGAAGGCGTGCATCTGGTGATGAATGCGCGCGGCGCGGAGGCCCTTGAGGCATCCGCCGAACGTATCCGGCAGGAATACGGCGTCGAGGTGCAGACCGTGGCGGCAGATGTATCGACCGCGCAAGGGCAGGCAGATGTGATCGCGGCGGCGGGCGACGTGGATATTCTGGTCAACAATGCCGGCGGCCCGCCCCCCGGTTTGTGGAGCGATTGGGACCGCGATGATTTCATCGCAGCGCTGGATGCGAACATGCTGGCGCCGATTGCGCTGATCAAGGCATTCGTGCCGGGGATGATTGACCGCGGGTGGGGCCGGGTGGTGAACATCACATCGCAATCCGTGCGCGCGCCCATCGCGGCACTTGGTCTGTCGAACGCGGCGCGGACCGGATTGACCGGCTATGTCGCGGGCACCTCGCGGCAGGTGGCGGGCAAAGGCGTGACCATCAATAACCTGCTGCCCGGCATTCACGCGACCGACAGGGCCGATGCGCTGGACGGTGGCGTGGTCAAGCAGCAAGGTATTACGCTGGAAGAGGCGCGCGCGAAACGCGCAACCTCCATCCCGGCGGGGCGTTATGGCACACGGTCGGAATTCGGCGCGGCCTGTGCGTTTTTGTGTTCGCAGCATGCGGGATTCATTGTGGGCCAGAACCTGCTGCTGGATGGTGGCGGCACCAACATCACGATGTAAATGGCCCAGGCGTTTTCGCTTAAGGACCATTTGTTCAATGCGCAAACGGTGGCGCGGCTGGCAGACGAATATGCCACCGCGCTGCCGCATTTTGACGCAGATGTGTTTCGTTCTGCGGTGCTTTCAGGTTTTGCAGAGCGTGGATTGCTGGAGCGGTTGGAATGGATCGCCGATTGCCTTGAGGCGCATCTGCCAAAGGATTTTCCGGCGCTGGCGGATCAATTGGAGGCGGCCATGCCGTCGCCGCTTGATCCCAAGCGCACGGACGACGATTTCGGCCATTTTATCCACGCGCCGCCCGGCATATTGGCCGTACGGCACGGGCTGGAAAACCATCGCGAACGCGCGTTGGACCTGCTGCATGCCGCCACCCGGCGGTTTTCGATGGAATTCTACATCCGGCCGTTCCTGAACCGCTGGCCGGATGAGACCCTGGCGCGATTGGCGGTCTGGGCGCGCGATGACAATTATCACGTGAGGCGGTTGGTCAGCGAGGGCACGCGGCCCCGTCTGCCCTGGGCCAAAGCCGTGACGCTGAACAGCGCGCAAACGCAACCCCTGCTGGACATGCTGCACGCCGATCCGACACGCTATGTCACGCGGTCGGTGGCCAACCACCTGAATGATATCGCGAAATCGCAGCCTGATTTGGTCCTTTCACGGCTTTCGGCATGGCGGGCAACGGGCCTTCAGGATCCCAAAGAGATGGGTTGGATAACACGCCACGCGTTGCGCACTTTGATCAAGCAAGGGCACGAAGGCGCGCTTGGGCTCCTGGGATATCGTCGCGACGTGGCTGTGACGGCGCAAGTTGACGTTACGAACTCCCGCGTGCGCATCGGTGAAACGTTGGAATTT
>JAGXHC010000073.1 GCA_024636405.1 Sulfitobacter sp. | reverse complement strand
GTGTCGCACGGCACCATTTCAATGGGGCAGGCTGCCGTTTTGCAGGTGGATCACAACCGTCGCAGCGCCATCCGAGCCAATCACTCCGCCACGCACCTGCTTCATGAGGCACTGCGCGGTGCGCTTGGCGATCACGTATCACAGCGCGGATCGCTGAATGCGGCGGATCGGCTGCGCTTTGATTTCAGTCACTCCAAAGCGTTAGGCCGCGAAGAGCTTGGGAAGGTGGAGCAGCAGGTCAATGCCTACATCCGTCAGAATGCCCCGGTTGAGACCCGGATTATGACCCCCGATGATGCCCGCGCCATCGGTGCGCAGGCGCTGTTCGGTGAGAAATACGGCGATGAGGTCCGCGTGGTCATCATGGGCCGTCAGGAAGGGTCCGGCAAGGGGGCTGACAAGGCGACGTATTCGCTGGAACTTTGCGGTGGCACCCATGTTCGCCAGACCGGCGATATCGGTGCATTTGTGCTGCTTGGTGACAGCGCCAGCAGCGCAGGCGTGCGGCGGATCGAAGCACTGACAGGGCAGGAGGCATTGTCGTGGTTGCGGGCGCAGGAAGCGACGCTGAGCCATGTGGCGTCAGAGCTGAAAACTGCGCCGGGCGATGTCCCTGACCGCGTACGGGCGTTGCTTGATGAACGCCGCGCATTGGTCAACGAGGTAGCACAACTGCGCCAAGAACTCGCCATGGGCGGCAATGGCGGCGCTGAAACAACCTCAGATTTCAATCTTGGCGGACACACGATCGAAGTAAAGCTGTTCAAGAAGTTTCCTGCCAAACAGCTTCGATCCACGATAGACAAGCTCAAGCACGAACACCCCGCCGACGCCTTTGTTGTCATTGCGACCGACGAAGGCAAAACTGCGATCGCGGTTGGAGTGAAAAACACCGGGTCCGACGGTTTGGATGCCGTTGCATTGCTCAAACCCATTGTCGCGGCTTTTGGTGGCAAGGGCGGCGGTGGTCGTGCTGATCTGGCGCAGGGTGGCGCGCCGGTTGACCTGTCCGAGGCCAATGAGGCCGAGGTGATGGCAATAATTCTCAAAGCGCTGCCGGAGGCAGATGCCGAAACACAAGGAGATCGATGATGGGTGCGCTTTGGATTGCACATGTGACCGTGACGGATGAAGAAGCTTACGCCAAATATGCTGCACTTGCAGGTCCTGCAATTGTGGCCCACGGCGGCAGTTTTATCGCTCGTGGCGGCAGATTTGTTCAACTGGAGGGAAAGGAGCGTGCGCGCAATGTCGTTGCCCGCTTCCCGGATGTTGAAACCGCTGAAAAATGTTATAATTCAGACGCGTATCAAGCGGCATTGAACCACGCACGCGGCGCATCTGAGCGTGAATTGATGATCGTCGAAACCAGCGAATAGAAATCACGCGGTCGGCACCTTCCCCAGTGCGGGGCAGGTGCCGGCCGCGTGGTCCTATTTAGCCCGCTCTCGACATGCGCTTGCGCTCATGCGGGTCGAGATACCGCTTGCGCAACCGGATCGCGTTCGGCGTCACTTCTACCAGTTCATCGTCGTCGATATAGGCAATCGCCTGTTCAAGCGAAAGCGTGATGGGCGTGGTCAGGCGCACCGCTTCGTCCGTGCCGGAGGCGCGCACGTTGGTCAGCTGCTTACCCTTCAGCGGGTTCACCTCAAGATCGTTGTCACGGCTGTGTTCGCCGATGATCATCCCGGTATAAACCGCTTCCTGTGCGCCGATAAAGAACTTGCCCCGGTCTTCCAGCTTCCAAAGTGCGTAGGAAACCGATGTCCCGTTTTCCATGGAAATCAAAACACCAGCGCGACGGCCCGGAATCGGACCTTTATGCGGTGCCCAGTCATGAAAGACACGGTTCAGCACGCCGGTGCCGCGCGTATCGGTCAGGAATTCACCGTGATAGCCGATCAGACCGCGCGACGGCACATGTGCCACGATACGGGTCTTGCCGGCGCCGGCAGGCTTCATTTCGACCAATTCACCTTTGCGCGGTCCGGTGATCTTTTCGATCACGGCGCCAGAATATTCGTCATCCACGTCGATGGTGGTTTCTTCGATCGGCTCATGGCGGACGCCATCGATGTCACGAAACAATACCTGCGGTCGCGATACGCTAAGCTCAAACCCTTCGCGGCGCATGTTTTCAATCAAAACACCCATCTGCAGTTCGCCGCGGCCCGCCACTTCGAACGCTTCGCCGCCGGGGGTATCGCTGATCTTGATCGCAACGTTGGATTCGGCTTCTTTCATCAGACGGTCGCGAATGACGCGGGACTGCACTTTTTTGCCGTCACGGCCTGCAAGCGGGCTGTCGTTGATGCCGAAAGTGATCGTGATGGTCGGCGGGTCAATCGGCTTTGCCTGCAAGGCTTCCGTCACCTGCGGGGCAACGATGCTGTCGGCGACAGTCGCCTTGGACATGCCCGCCAGACTGACAATGTCGCCTGCTTCGGCCAGGTCAATCGGCTGCTGAGACAGCCCGCGAAACGCGAGGATCTTGGTGCAGCGGAAATTTTCAATCAACGATCCGTCGCGCGACAGCGCCTTGACGGTTTCGCCGGCTTTCAGCGTGCCGGATTCAACACGGCCTGTCAGGATGCGGCCAATGAACGGGTCCGCGCCAAGCGTTGTTGCCAACATGGTGAATGGCTCGTTGCGGCGCGCAATCTGTGCCGGGGCGGGGACGTGTTTTACCACAAGATCGAACAAGGCCGACAGATCCTTGCGCGGTCCGTCCAGTTCCATATCGGCCCAGCCATTGCGGCCAGATGCGTACATAACAGGAAAATCAAGCTGATCGTCGTCAGCGCCAAGATTGGCAAAGAGATCGAAACATTCATCCAGCGCCCTGTCAGGTTCGGCATCGGATTTGTCGACCTTGTTGAGCACGACAATGGGGCGCAGGCCCAGTGCCAGCGCCTTGGAGGTCACAAATTTCGTCTGTGGCATCGGGCCTTCGGCGGCATCCACCAAAAGCACCACACCATCAACCATGGACAAGATCCGCTCAACCTCGCCGCCAAAGTCGGCGTGGCCGGGGGTGTCCACGATGTTGACACGCGTGCCATGCCAATCAACAGACGTGGCCTTGGCAAGGATCGTGATGCCACGCTCCCGCTCAAGATCGTTGCTGTCCATGGCGCGCTCTGTGGTCGCCTGGTTTTCACGGTAGGTGCCGGATTGCTTCAGCAATTCGTCCACCAGGGTCGTTTTGCCGTGGTCCACGTGTGCGATGATTGCGATATTGCGCAGGTCCATTTAAGTGCCTTTTTCTGGGAGTTGCGCGCCAATAACGCGCGGCGGGGCAGAATGCCAGCGGAATATCGTCCAAGGGTGATCTGCCGACTAAAAAACGCCCCCGCGGTGCGGAGGCGTTCAGTTCAACGTCTTAAATGTGGATCAGAAGCTGCGAAAGCCGCCAAAGATCCGGCCTTCGTCGCGGTGGCGACCCCCAAGTGCGGCGCCCCAGATTGCTGCAGCAGCAGCGATCAGGAAACCGGCGGTGACGGCAAAGCCGGTCAGCACAGATGCGCGGCGTGCGGCATCGGCGGCTTCACGGGCTTGCTGCTCCAAAGCGTCAGCTTTGGCGGCAGCCTCGTCTCGCAGCGCAACAACTTCGGCTGCTGCTGCGTCAACGCGCTTTTCCGCGTCCGCCTGGCTCAGGTTTGAATTGGTGGCAAGCGTCTGCGCCAGATAGGTGCGGTCGCCTTCGTCCAATTCGCCTGTGCGGGCAACATCGGCCAGCACAGCCATTGCACCATCCGGCAGGTTCAGATCGTTATCGACCTGCACGCCGGTGCCGCGCAGCAAACGCTGGTTGACGATGGCAAGCGGATTGACGCTGTCCATGGCACCAGAAGACGCCACCACACCGCCAAGATTGCCAGCAGTTTCGGCCACGCTGCCTGCGACGCCGGCTGCACCCTTGGCCACTTCGCCAACTGCGTTGGTCAATGTGCCGACCGCCCCGGTTGCAATCCAGGCGCTGAGGATCAGACCCAAGCCCCAGACAACCGCACCATGCAGGCTGTCGCGTGCGGACACTTCGTCTGCGGACGCGCCATCAATGCGGCGACGCATCCGCCCAGAGATATAGCCACCCGCAGCATACGCCACGACGGTGGTGATCAACAGCCAAGCGCCAACGATGATCAGCGCCCAGCCAACGGACCCTTCGCCTTGCATCGGCGATACCGCCGTCAGGCCAAGCGCCGCACCGAATCCGCCAAACAACAGGCCAATCGCCACTGCCACGACGCCGCCACCAAAGATGGCGGGCCAATCGAAATAGCTGCCTTCGTGCGTGTGAACAGGCGCACTTGCAGCGGTCATTGCTTCAGTACGTTCCATAATCAGGACAGCCCGAGCAGAGAAAGAACCGCCAGAACGACGACAACAAGACCGACAAGATAGATGATACCACCCATGATAATACTCCAGTAACCAGTGAAAGATCCACGACACGGTGGGGCACCGCGCCGCCTCTGCTCAACTTTTTGTGAAAATTTAACGATCATGGAAAGCGTTAGTTCCATGTGACCCGCAAAAAAGCTGCGGTTTAGTCAGAATCGCCTGCATCAGCACCGTTTTCGGACATTTTCGCGTCTTGCGTATCTCTGTCACGCCGCAGCGGCAGCGCCTCTTTGAAGGTCAGCGTCCGGTAGGGGAACGGGATTTCGATGCCTGCATCATCCAGCGCGCGTTTGACAGCCGCCACAACCTTGTCACGGCTTGACCGAATGTCCACCGGACGCGACCCGGTCCACCATGTCACCTCAAAGTTGATCGCACTGTCTGCGAACTCCTGCGCAAAGACCTCCACATCGCGGACGTCGTCGCGCACTTCGTCAACACCACGCACCGCATTCGCGATCACCTCGCGGGCGGCATCCACGTCCTCGCCATAAGCGACGCCGCAAATGATCGTGGTGCGCCGCACATCGCGCGCCGTGCGAATGGTCACCGGATTCTTGAAGAACATCGCGTTGGGTGCCACGACCAGTTGTCCGTCGGTCTGGCGTATATGGGTATCGCGAATGGTGATTTCCTCGACCTGGCCTTCGATGTCTTCGCAGTCAATGTAGTCGTCGATTGAAAACGGTTCCCGGATCAGCAAAAGCACCCCGGCCAGAAAGTTCTCGAACACATCTTTGAAGGCGAACCCGATGGCAACGCCGCCAACCCCAAGGGCAGTTAGCGCCTTGCCTGGTGTGATCGTCGGAAAGGCGATGGTGATAGCGATCAAAACCCCGAACAGCCAGATGCTGACCGTCAGCAGCATCATGATCACGTTGATCAAAGCGCGCCGCATGCGCGCCCGGCGCAAGGTACGCGGCACCGTCCAGTTCACCACACGGACAATGAACCAGATAAAGATAATGAAAAGCACGGCGAGGATCAGCTGCGGAAGAATGGTCCAGAAACCGGCGGCATAGCCTTCAAGCTGGTCACGCAACGGGGCGGGAAGATATCCCCACGCGGGGCCAAAGATGTCTGACATGGTTGCCAACGCGCGCGACGCAAGCAAGTTCCCTATGAGTGTGGTGCCGCGCCCGAAAAGAGATGAATCACTGCAATCCCGGCCACAATCAAAACAAGCCCGATCACGGCGGGCAGATCCAGCCGCTGATCAAATACAACAAAACCGATCACAGCAATCAGGATGATACCCAATCCCGACCACAGGGCATAGACAATGCCCACCGGCATGACCTTGAGCGTTTGCGCCATCAGATAGAACGAAATGGCATATGCAATCACCACAATGATTGAGGGCACCAGCCTGCTGAATTGCTGAGACGCCTGCAAGGCAGTGGTGCCGATGGTTTCGGCCAGCACGGCAAGTGCCAGAACCAGATAGGCGGGCATGTGATGTCCTTCAAAGTGGCAATTCGGTGGTGTCCTTGATCTCTTCCATGACAAAACTGGCCGAGACATCCGACAGCGGCACCTTGCGGATCAGTCTTTGGTAAAGATGGTCGTATCCGGCCATGTCCGCAACCCGTGCGCGGATCAGATAATCCAGATCGCCGCTCATGCGGTAAACGCCAAGGATCTCGGGCATGCCCAATGTGGCCTTCTTGAACGCGGTCAGCCATTCAGGTGCATGGGCGTTTGTGCGCACCTGGATGAACACCGTAAGGCTGAGCCCCAGTTTTCCGGCGTCCAGCAACGTCACGCGCCCCTTTATCACGCCGGTTTCCTCCAACGCGCGAATGCGTCGCCAGCAGGCATTGCGCGACAGATTGACGGCCTCGCCAAGCGCCTCAAGCGAACGGCTGGCGTCACGTTGCAATTCAATCAGAATACGCCGGTCTATTTCATCAAATGTCACCATAGATGCCAATATTGTGGGAATTTGTCCCACGATCAAGTCACATAGCGATATCTTTGGGAGGATTTCACATGCCGCACCGGGTAGCATGGCGTAACTTGAACCAGAAGGAGCCAAACCGATGATCGCACGTATTTTCCTTGACCATCCCGCCAAAGTTGACGAGTCGTTTCTGGAACATATGGCCTTTGCGATGAAGTTTTCAGGGTTGCTGTTCGCCGCAGCAGGAGCGGCACTGGTGCACGCGCTGATCCCTTGCCTGTTTGAAAAGACTGCCAGTGGCATCATCGCACAGCTTTACGCGCGGACCCACAACCGCGGCCAATAGGCATTCAATCAGACACGAATGGGCCGCATCGCTGCGGCCCTTTCGCGTCGTTCAGCCATTAAGGGCTTTGGTCAGGTTTTCGTCAATCTTCTCAAGGAAACCCATGGTGGTCAGCCACTTCTGATCCGGTCCAACCAGCAGGGCCAGATCCTTGGTCATGTGGCCGCTTTCAACCGTGTCCACGACTACCTTCTCAAGCGTTTCGGCAAAAGTCCTAAGCGCTGCGTTGTCGTCCAGTTTGCCGCGATGCTTCAAACCACCCGTCCAGGCATAGATCGACGCGATGGAGTTGGTCGATGTTTCCTCGCCCTTTTGGTGCTGGCGGTAGTGGCGCGTCACGGTGCCGTGCGCCGCCTCGGCTTCGACCGTCTGGCCATCGGGCGTCATCAGGATCGAGGTCATGAGACCAAGGGAGCCGAAACCCTGTGCCACGGTGTCGGACTGCACGTCGCCGTCATAGTTCTTGCAGGCCCAGACATAGCCGCCGTTCCATTTCATCGCACAGGCAACCATATCGTCGATCAGGCGGTGTTCGTAGGTGATCCCGGCTTCTTTGAACTTGTCGGCAAATTCCTCGTCAAAGACTTGTTGGAACAGCAGCATAAACTGGCCGTCGTAATTCTTGAGGATCGTGTTTTTAGTGGACAGATACACCGGCCATTTGCGTTGCAGGCCATAGTTCAAGGACGCGCGGGCAAAATCCTTGATCGAATCGTCAAGGTTGTACATCGCCATGTAGACGCCCGACGACTGAGCCTTGAAGACCTCTTCTTCCATCACCGTGCCATCTTCGCCGACAAATTTCATCGACAGCGTGCCAGCGCCGGGGAATTTCATGTC
>JAGXHC010000072.1 GCA_024636405.1 Sulfitobacter sp. | reverse complement strand
CCGCCACCCGGCGGTTTTCGATGGAATTCTACATCCGGCCGTTCCTGAACCGCTGGCCGGATGAGACCCTGGCGCGGTTGGCGGTCTGGGCGCGCGATGACAATTATCATGTGAGGCGGTTGGTCAGCGAAGGCACACGGCCCCGTCTGCCTTGGGCAAAAGCCGTGACGCTGAACAGCGCGCAGACGCAACCCTTGCTGGACATGCTGCACGGTGATCCGACACGCTATGTCACGCGGTCGGTGGCCAATCATCTGAATGATATCGCGAAATCGCAGCCTGAGCTGGTCCTTTCACGGCTTTCGGCATGGCGGGCGACGGGCCTTCAGGATCCTAAAGAGATGGGTTGGATGACACGCCACGCGCTGCGCACCTTGATCAAGCAAGGGCACGAAGGCGCGCTTGGGCTGATGGGATATCGGCGCGACGTGGCGGTGACGGCGCAAGTTGACGTTGCGCACTCCCGCGTGCGCATCGGTGAAACGTTGGAATTTCGCGCGACGCTTTGGTGTGACGCGAACGATGACCTGCCGGTGTTGGTTGATTACCGCATCGTTTTTGCCCGCCCCGGTGGCAAGGAGGTGGAAAAGGTGTTCAAGTTAAAGACGGCGGTTATTGCTGCGGGGCGTGGTCTGGTGCTTCGCAAACGCCACCGCATGAAGGGCGATGCGAGCACCTTTTCGCTGCACCCCGGCGTCCACCGGATCATACTTCAGGTCAACGGCGTAGACGTGGCGACGGTCAAATTCGCCCTGACGGCCTGACGCGCCACTGGCCGGATGTGCGGCGACATTTGTGGTCTGGTTCACATTTCTGACAGGTTCCGCAATTGCAGTGGCGGAATTACCGGCGCGGCGCTAGGCCGTAGCAGGGATTTCGGAAGGCCGTTCATATGCAAACCACCGCTGTCATTGTGATTTTCGGCGCGATTGTGATTGCCAGCCTGCTTGCTGCGCCGCGGCGCGTCACTGTTGAAGGGTTCTTTGGTGGGGCAGGCGTGAACGGGCGCGCGCCGGGCTTGTGGATGCTTGTGCTGAGCCAGGTGACCACCTGGATTTTTGCGCGGTCTCTGATGAACGCGGCGATTTTGGGCTATTATTACGGCATTGCGGGCACTTTGGCCTATGCCACCTATTATGGATCTTTCCTGACCGGCGGTTTCATCGTGGGGCGGTTGCGTGCGCATGGGGCTGGCTCCATGCAGGACTGGATCGGCGCGCGTTTCGGCACCGCTGGAAACGGCTGCTATAATCTGGTGATTGCGTTGCGGCTGTTGTCAGAGGTATTTGCCAACCTGCTGGTGGTCGGTCTGATCTTTGACGCGGTTCTGACCGGCAGCGGCACGACTGCTATTGTGATCGTGGCGGCGATCGGGCTGGCCTATTCCGCCTGGGGTGGTCTGAGTGCCGCTTTGCGTACTGATGTTGTCCAAATGGTTGTTTTCCTTTTTGTTTTTGGCATCGCCTTTGTCGCGCTTGTCACGGCGCCGGGGTTCGATCTGGGTGCCGTTCTGACAGCGCCTGGGGTATCGGGTGCGTGGAACGGCTGGGTGTTGCTGGTGGTGGCACTGTTGCAGGTATTCTCTTATCCGGCCCATGACCCGGTGATGATGGATCGCGGATTTCTGACCGATCCCGCGACCACGCGGGCATCGTTCTTGCATGCGTTCTGGATTTCGACGTTGTGCATCATCGGGTTTGGTTTTTTCGGCATCCAGGCCGGGCTGGCCGGTGCCGCCTTTGAGGGCGAGCTGATTGGAACATGGGCTGGGATGTTCCCGCAGTTTGTCTTTGTCGCGCTGATGATCTCACTTTTGGTATCGGCGCTGAGCACGCTGGATTCGGCGCTTGCCTCGGCTGCCCGGCTGGTCGTGGAGGAATTGGCGCTTGCGCCACGCACGCTTAATGGTGGGCGTGTGGTGATGGTGCTGTTCATCGCGGCGGGTGCGCTGATTACGCTGTGGGGCAATGCGACGCTGTTTGATGCCGTGGCCGTGTCCGGCACCGCGTCGATGTTTCTCACCCCGGTGTTGATCGTCGGGCTGGTGATGCAACGCGCGGTGCCGTTGTGGTCCTATATGCTGGCGTTTGGGGCCGCGTTGCTGGGTGCTGTGGCTTATATGTTTCGCGAGGCGGCGTTGTTCGCGGCGATTTTGCCGGAGGGCCACAAGTATGAGCAACTGTTGATGATCTGTACTGTGGTTCTGCTGGCGGGTTTCGCGGCGGTGCTTGCGGGCATGCGGCGGGGCTGATAGCTGCGTACCCGAGTGATTTAATCGGATACGACCGGACCGGCATGACCGAACCCATCCCACGGCTTGAGATCAAGAACCTGCGCCGCACCTATGACGGGCGCGCGGTCGTGGATAACGTGAGCCTGCAAATCATGCCGGGGCAGGTGACTTGTTTGCTGGGGCCTTCGGGCTGCGGCAAATCCACGACCTTGCGGATGATTGCGGGCGTCGAGATGCAGGACAGCGGCACGATCCATGTCGATGGCAAGCTGATCTGCGATACCGTATTTCGCGTGCCGCCCGAGCGGCGTGAAATTGGACTTATGTTTCAGGATTTTGCGCTGTTTCCGCATCTCAGTGTCGCGGATAATGTGGGCTTTGGCCTGCAAAACATGACAAGAGCCGAGCGGCGCAGAAGGATCGGTGATCTGCTGGAGCGGGTGGATTTGCTGCGCTTCATCGACGGCTATCCGCACCAGCTTTCGGGGGGCGAACAACAGCGGGTCGCACTTGCACGCGCGTTGGCGCCGCGCCCGCGTATCATGTTGATGGACGAGCCATTTTCAGGTCTCGACAACCGCTTGCGCGACGGTATCCGCGATGAAACCCTGAATATCCTCAAGGAAGAGGACACCGCCGTTTTGCTGGTCACCCATGAGCCTGACGAGGCGATGCGCATGGCCGATGAAATTGCGCTGATGCGTGACGGCAAGATCGTGCAGCAGGGCGCGCCGTACAATGTCTATACCCGACCGCTGGATCGCGAAGCGGTGGCGTTTTTCAGCGATGCCAACGTCTTGCGGTCGCAGGTAAGCGGTGCGTTGGCGCCCACGGCCTTCGGGCGTTTTCTGGCGCCCGGCGTGCCTGACGGTACTTTGGTGGACATTGTGTTTCGGCCCCAGCATGTGCGTATTGATTTTGACCGCGGGGGCAAAGGGCCCGCACCCACAGCCCGAGAAGGCACCGCCGCACGCGCGGTTGTCGCGCGGGCGCGGTTTATGGGCAACGAAAGTCTGGTGGAGTTCGTGATGGACCACGATGGATCGACATTGAAGGCCACCGTGCCCAATGTGTTCCTGCCGCAGGCCGGTGCCGTGCTTTGGCTGACGATCCGGCGCGACAGATGCTTTGTCTTTGCAGTCAACAAGGAGGCGTGATGCAGACCCTGATGGTGGAATTCGGCATGGGCACATCGCTGCGGCGCGGGGATTATACCCAAGCTGCCAAACGCGGTGTTGAGGATGCGCTGTGGCGCAATTCAATCAACCTTGCGGAGTTGTTCGGTTTTGACAAATCGGCAATGCGGATCACGCTGGATGTGGGTGTGCAGCAGCCAGACAGGGTGGATATCGACGCACTGCGCGCCGTGTTTCTCTACGGCATCGTGACGGTAAACGTGGTGCGCGGCGGTTTGGATGTGCCGCGCCCGGACGGTGACGGCGCCCCGACGGTCATGGCCAATGTCGCACTTTCGGTGGCCTTTGACATGGAGCGTGCAGATGGCTGATCAGCAGCGGATCATCATTGAGATGGGCATGGGCAATGACCTGCATGGAATGGATTACACCAAGGCCGCAGGCCGCGCGATTGAGGACGCTCTGCGTCATTCGTCGCTGCCGCTGTTTGGCGTGCTTGGGCTGGCGCATGATGCGATGCGGGTGCAGGTGACAGTTGCCGTGCAGGAACCTGAGAAAGTTGACACCGACGCGCTGATCGGGGGTCTGCCGCGCGGGCGCGCAGAGGTGCGCGCGGTCTTTGGGGGGCTGAACGTGGCCGCGGGAGATGAGACCATTGTTGTGGCGCAGGCCAGCGTCGAGGCATTTCTGCCGCCGCAGGCCGGGTGGCAGTTGCGCGGCTGACGCCAAAAGAGAATTCTTGCCTTCGGCGAGGATTTTTTGCCATTTGGAAACCGGTTCAGGTCTTGCGATCCACGAGGGTTTTTCCAGGTTCATCCACGAACATTTCTGGCAGGGCATCAATGCTGTCGATCAGGTCGAGGCGCAGGTCGACAAAGCCACCACCGCTTTCGCACCATGTCGTCAGGGTCCAGACGCGGCCCCAGTATTCCATCAGCAGCGGGCGGACGACGCGCGTGGACACCGTGCCGTCCGGCGTGGTTGATGTCAGGCGCAGTTTCTGGCGTGCCCTGATTGCGGCGCGCAGGATCGGCATCATGGCAAAGCCGCGCGTCGCATCGGCAAAGGGGTGGGGTGCAAATTTCCAGGCGTCTGTTTCTGCCACAACCTGGGTCGACAGCACCGCGTCGATCTTGTCCGCAAGACTGTAGGCGGCGGTTTTCATCTCTGCGTCCGATACCTCGGCCGCTATCGCAAGCCCAAGGTTGAGCGCTTCCAATTCCTCTGGGGTCAGTGTCAGCGGCGGCAGTGTGATCGCATCCGTGATCCGGTAGCCCCCACCGCGCGCGCCCTTTATGGGGACGCCGGATGCCATCAGGGCATCCATATCGCGGTAGAGTGTGCGCACTGAAACATCCACGCGATTGGCCAGATCCTGCGCGCGGTGCAGGCGACCACCGCGCAGGATGCGCATGATGCTGAAAAGTCTGTCACTGCGGCGCATGGGCTTTTCCGAAAGGTGGGCCGCAACTGACATAAACCTGTCAGTTGCGGCCAGCAAGTCTTAAAACTTGTCCTGTGCCGGGGGTGTGACGGCCTGCGATTGGGGGTTTACGCTTTTTTGTCCGGGGCGAAGCGCCTAGAACCGGGAGCGAACGGGCCGCGCTGTCGCGTGCGGCGGCATCTTTGGGAGAGACGACATGTTGAATAATATTGGATTGCCGGGCCTGCTGCTGATTGCAGTTGTGGTGCTGGTGCTTTTCGGGCGCGGCAAGATTTCGTCGCTGATGGGTGAAGTCGGCAAGGGCATCACCAGTTTCAAGAAGGGCATCAGCGAAGGCGAAAAGGACGTGACGCACGTGGAAGATCTGCATGATGCGGACCTGCCCGAGCATACCGACCTGGGCACCCACCCCAAGACCGACCTGCAGGCCGACAAGGATCAGGTGTAACCGCACATGTTTGATCTGGGGTGGACCGAATTACTGGTCATCGGCATCGTCGCGTTGATCGTGGTGGGGCCGAAAGATCTGCCGGTGCTGTTTCGCAGCGTCGGGCAGTTTGTCGGCAAGGCAAAGGGCATGGCGCGTGAATTCAGCCAGGCCATGAGCGACGCCGCCGACGATTCCGGGGTGCGCGATATCTCCTCCAGTTTGAACAAATCGTTGAAAGCGGCCACAAATCCGCTGGGCAGTGCGCTGGACGGAGTGAAATCCGCGGCCAAATCGCTGACTGATATCGACCCCGAAAGCGAAACCGGCAAGCTGGCGGCGCAGCGGGCCGAGGATGTGAAAAAGATCCAGGCCACCACTGCGCGCGCCGCAGCAGAGCGCAAACAGCGCGAGGCGGCGGAAGCGATTGCCAAGGCCGAGGAAGCCGAGGCAAAGCTGACGCCGAAGCTGGAGCAGCCTGCGACGGCGGCGAAATCCGCCACCAAGACAGCCGCGAAAAAGCCCGCCGCGCAAAAAGCCGCAACCAAACCCGCAGCAAAGAAGCCAACGGTGAAAAAAGCCGCCGCGAAGCCAGCGGTGAAAAAGGCGACTGCGAAACCAGCGGTGAAAAAAGCTGCAGTTCGCAAACCTGCTGTGAAAAAGAGTGATCCATGAGCACCTCGGACGACCTTGACGACAGCGCGGCACCGTTGATCGAACATCTGGCGGAATTGCGCACGCGGCTGATCCATTCCGCCATCGCGTTCATCATCGGCATGATCATCTGCTTTACCGTCTGGAACCCGATTTTCAACTTTCTGACGCAACCATTGTGTTCTGCGATGGCAGAGCGGGGTCAGGAAGATTGTGGGCTGATCCTGATCAAACTTCAGGAAGGCTTCTTTGTCGCCATCTCAATCTCACTTCTGGGCGGTCTTATGCTGGGCTTTCCCTATATCAGTTACCAGTTGTGGCGGTTTGTGGCGCCTGGGCTTTACAAGAACGAGAAGGGCGCCTTTTTGCCGTTTCTGATTTCCAGCCCGCTGATGTTCTTTATTGGTGCGTCCTTTGCCTTTTACGTAGTCACACCGCTTGCGTTCGATTTCTTCCTTGGTTTCCAACAACCTGGCACCTTGATGGGCGAGGGCGACGCGGCAACCGGGGCAACCGCGGCTATCGCATTTCAGGGTTCGGCGCAGGAATACCTGAGCCTGACGATAAAGTTCATCGTGGCCTTCGGGCTGTGTTTTCAACTTCCTGTGCTGCTGACCCTGATGGGCAAGGCCGGGCTTGTCAGCGCCGAAGGGCTTGGGAATGTGCGCAAATATGCCGTTGTCGGCATTCTTCTTCTGGCTGCACTGGTAACGCCGCCGGATGTCATCACCCAGGTGATCCTGTTCATCGTCGTTTACGGGCTTTACGAGATATCCATTTTCCTTGTGCGCCGTGTCGAGACAAAGCGCGAAGCGCGTCTGCGCGCCGAAGGGTTCTATGACGATGAAGATGAAGCGTTCTACGATGATGAAGGCGATGTTGAGGACGACAAGACGTGAATGGCGATCCTATGGACCGCATCGCCGCCGCGCTGGAACGCATGGCCCCTGCGCCACTGGCCGCGCCGGATTTTGACGCAGAGGCGGCATATGTCTGGCACACCGCGCCAGATCGGCTGGAGCCAGTGGCGACGGTCAGTCGGGTCGCCTTGCCGCTGCTGATTGGGGTGGACCGGGCGCGCGATACATTGCTGGCGAACACGACGCAGTTTGCCGCTGGGTTGCCCGCAAATAATGCGCTTTTGTGGGGCGCACGGGGTATGGGAAAATCAAGTCTGGTCAAAGCCGTACACGCGCATGTTCATCAATCACATGAAGTGCTGCGCTTGGTTGAGCTGCACCGCGAGGATCTGCCCTCTGTGGGTCGTCTGTTGCACCTTCTGCGCGGTGCGCCGCAGCGGTTCATCCTGTTCTGTGACGATCTGAGCTTTGGCCACGACGATGAGCACTACAAATCGCTCAAGGCGGTGCTGGACGGTGGAATCGAAGGGCGGCCCGACAATGTGGTGCTCTATGCGACGTCGAACCGCCGCCACCTGATGCCGCGCGACATGATCGAGAATGAACGCGGCAGCGCGATCAACCCGTCAGAGGCGGTGGAGGAAAAAGTGTCACTGTCGGACCGATTCGGGCTGTGGCTG
>JAGXHC010000071.1 GCA_024636405.1 Sulfitobacter sp. | reverse complement strand
GCGGGCAGGGCACCGTAGAAGCTGCCTTCCGCTTCAAGACAGTCGCACATCAGGTTGAAATGTTTGGATTCTTCGTCAGCGGCCTTGACCCAGTCGTCGTGAAATCCCAGTGGCAGCTTCACGTCGCAAAAGCGCGCGATGATGTCCCAGTGCAGATCGACCGCGTTCAGTTCGATATGCGCCACGGCGTGCAGCAGCGCGATGCGCCCTTCCGGCGTGCCGGGGCGGCGGCGCGGCACGTCGCGCGGTGACAACAGCGCTGGCGCCTCGGGACGCGCAGGATGCATTGGCGGATCGGCGCGGCCAATTTGGGGCGTTTCACCTGCCGCGCGTGCGGCCTGCCACTGGGCGGCAAATTCGCGTGACAGCGCTGTTTTGGCACGGCCATCGGCGGTGCGCAGAACCGCCTCTGCGGCTTCGGCCAGCGCAATCACAGGGCGCGAACCGCGTCCAGCACTTCTTCGACGTGTCCCGGCACCTTCACCTTGCGCCAGATGCGCGCGATCGTGCCAGATTTGTCGATCAGAAAGGTCGCGCGCTCAATGCCCATTGATTTCTTGCCGTACATATTCTTTTCGACCCAGACCCCATAGTCTTGCGTGACGGTCCCACCTTCATCAGACAGCAACGGCACAGTCAGCGCATGTTTGGCAACAAAGCGGTCATGCTTGGCCATCGTATCACGCGAAATGCCAAAGACCTGCGCGCCCGCGTCCCGGAAGGCGGCAAGGTGTTCGGAGAACCCGATGCTTTCGGTGGTGCACCCCGGCGTGTCGTCGCGCGGATAGAAGAACAGCACCACCGGCGCGCCCTGCAAAGCGCTTAGCGTGACGTTGTCGCCCCCTGTTGCGGGCAAGCTGAAATCGGGGGCGGGTTGCGAAATCTCGGGCATGGATCACTTTCTATTGGCTGGCACGTGCATCACCGCACTGTCATAGTAGGGCGGATTTGACAACTTCAACGCCTTGGGTCAACGCCTTGGAACAGCGCCTTGGAACCAAAGCCTTTGGGATCAGTATACGACCGCATGACCGACAGCGCCGCACCCCCACCACCCAAGCCGCGGCGCAGACGTCTGCGCCGTGCTGGGCTTTGGTCGCTTGCGCTGACGCTGGTGGCGGTCATCGTGCTGGCAGGCGGGGTGATCTATATGACGGGCCGGCCCATCACGGCGCCGCCTTGGCTGGAACAGCGGATCACGGCGCGCATCGCCCAGGAAATGCCAGACGCCCGCGTCACCTTTGGCGAAATGGTCTTTATTCTGGACAAGGACTGGCGCCCGCGCGTGCGGTTGCGCGACATCGCGGTCAGCGATCTGAGCGGTGCAGAAATCATCAGCTTCAGCGAATTCAAGGCCACGCTGGCGCTGACGCCGCTGCTTGAGGGCAAGGTGCAGCCCCGCGATATCGCTTTGTCAGGGGTCTTTGCAACGCTCAGACGCGACAGCAAGGGGCGGGTGTCGCTTACTGGCGGGGCCGGGTCCGCCGCGCCTGTGCGCGAAGCCGCAACGCTGCCACAACTGATCGGGGGGGTGGGCCAACTTCTGGACCGGCCCGCGTTCAGTGCGCTGGTGGGGATCGATCTGCGCGCGCTGACGCTGCAATATGATGATGCCCGTGCGGCGCGTGGCTGGACGCTGGATGGGGGGCGCCTGATCCTGAAGCGGGACGGCGACGATCTGGCGCTTTCGGCGGATCTGGCTGTGCTCAGCGGGGGTGCAAATGCAGCGACGCTGAGCGCGAATTATACCGGCCGCATCGGCGTGCCGTCGGCCGAATTCGGCGTGACCTTCGCGGACGTGGTCGCCAGCGATATCGCAGCGCAGGGGCCGGCGTTCGCCTGGCTTGACGTGCTGCGCGCCTCCATCTCCGGATCGGTGCGCAGCGGCGTTCTGGCGGACGGCACGCTTGCCCCGCTCAACGCCACGCTCCAGATCGGATCGGGGGCGGTGCAACCCAATGACCTGACCCAACCCATCCCCTTTGACGGTGCGCGCAGCTATTTCAGCTTTGATGCGCAGACACAGGTACTGCGGTTTGATGAATTTTCGGTGCGCAGCAAATGGATTTCCGGCCAAGCCACGGGCGAAGCTGTTCTGGCGGGCATTACGGGGGGCAAACTGGACAACCTCACGGCCCAGTTCAACCTGCGCGACCTGACAGCCAATCCCGGCGATCTTTATCCCGAACCCGTCAGCCTGACCGAAGCGGACGTGGATTTTCAGATGTCGCTCAATCCGTTTCGCATCCGCATCGGTCGCCTTCAGATCAGCGATGCGGGCAAGACACTGGTGCTTGACGGGGCGCTTCAGGCCGATCCGGCGGGGTGGCGCGTGGCCATTGACGGCCAGATGGACGGGCTTGAGCCAGACCGCTTGCTGACCCTCTGGCCAGAGCGGCTGAAGCCTAAAACCCGCGCCTGGATGGTGCAAAACCTGATCGCGGCGCAGGCCCACAACATTGATCTTGCCCTGCGGTTGGCGCCGGACACGCCGCCTCAGACCTATCTGGCCTTCGACTATGACGACGCCACCGTGCGGTTCCTCAAGACCCTGCCGCCGATCACCAAGGGGCGCGGCCACATGAGCCTCGCGGACAACCGCCTCGTCGTGTCGCTGGACGCGGGCGAAGTTATCGCACCGCAGGGTGGCGGCGTCACATTGACGGGATCGGCCTTTATCATGCCCGATGTGCGGGTAAAGGACGGACCGCCCGGAGTGATCCGGCTTGAGACCCAATCCACGCTGACTGCGGCGCTGTCGCTGCTGAACCAGCCGCCAATGATGGTGATGGACAAGGCGCGCCTGCCGGTGACGCTTGCCGATGGCAGGGTCTCCGTCAAAGGCACGCTGGCGATGCCGCTGCGCAAGGGCGGCAAACCGTCAGACGTGAAATACCATGTCACGGGCGATTTGCGGTCCGTCAGCAGCAGCACCTTGGTCAAGGGACGCACCCTGAAGGCGGCGCTGCTGTCACTGACGGCGGACAACACAAACCTCGAAATCGGTGGCCAAGGCCAGATCGACGGCATCGCCTTTGACGGCACATGGGCCCAGCCGATCGGCAAGGGATCGGACAAAAGCGCGCTGCGCGGGACGGTCGTGCTTAGCCCGCAGACGCTGGACAGCTTCGGGATCATCCTGACGCCCGGCACGGTCTCGGGCAAGGGCAACGGACAGATCGCGCTGGATTTTCAGCGCGGCACGCCGCCGAAATTCGACTTGCGGTCCGATATGGGTGGCCTGCGCGTGGCGCTGCCGCAGCTCAGCTGGACAAAGCCCGCCGGAACCAGCGGCAGCCTTCAGGTGTCTGGCACGCTGGGCAAGGTGCCACAGGTCGAGGTGCTGCGCATCGAGGGTGCCGGGCTGACGGCGCAGGGTGCGGTCAGGCTGGGGGCAGGCGGCGCACTGGACCGGGTGCGGTTTGATCGGCTGGCTCTGGGAGACTGGCTTGATATTCCTGTCGATCTGGTCGGACAGGGCAAAGGGCGCCCCGTCGGGATTGTGATCCGGGGCGGCAAGCTTGATCTGCGGCGCGCAAAATTTGGCCCTTCGACCACCAAGGGTCCACCGGGGCCACCGATGCAGGTCTTTCTGGATCAGTTGCAAATCACGGACACCATTGCGTTGCGCGGTCTGCGCGGCACCTTCGGCACCGCTAAAGGGCTCGATGGGTCATTTGAGGCGACGCTGAATGGCGGCACGTCCGTTCAGGGCCGTGTATTGCCGCAAAACGGGCGCAGCGCCGTGCGGTTGGTGTCGAATGACGCAGGCGGCGTGCTGCGTTCGGCGGGGTTGCTCAAGCAGGTGGCGGGCGGGCAACTTTCGCTGACCTTGCTGCCGGTCGGGTCGGGCGGCGCATTTGACGGGCGGCTCGCGGTAAGTGCTGTAACCATCCGCGACGCCCCCGGCATTGCTGCGCTGCTCAATGCGGTGTCCGTGGTCGGTCTGGTCAATGAACTGAACGGGGACGGCATCTATTTTGATGATGTTGAGGCTGATTTTCGGCTGACCCCAAACCGGCTGACGCTGGCCAAGGCAAGTGCGGTGGGCGCGTCGATGGGGATTTCGATGGACGGTGTCTATGCATTGGACAGTGGCCAGATTGCCATGCAGGGCGTGATCACGCCTGTCTATCTGCTCAATGGTATCGGTTCGGTGCTGACCCGCAAGGGCGAGGGGCTTTTTGGGTTCAACTATACGCTGTCGGGGGCGGCCAAATCGCCCGCCGTTTCAGTCAATCCACTGTCGGCGCTCACGCCGGGAGGCTTGCGCGATATTTTTCGGGCACCCGCCACGAAATTGCCACCGGTCGACGGCAATAGCGCCACCACGCTGCCGCCCTCCCAACCGGCACCAGATAATGAGCCGGATAACGAGTCCAACAAAGAGGTTGTGCGCCCCTTTGTGGGGCGTTAGGGCGCGCTGATGAAACTGAGCGATTTTGATTTTGACCTGCCAGAGGCGCTGATTGCCACCCGTCCTGCTGTGCCGCGGTCTTCGGCGCGTCTGCTGGTGGCGCAAGGCGACAAGATCCATGATCAGCGAGTGACGGACCTGGTCCAATGGCTGCGCCCCGGTGATCGGCTGGTGCTGAATGATACCCGCGTGATCCCCGCGCGGCTGAATGGTTTGCGCCACCGCAACAGCGCGCAGGGCGCGGTTGCGGCCCGCATTGAAGCGACGCTTCTGACACCGCGCAGCGACGGCACATGGGCCGCACTGATCAAGCCGCTGCGGAAGCTGAAGCAGGGCGAGGTTGTGGTGTTCAGCGCCGATCTGACTGCGACGCTGGATGGCGTCGAAGACGGGCAGGGACATCTGCGGTTCAACTGCACAGGCGATGATTTCGATGCAGCGCTGAACGCGGCGGGCGCCATGCCGCTGCCGCCCTATATCGCTGCGAAGCGCGCGGCCGATGCGCAGGATCTGACCGATTACCAGACGGTGTTCGCCCGTCGGACCGGCGCGGTCGCTGCGCCCACCGCATCGCTGCATTTTGACCAGCCGCTGCTGGATGCGCTGACGGCGCGGGGCGTGGAATTTTCGCATGTCACGCTGCATGTCGGTGCTGGCACGTTCCTGCCGGTCAAGGTGGACGACATCAAAGACCACAAGATGCACGCCGAATGGGGTCAGGTCAGCGCACAGGCGGCAACTGAGATCGCGGCGACGCGCGCTGCTGGTGGGCGCGTGATCCCGGTGGGCACAACAGCATTGCGTTTGATCGAAACCGCAGCGCGCGGCGGTTCGATCCAGCCCTGGGAAGGCGACACTGACATTTTCATCACGCCCGGATTTGACTTTCGCGTGACCGATGCGCTTATGACCAATTTCCACCTGCCGAAATCCACGTTGATGATGCTGGTCGCGGCGCTGATGGGGCGCAGGCGCATTCGTGACATCTACGCCCATGCCATCGCGGCGGAATATCGCTTCTTTTCTTACGGCGATGCGTCGCTGCTGCTGCCGCAGGCGCAAATGCCCGACTGAGTGTCGCTCCGGGGGGTGACTTGGCCGATTGGAAGGTTCAGGGACGGGGCCTGAGATCAAAGGATTCGCACAATGTTACAGGTACTGTCGGGCGCATGGGCGCTGCTGCTGGGGATGTGCCTGCTGATGGTGGGCAACGGCATGCAGGGCACGCTGCTGGGTATCCGGGGCGGCATTGAACAATTCTCCACGTTTGAGATGTCCATCGGCATGTCTGCCTATTTCGTGGGCTTTCTGGGCGGGTCGCGCATGGCACCGGGGATGATCAAGCGGGTTGGTCATGTGCGGGTCTTTGCGGCACTGGCATCGATGATCTCGGCTGTGATGATCATCTATCCCACGTTTCCCAATATCGCGGTCTGGACCCTGGGCCGGGTGCTGATCGGGTTCTGCTTTTCAGCGGTCTATGTCACGGCGGAAAGCTGGCTCAACAACGCGGCCACGAATGAAAACCGGGGTCAGGCACTGTCGCTGTACATGATCGTGCAGACGCTGGGCATCGTGATAGCACAGGCGCTGCTGCTGACGGCGGACCCGTCGGGTTTTGTGCTTTTTGTCATCCCATCGGTGCTGGTATCGCTGGCGGTAACGCCGATCCTTTTGTCAATCAGCCCGACACCTGCCTTTGACACGACCAAACCGATGTCACTGCGGCAGCTGCTTAATTTTTCGCCCTTGGGTTGTGTTGGGATGTTCCTGCTGGGGGGCGTGTTCTCGGCGCAATTTGGCATGGCCTCGGTTTATGGTGCCGAAGCGGGCCTTTCCGTGGCGCAGATTTCCATGTTTGTCGCGACTTTCTTTGTTGGTTCCGTGATCTTGCAATACCCCATCGGCTGGATCTCGGATCGGATGGATCGCCGCACCCTGGTCATCATCATTTCGGTGATCGGGGCGGGTGGGTCGCTGCTTGGCATGATGATGGGTCATGTCTTTCCGATCCTGTTGTGTTCAGCCTTTATCGTGGGCGGAATGTCGAACCCGCTCTATTCCTTGCTGATCGCCCATACCAATGACTTTCTGCAGCATGAAGATATGGCGGCTGCATCGGGTGGATTGATATTTATCAACGGCTTGGGCGCTATTCTTGGGCCGATCATCACGGGTTGGCTGATGGGCACCGCGCTGGGACCGGGCGGGTTTTATCTGTTCACCGGCGTGCTTTTTGTCGTGCTGGCCTTCTATGCCGCCTACCGATCGACACAGCGCGCGGCGGTGCCGGTGGATGAAACCGGCAACTTCGTGCCGATGAACTCTTCCGCGACCGCTGTTGCGATGGAAATTGCACAGGAATATGTGATTGATGCGGAGCAGGAGACGGAAAACGTCAAATGATAGCGTTAACAATGTCGCTGTTGTTGCAAAACGTGACTGGGCAATGTGTTTCAATTGTCCTTAACCTCTGAAGACGTGAGCCTTTTTCGATATAGGAGTTGGTGACATGGTACGCCCTGAAGATGTTCTTGAGTTTTGGCTGGACGATATCGGCCCATCCGGATGGTACAAATCCGAAGCGGCGCTGGACGCCACCATTCGGGACACCTTTGAAGCCAGTTGGCAGGAGGCCTGCAAAGGCAAATTCTCGCTTTGGCTGACGTATCCTTCCGGCGCGCTTGCCTATATCGTGCTGACCGATCAATTCTCACGCAATATGTTTCGCGACACCGGCAAGGCATTTGCCAGTGACAAAATCGCCCTCGCGGCGTCGAAGTCCGCCATCGACAAGGGGTGGGACCTGCGGATTGATGAACCTGCGCGGCAGTTTTTCTATCTGCCGCTGATGCATTCCGAAAACCTGTGTGATCAGGACCGCTGCGTGCGGCTTATTTGTGAACGCATGCCCGAAACCCGCGAAAACAATATCCTGCATGCCCGCGCACACCGTGATGTCATCCGCCAGTTCGGGCGCTTTCCGTATCGCAACGCAGCCCTGGGCCGCAACAGCACAGCGGCGGAAAAAGCCTACCTTGAGGCGGGGGCCTATGCGCAAACACTGCGCAAAATGCGGCAAAGCCAGCTCGCGGCATAATCGCGGGATTCTCTGTGTTGTGATGCCAAGGCGCATAGTTTAACGGTAAACTATCTGCATGGTAAGCAAGCGAGGTCCCTGTCATGGCTGCAAAATCCTTTGATCTGATCGTGATCGGTGCGGGGCCCGGTGGCTACGTCGCCGCGATACGTGGTGCGCAGCTTGGTTTGAATGTCGCCATCGTGGAGCGTGAACACCTGGGCGGGATCTGTCTCAACTGGGGGTGTATCCCGACAAAGGCGTTGCTGCGCTCTGCCGAAGTTTATCATCTTATGCACCGCGCATCCGAATTTGGCCTGAAGGCCGACAAGATCGGCTATGATCTGGACGCTGTGGTAAAACGGTCGCGCAAGGTGGCAGGACAACTGGTCAGCGGCATCGGCCACCTGATGAAAAAGAACAAGATCAACGTCTTCATGGGCGAGGCCAAACTGACCGGCAAAGGCAAGGTAACCGTCACGACAGATAAAGGTGCCGAAGACCTGACCGCAAAGGATATTGTGCTGGCCACCGGGGCGCGGGCGCGCAACCTGCCGGGGCTGGAAGCGGACGGCAAGCGGGTCTGGATGTATAAGGACGCGCTGCAACCGCCGCATATGCCTAAAAAGCTGCTGGTCATCGGATCAGGTGCCATCGGTATAGAATTCGCCAGCTTCTACAACACATTGGGCGCTGAAACGACGGTGGTCGAGGTCATGGACCGCATCCTGCCCGTCGAGGACGAAGAGATCAGCAAGTTCGCCAAAAAGCAGTTTGAAAAGCAGGGCATGAAGATCATGCAAAAGGCGATCGTCAAACAGCTTGATCGCGGCAAGGACAAGGTGACCGCCCATATCGAAGCAGGCGGCAAGGTTGAGAAAATCGACTTTGACACGGTGATTTCAGCCGTCGGTATCGTCGGCAATGTCGAGGATCTGGGGCTGGAGGATCTGGGCGTCAAGATTGATCGCACCCATGTGGTGACGGATGAATACTGCCGCACCGGGGTAGATGGGCTTTATGCCATTGGCGATATCGCGGGCGCTCCCTGGCTGGCGCATAAGGCCTCTCACGAAGGCGTCATGGTGGCCGAACTGATCGCGGGCGGCCATCCGCACCCCATCAAACCCGAAAGCATCGCCGGGTGCACCTACTGCCATCCGCAAGTGGCGTCGGTGGGCTTTACCGAAGCCAAGGCCAAAGAACTGGGATATGACATTAAAGTCGGGCGTTTCCCGTTTATCGGTAACGGCAAGGCCATCGCACTGGGCGAGCCTGAAGGCATGATCAAGACCGTTTTCGACGCCAAGACAGGCGAGCTTTTGGGCGCGCACATGGTGGGCGCCGAAGTGACCGAACTGATCCAGGGCTATGTCGTGGGCCGCCAGCTTGAGACCACCGAAGAAGATCTGATGAACACCGTCTTCCCGCATCCCACGCTGAGCGAAATGATGCACGAATCCGTGCTGGATGCTTATGGTCGCGTCATCCACATGTAGCGTGCTGAGGCAGGTTCAGGGACGGACGCAAGATGGTAGGGCGGCCCGGTGGGTCAGCCGTTGGCGGATGCGCCTGTTGCCGACCATGAGCGGCCGAACAGCCAGGGCAAGCTTCAATGGTTTGCCCCTTTGCCATCGCGGTTGCGCACCAGGTCGGCCCGGACGGTTGACATCTTCGGGTGCTGCTCCTTTTAGTGGGCACAAAGTTGCTGAAGGAATTACCGCCCCGTGGTCAGCCTGAACCGTGTCGTCATGCAGCCGGCCAGCCGCCGGATGATCCGCGCACTTGGCCCCGAAGGGCTGGAAGCGGCGGAAATTTCCGGCAAATGGGGCCGGATGTTCGATTTTAAAAGCTATGAACAGTTCCGCTTTCCGGATTATGATGTCTGTGCAGGCCCGTTCACGGACCCTTCCGGCACTGTGCGCCAGTTCGATCTGATCCTTGCCAATCAAGTTTGGGAACACCTTGATCGGCCTTATGCCGCCACGCGCAACGTGCACCGGATGCTGCGTACGGGCGGATATTTTTGGGTCGCCGTGCCGTTCTATATTCCGTTTCACGCCGCCCCGATGGATAATTCCCGCTGGTCCGCGCGCGGCCTGAAAAACCTGTTGATCGAAGGTGGCTTTGCCGAAGATTCCATCCGGGCAAAGCAATGGGGCAACCGCCATGTGGCCTTGCGCAACATGGAAGAAAACTGGCCACCGGATTACCACAAAGGCATCGACGACATCGAAAACGATCCCAAGATGCCGATCTGTGCCTGGGCCATGGCGCAGAAAACCTGAATGGAACAAAAGACCGACCTGCCGCTGATCCTTGCGCTGTGGGGTGCCGGGCTGGGCGCGGCTGCGCAATACGGCAAGATCAGCGTCATTTTCGATCTGTTGCCGACACTTTATCCGGATGCGGGTGCGGCGCTGGGGTTTGTCGTGTCGTTGGTGGGCTTCGTCGGCATCCTGTTTGGTGTTGCGGCGGGGCTTTTGGTGGCGCGTATCCGGTATCGCCGTGCGCTGCTTTGGGCCTTGTGGATCGGGGCGGCCGTGTCTGCGGTGCAAGCCCTGGTCCCACCCCTCTCCTTGATGCTGGTCAGCCGGGTGATCGAGGGGGTCTCGCATCTTGCCATTGTGGTTGCGGCGCCGACGCTGATTGCGCAACTCAGCGCGCCGCGCCACCGGGGGCTGGCGCTGACGCTGTGGGGCACATTCTTTGCCGTGGCTTTTGCGGTGCTCGCTTGGGCAGGGCGGCCGTTGGCGCTGTCTTTTGGGGTGCCGGTGCTGTTTGCCGCGCATGCCGTTTATATGGCAGTGTTCGCGCTCTATCTGTCCTCGCGCCTGCGCGCTCTGCCGCTGGAGGCGGCTCTGGCTGCGTTTTCACTGGGGCGCATGGTGCGCGACCACGGGGTTATCTACCGCTCGCCCTATATCAGCGCCCCGGCGGCGGGATGGCTGTTTTATACGTTCAGCTTTGTGTCAATCCTGACTGTTTTGCCGCCCTATCTTGATCCGGCTCTGCGGGGGCTGATCATCGGGGCAATGCCGATAACCAGCATCATCGTGTCCATGACCTTGGGCGTGGCGTTGCAACGCACCATTCCGGCGGTGCGGGTGATTGAACTTGGCTTTGCGGGAAGCGCGCTTTGCATGGTGTGGCTTTGGCTGGTGCCGGGTGCGGCGCTGGCATGCCTGTGCCTTGCCGGGGCGATGGGGCTGGTGCAAGGGGCCAGCTTTGCCGCCGTGCCGCAGCTGAACCAGACCCCTGACGCACAGGCGCGCGCCAATGGGGCCATTGCCCAGATGGGCAATCTGGGCAACACGCTTGGCACTCCGGTCATGGCTGTCGCACTGGCCGCGATCGGTTATGGTGCGCTGCCCCTCTTGGCGGGAATTGCCTTTGCTCTGGGACTGGTGGCGCATGTTGTGCTTGGGATACTGCGAAAAGCCTAGCCATGTTCCGCTTGTGTTCTCAAATTGCCATTGGAGAATCCGCCCCCGCACCCTATGTAGAAACCGTTAATGGGGGTGCCGGATGGCTGAGCTTAAAAATATCGAGGTGCGCGGCGCGCGCGAGCATAATCTCAAGAACATCGACGTGGACATTCCGCGCGACCAACTTGTGGTAATCACCGGATTGTCCGGGTCGGGCAAATCTTCACTCGCTTTTGACACAATTTATGCCGAAGGCCAGCGTAGATACGTGGAATCGCTGTCCGCCTATGCGCGCCAGTTTCTCGACATGATGCAAAAACCCGATGTGGATCACATTTCGGGCCTGTCGCCTGCGATCTCCATTGAACAAAAGACCACGTCCAAGAACCCCCGCTCGACCGTTGGAACGGTGACGGAAATCTACGATTACATGCGCTTGCTGTTCGCCCGCGTCGGCACGCCTTATTCCCCTGCTACCGGCAAGCCGATTGAGGCGCAGCAGGTGCAGGACATGGTCGACCGCATCATGACGATGGAGGAGGGCACGCGCGCCTATCTGCTTGCCCCCATCGTGCGGGACCGGAAAGGCGAATACCGCAAGGAATTCATCGATCTTCGCAAAACCGGCTTTCAGCGGGTCAAGGTCAACGGGGAATTCTACGATCTGGACGAGCCGCCGACGCTGGACAAGAAATTTCGCCATGACATTGATGTTGTCGTGGACCGGATCGTGGTGCGCGAAGGGCTGGAAACGCGGCTGGCGGATTCCCTGCGCACAGCGCTGGATCTTGCCGATGGCATCGCAATACTTGAGACCGCCCCAAATGAAGGCGAGCCGGAGCGCCATACCTTTAGCGAAAAATTTGCCTGCCCTGTCAGTGGCTTCACCATCCCGGAGATTGAACCGCGCCTGTTTTCGTTTAACGCGCCGTTCGGGGCATGCCCGTCCTGCGACGGTCTGGGGGTCGAGCTGTTCTTTGACGAACGCCTTGTGGTGCCGGATCAAAACCTAAAGATCTACGACGGCGCGCTGGCGCCCTGGCGCAAGGGGAAATCCCCTTATTTCAAGCAAACCATCGAAGCCATCGCCAAACATTACGGCTTTAACCAGAACACCAAGTGGAAAGACCTCGACCCGAAGGTGCAGGAGGTTTTTCTGCGCGGTTCCGGCAAGGAAGAAATCAAGTTCCGCTATGATGAGGGCGGGCGCGTCTACGAGGTGGCCCGTGTGTTCGAGGGGGTGATCCCCAACATGGAACGTCGTTACCGCGAGACCGACAGCAATTGGATCCGCGAAGAGTTTGAGCGTTATCAGAACAACCGGCCCTGCGGCACCTGCGACGGCTACCGCCTGCGCCCCGAAGCACTGGCGGTCAAGATTGGTTCCGCTGACGGTGAGTCGCAGTCATTGCTCCATGCAGGTCAGGTGGTTCAGATGTCGATCCGCGAGGCGTTTGAGTGGTGCCAATCCGTGCCGGAACATCTGACAGTGCAGAAGAATGAGATCGCGCGCGCCATCCTCAAAGAAATCCGCGAACGGCTTGGATTCTTGAATAATGTGGGATTAGAATACCTTACGTTGGCACGTTCGAGTGGTACATTAAGTGGCGGCGAAAGCCAGCGCATTCGGCTGGCCTCTCAGATCGGCTCGGGTTTGACGGGTGTTCTGTATGTGCTGGACGAGCCGTCCATCGGCCTGCACCAGCGCGACAATGACCGGCTGTTGCTGACGCTGAAAAACCTGCGTGATCAGGGCAATACCGTGATCGTGGTGGAACATGACGAAGAAGCGATCCGCGAAGCTGACTATGTGTTTGATATCGGCCCCGGTGCCGGTGTGCACGGCGGGCGCGTGGTCAGTCACGGCACGCCCGATCAGGTCGCCGCAGACCCCAATTCCATCACCGGTCAGTATTTGACAGGGGTGCGCCAGATCCCGGTGCCGGCCACCCGGCGCAAGGGCAACAAGAAAAAGCTGCAAGTGGTCAAGGCCACCGGCAACAACCTGCAAAATATCACGGTGGATTTTCCGCTGGCCAAATTCGTTTGTGTCACCGGCGTGTCAGGCGGTGGCAAATCCACCCTGACGATCGAGACGCTGTTCAAGACGGCATCAATGAACCTCAACGGTGCGCGCCAGACGCCCGCCCCCTGCGAAACGATCAAGGGGCTGGAACACCTTGATAAGGTTATCGACATTGATCAACGCCCCATCGGACGCACGCCGCGTTCCAACCCCGCGACCTATACCGGCGCATTTACCCCGATCCGTGACTGGTTTGCAGGCCTGCCAGAGTCCAAGGCGCGCGGCTACAAACCCGGTCGCTTCAGCTTTAACGTAAAGGGCGGGCGGTGCGAGGCGTGTCAGGGCGACGGCGTGATCAAGATCGAAATGCACTTCTTGCCGGACGTTTACGTCGAATGTGAAACCTGCAAGGGCAAGCGCTATAACCGCGAAACGCTTGAGATAAAGTTCAAGGGCAAGAGCATTGCCGATGTGCTTGATATGACGGTGGAGGACGCACAGACGTTTTTTGCTGCGGTGCCGTCGATCCGCGAGAAGATGGACGCGTTGATGCGGGTCGGTCTTGGTTATATCAAGGTGGGCCAGCAGGCCACGACCCTGTCAGGCGGCGAGGCGCAGCGCGTCAAGCTAAGCAAGGAACTCAGCAAAAGGTCCACCGGTCGCACGCTTTATATTCTGGATGAGCCGACGACGGGCCTGCATTTCGAAGACGTTCGCAAGCTGTTGGAAGTGCTGCACGAATTGGTTGATCAGGGAAATTCGGTTATCGTCATCGAGCATAATCTTGATGTGGTGAAAACTGCTGATCATATCATTGATATCGGCCCGGAAGGGGGCGACGGCGGCGGTCAGGTTGTGGCCACCGGTACGCCAGAGCAAGTGGCGGAGGTTGCCGAAAGTTACACCGGGAAATACCTCAAACCGATGCTTGAAAAACGCACCAAGGTTGCGGCTGAGTAGCTGGGCAGAAAACGCAAACGGCCCGCCACCTGTCGCAGGGTGCCGGGCCGATACGCGTAAATTTACCGATGCCTTTACCGGTCTAGAAAACTGCCCGCGCCACGCGAATAAGCTGCAGCGTTTCATAGGCACTGTCGGCAAGTGTCACAACCTGCCCATTCAGCACCGCATAGTTGTACCCCGCTGCCGGAGCCGCCAAACGGTAGGTCTGGATCAACTCAGCTTGGCTGAATGCCGCAGTCGGGGCCACGCGCAGATCATTGGATAGTCCGCTGGTTTGCGCCAGCGCGTTGATCCGCAGCAGCGACGCGTAATCCTTATCGCTCAACAAAACAGGCAATCCATCAATCAAGCCATACCGTTGGCCAATGGGCGCAGCGTCCAGACCATAAAGCTGCCGGATCTGATCAGAACCCAGCAACAAGGTATCTTCATCCACAACATCGTCGGTCAACAATGGGGCGCGGCGTTCTTCCCATAGGCGATCATAGTCTTCCTCGGAATAGCGCGCCCATTGATCATAGGTGACCCCTTTTTTGGCAAGTCCGGGTGGCACACAGGGCGGGTCCTTTTTTGCAAGGCCCGGCGGGCAGTTGCGATAGGTCAGCAATTCGTCGTCCGGCACATTGGCAATAACCAGATCTGGCCGCGCAAATATCAGTGCCGCCGCACCCAGCAGCGTGGCCATATCGCGGGACTGCGGCGCGCGCACAGTAAGGATATCGCGCGCGATCAGGTTGGCCGCGTCGCGATCAAATTTCACTCCGTCCTTGGATTTGATTTTGATTTTCGCCGAACTATGGCCCTTATCTTCTGATTTATTGTACTTTTTGTCGGCCTTATGATCCTGCTTCTTATGATCCTGCTTCGCAGCCTTTTGCTTGTTCGCTGTTTTGTGCTTTTTCCCTTTGGATTTCCCGTTGCCTTTGCCTTTATTCTCCTTCACTTGCCACAGTTTTTCATGGGCGGCCTGCGGTGTTTGCTCAGACGCGGTCAGCAACGACGCGTCAAAGAGCCGCCCTACCGTCTGGTTTCCGCCTGTCACCGACGCTCCGCCAGCGGTGGCGATACCCGCAAAAACGACCGCTGCTGTAAGGACATGTTTCATAAGATACTCCATCTGTTGCGGGATCTGTTTCGGGCCAACGCCTTGCGGTTGGGATGGTTCCCCATGCGGTTTGACCACCCGGCTTTTCAGCGGCATCAAGCCGATGAAAGACAAAGATCCAGAAGCCGCGCAAATCCCGCAGTATCCAATGTATCAAAGCGCGCACTGAGTTCTTCGATCTCATCGGCGCGTTTTTTGCCCAGCACGGGATCTGCGAAAAGATGGAACTTATCCGCAATCTCGTCATCTGACAGCGGCATATCGGTGTCGCCGCGCGGCGTGCGGGGGTCTGCGGTAAACTGTTGGCCATCTTGCGTCGAGATGTTGACCTGTGCCCACCTTTTGCCTTGGGACATCGCCGTAAGATGCGGGTCATCGACCAGCGTTGTCGCCCGGCTGATCCGTAGAATATCAGGGTCGCGCAAGGTTTCTTCGGCCAGTTCGGGCACGCCGACCTGACCGCGCACAATCATCGCCGCCACGGGAAAAGCGATGGAATAGGCGAATTCATCCGCGCTGGCAGGGGTATGGCCGGCAAGCCGGGTGGCATTGTGGAAGGTCTTGATTTCGACGGCGGTGACGTCCCGGTGGTGCAGGCCATGCGCCGCCATCAAGGCTGCCGCTGCGTCAATGCTTGGATGCGCCCAGCGGCAGCAGGGGTAGGGCTTGTAATGGGTGTCCTCCACCAGACGCCATTTCTGCCCCAGATCGGCCCAGAATTCCGGCGCGTCCTCACAGGTCAGCGCGGGCGCGCCGGTAAATCCCTCGCGCGCCAGATATGCGGCGGTCAGCCCCGTGGGTGCGCCCCATCCGACGCCGTCGCGCAGCATTGTCGGGTGGTCAATACAGCGCATCATCTGGCTGCGCGGACCGTGGTATTCCCCGATGCCCGCAGCATGGCGGATCTGCTCAGCCGTGCATCCCAACGCCCGCGCACAGGCCGTGGCCACACCCACCGCTGTCCAAGCGCCGGATGTATGGTAATCGGCGCAGGTCGCATGTTGGGCAAGGCCCGCGCGGTAGCTGACCTCGTAGGCAATGGCCAGCAGCGTGGCGAATGTGGCGCCATCCATCGGCTTGTCGGCCACCTCAGCCATTGCCAGCAGCGCCGGAAATACCGCCGATCCCGCATGCCCCTTGCACGGCGAGGTGCCGTCATGGCATCAACCGCGTCCACCGTCATCGCGCCCGCCATGGCCGCGCCCGCCGGGCTGACCCGTTGACCGTGCATCAAAATACGCGCGCCGCCTGCACCACCGGGACCAAACAGCGCCACCGCACCGCGCCGCCCGATCTGGGCCATCGCGGTGGTAGAGGCAACCGCGGCCACACCCATGGTATCGGTAAAAGACCGCCGCAAGACGCGCAGCACCTCTGGCGGCAGGGCATCAAACGTCAGATCGGCGGCAAACCGGTGAAAGGGCAGGGTCATCGCTGGCTCCAGAATGGCGCGTTCTCACGCATCCTACGGCGCGCCACCCCGGTCACATGCCCGTTTGCGACACTCAGCCGTTTCGGCTGCGCTTTTCCAGCCGTGGCAGCATCGCTGAGAAATCCTTGCCCTTGCCATCTTCATGGTCGACAAAATGCGCGTAAATCTCGCGTGCAAGCGCGCCCATCGGCGTATCGGCATCCACGGCCTCTGCGGCCTGCTGGCTCAGGCCAAGGTCCTTGAGCATCAACTCCGACGCAAAACCCGGCTTGTAGCCATTATCCGCCGGAGAACTTGGCCCCACACCCGGCGCCGGGCAATAGGCGTTCATCGACCAGGAATACCCCGACGAAGTGCTGACCACGTCGAACATCTTCTGACGGTCCAGTCCCAGTTTATCCGCCAGCGCAAAGGCTTCGCAGGTGGCGATCATGGTCACGCCAAGGATCATGTTGTTGCAGATCTTGGCCGATTGCCCTGCACCCGCACCCCCGCAATGCACCGCCTTCTGGCCCATGATATCAAACAACGGCTCTGCCTTGGCAAAGGCCGCGTCCGACCCGCCCGCCATAAAGGTCAACGTGCCCCCCGAAGCGCCGCCGATGCCACCCGAAACCGGCGCATCTACGGCCAGAATGCCTGCATCTTCGGCCGCTTCGGATGTGTTGCGCGCGCTTTCGACGTCCACGGTAGAGCAATCAATGAACAAAGCCCCCTCAGCCAAGAGCGGGATCACCTGCGCCGCGACTTGCCGCAGGATCGATCCGTTGGGCAACATCGTGATCACCGCATCTGCCCCTGTTACGGCTTCGTTGACGTCGCGGGCCACGCTGACCCCGTCAGCAGTGGTTCCGGCGACGTCAAAACCGCGCACGGTATGCCCGGCCTTGGCAAGGTTCGCAGCCATCGGTGCGCCCATATTGCCCAGGCCAATAAAGCCGATTGTCATCTTGGTCATGCCGGTTCCTCCAGTTTCAATGTGTGTTCGCCCAAGGGCTGCAACATCTGCGCGACCGCCTCAGCGGGCACGTCGCCGCCGGCGTATTGCCACGCCGGGTTGCGGTCTTTGTCAATAATCGCTGCGCGAATACCTTCAAGGAAATCACCATCCTCCATCGCGCGATAGGTAAAGCGGTATTCCAGTTCCAGCGCCTGCGCCATGCCAAGTGACGGACCGCGCAAACGGTGCATCATCTCGATGGCGCAGGCCAGCGAAAGGGGGGCGGACCGCAGCATTGCCGTGCGGGTTTCAGCCGCGAATGCGCTGTCATCATGGCGCAGGTCGTCCAGCACATCGCGCAGGGTTGCGCCGTCAAACAGGGCATCAATCTGATCGCTGCGCGCCGCAAGGGCGCTGTCGCCGGGGGGGCGCGCAGCATCATTCAGCACACTGACATCGCCACTTTGGATCAAGGCCGCGATCAGGTCTGGCCACTGTAACTGTGGGATGTAAATATCTGCAAATCCTGCATAAACCGCATCTGCGGCATCCATCCGGCCGCCCGTTGTGGCAAGATATTCACCCATCCGTCCCGGTGCGCGCGCCAGCAACAATGACCCGCCCACGTCCGGGACCAGCCCGATGCCGCATTCAGGCATTGCGATCTTGCTGTTTTCGCCCACCACCCTGTGCGACCCGTGACATCCGATGCCGACGCCACCGCCCATGGTAAAGCCTTGCAGGAACGACACGACAGGTTTGGGATAGGACGCAATGCGATTGTTCATCCGGTATTCATCCGACCAGAACCGGCGCCCATAATCGAAATCACCCTGCGTTCCCGTGCGGTACATCTCGGCAATGTCACCACCCGCGCAGAATGCTTTTTCGCCGGTCGCGTCCAGAATCACCAGCGCCACCGCAGGATCATCGCGCCAGTCCTTCAGCGCCGCGTCGATCTGCATGCACATGTCATAGGTTAGCGCATTCAGCGCCTTTGGCCGCGTCAAGGTGATCCGGCCTGCGTGTCCGTCAATGCGGATGTCGATATCGTTCATCGGTTCTTCAGCATGTCACGGGCGACGATCACGCGCATGATTTCATTTGTGCCTTCAAGGATCTGATGCACCCGCAGATCGCGCACCAGCTTTTCGATCCCGTAATCCGCCAGATAGCCATAACCGCCATGCAACTGCAGACATTGATCCACCACACGACTGCCCGCTTCGGTTACGAACTTTTTGGCCATGGCGCAAAACTTGGTCGCGTCCGGTGTGCCTTCGTCCAGTTTCCAGGCCGCTTGCCGCAAAAAGACCCGCGCGGCCTGCAGTTCGATTTCCATATCGGCCAGCCGGAACTGCAATCCCTGAAACTGGTCGATGGGTTTGCCAAAGGCTTCGCGTTCGCCCATATATTGCAGGGTGGATGTCAGCGCGGTTTGTGCTGCACCCAGCGAACAGGCGGATATGTTCAATCGCCCGCCGTCCAGCCCCGTCATCGCATATTTGAAACCTTTGCCCTCTTCGCCCACCAGATTTCCGGCAGGAATGTTGCAATTGTCGAATTGCACCTGAGTGGTTGGTTGGCTGCGCCAGCCCATCTTGTCTTCCAGCGCCCCAAATGAGAGCCCCTTTGTGCCGTTCTCCACATAGACGGTGGACACCCCCGCGGCCCCGCCATCAGAGGTGCGCACCATCGCCACATAGGCGTCCGAATAGCCACCGCCAGAGATGAACGCCTTTGTCCCGTTAAGCGTGTAGCCGTCATTGGTCCGCTCGCATTTGGTCTTGAGCGCTGCGGCGTCGGAGCCTGATCCCGGCTCAGTCAGGCAATAGCTGAGCACCGTTTTCATCGACACCACATCCGCCATGATCCGCGCCTTTAAGGCGTCGTCTGCAAAACTGTCCAGCATCTTGGCGCACATGTTGTGGATCGACAAAAAGGCAGCGACGGATGGACAGGCCATCGACAGCGCCTCAAAGACCAACGTCGCATCCAGCCGCGTCAGCCCTGATCCGCCCGCTTCCTCCGAGACATAAAGCCCGCCAAAACCAAACTCCGCAATGCGAAGCCAAAGCTCTTTTGGAATGGTCTCGTCCTTTTCCCATTGCCGGGCGAAGGGGGCGATATGTTCCTGCCCAAAGGCATAAGCCATGTCGAAAATCGCGGTCTGTTCTTCGGTCAGTGCAAAGTCCATGATGGCGAATGTCCCTATCAGTTGATGTCTCGAGGCTTTCTGAATTCTATCATCGTTGATGCGGCACCGGATGTGCAGGTCTTTTTTGGCCGCGCGGCAAGTTGCATCACGCGCCTGCCAGACACACGCCTGCCAGACACGGGCCACCGGCAAAGGTTGCACCCCCGCCGGTGGCCGATCCTTTATTCCATCACGGGGATGGAAAATTCGCCGCCTTCTTTGATACCGCTGGGCCAGCGTGCGGTCACGGTTTTGGTGCGGGTGTAGAATTTGAACGCGTCCGGCCCATGCTGGTTCAGGTCACCGAACACGGATTTTTTCCAGCCACCAAAGGTGTGATAAGCGAGCGGCACCGGGATTGGCACGTTGATGCCGATCATGCCAACATTCACACGGTTGGCGAAATCGCGCGCCGCGTCGCCGTCACGGGTATAGATCGCGGTGCCGTTGCCGTATTCATGATCCATCGCCAGCCCCAGCGCCTCTTCGTAATCCTTGGCACGCACACAAGTCAGTACGGGGCCAAAGATCTCCTGCTTGTAGATGTCCATATCCTTGGTCGCGTGATCAAACAGGTGCGGCCCGACGAAAAATCCGTCTTCATAGCCCTGCAGTTTGAAATCGCGCCCATCCACAACCAGCTTGGCACCCTGGTCAATCCCGGTCTGCACCAGTCGTTCGATATTGGCCTTGGCGGCAGCAGTCACAACGGGGCCGTAATCCACATCCTTGCCGGAGGTATAGGGCCCGACCTTGAGGCTTTCGATCCGTGGCACCAGCTTTTCAATCAGCCGGTCAGCGGTATCATCACCCACGGGCACGGCAACAGAGATCGCCATACAGCGTTCACCCGCGGCCCCGTATCCGGCACCGATCAACGCATCCGCCGCCTGATCCATGTCCGCGTCGGGCATGATGATCATGTGGTTCTTGGCACCGCCGAAACACTGCACGCGTTTGCCGTTGGCGCAACCCGTGCTGTAGATATATTCCGCAATCGGGGTGGAGCCGACAAAGCCGACAGACTGGATTACGTCATGGTGCAGGATCGCGTCCACGGCTTCCTTGTCGCCATTGACGACCTGGATGATGCCCTTGGGCAATCCTGCTTCTTCCAGCAACTCCGCCAGCATCAGTGGCACAGACGGATCACGCTCGGACGGCTTGAGGATAAATGCATTGCCGCAGGCAATCGCGGGGGCGAACATCCACATCGGGATCATCGCGGGAAAGTTGAACGGCGTGATGCCGGCCGTGACACCCAGTGCCTGACGCATCGAATACATGTCGATGCCGGGGCCGGCTGAATCAGTGAACTCACCCTTCAGCAGTTGCGGCGCGCCGATGCAATATTCCACGACTTCAAGCCCGCGCTGCACGTCGCCTGCCGCATCGGGCAGCGTCTTGCCGTGTTCGCGGCTTAGTGCCTCGGCCAGCTTGTCCATATCGCGGTTCAGCAGATCGACGAACTTCATCAGCACCCGCGCACGGCGCTGTGGATTTGTCGCGGCCCATTTCGGCTGGGCGGCGGCGGCATATTCGACCGCCTTGTTCAACTCTTCACCGTTCGCCAGCGGGCATTTTGCCTGCACTTCGCCGGTGGCCGGGTTGTACACGTCCGAGAAACGGCCCGAGGTGCCTTTGACATGGGCGCCGTTGATGAAATGGGTAAGCTCTTGCATAGCGATCTCCTTTTGGGTTGGCCGCAGGATAGGCTTGCAAAAAGTCAGAGGGAAGGGGCAAGATGTCAAAACCATTTTGCAAAAATGCAAGGTGGGTGCGGTGTTGAAGGGGAACGATTGGACCAGAATTGGGATGACCTGCGCCTGTTCCTTGCCGTTGCGCGCGAACAGAGCCTGTCCGGAGCGGGTCGTCTGGTGCGTTTGGATCCAGCTACGCTGGGGCGCCGGGTGGCACGGCTGGAGAAATCGCTGGCGGCAGTGCTGTTTGTGAAGTCCCCCCAAGGCTATGCGTTGACCGAGGCCGGTGCGCAATTGCTGGACCGCGCAGAGGCGGCAGAGCAGGCGATGCGGCTTGCGACGGCCGGTGTGGCCGCACAAAGCGATCGCATGACCGGCCAGATTCGCATCGGCGCGCCAGATGGCTGCGCCAATTATCTGCTGCCGCAGGTCTGCGCGCAGATCGTCACGGATAATCCCGGGCTGGACATCCAGATCGTTGCCCTGCCGCGCGTCTTCAATCTATCGCGCCGCGAGGCCGACATGGCGATCGGGGTCAGCGCGCCCACCGCCGGGCGGTTGGTCGTGCAGAAAATCACCGATTATCACCTGCATCTTGCCGCCTCCGATGCCTATCTCGCGAAAACTGGCACACCGCAAACTGTGGCCGAGCTGAACCAGCACCGTCTTGTCGGCTACATCCCCGACATGATTTTTGACCGCGAACTGGACTATCTGGCAGAGCTTGGCGCGGCGCGGGTGCCGCTTGCCTCCAACTCCGTATCGGTGCAGGTCAACATGATCCGGCAGGGCGGGGGCATCGGGGTGGTGCATGATTTTTCACTGCCCGCTACGCCCGGTGTGCGCCGGGTTCTGACCGATCAGGTCAGCCTGACGCGCGCCTTCTATCTGATCCGCCACGCCGACGATCAGCGCAATCTGCGCCTCAGCAGATTTGCCCGCATCCTGACGGCGGGTCTGCGCGCGGAGGTTGCGGAACTCGAGTCAAAGGCTTGACATGAAACGCCCCTGAGGTGACGCTGAACCAACAACTACAACCCTAGCTCGGGAGCGTTCGTATGCTGGTGTCTCAGATTCTCAAGACCAAATCAGACGATACGGTGACCACATCGTTGCCCGGCACGCTGATTTCGGATGCGGCAAAAATCCTGTCGGACAAACGCATTGGCACGCTGGTGATTTCCGAAGATGGCGAGACCCCGGACGGTATCCTGTCAGAGCGCGACATTGTCCGCGAATTGGGGCGCAGCGGCAGTGGCTGTCTGACACAGACCGTGGCCAGCCTGATGACCACCAAGCTGGTGACCTGCAGCCGCGATGACCGTGCCGACGACATTCTTGCCACGATGACCAATGGCCGCTTTCGCCACATGCCCGTGCTGGATAACGGCAAGATGGTCGGACTGATCTCGCTTGGGGACGTGGTAAAAGCGCGGCTGATGGAGCTTTCGATGGAGAAAGACGCGATGCAGAACATGATCATGGGCCGCTAGGCCCGGTGTGACTTCTTGGATCAGCGTCCCGGCTGGCGTGAGTTTTTGGATGAGCGTTGCGCCGGGCGCGACTTGCCTTTGACGCTGCGAAATGTTTGCTTGCGTTTCAATCAGACGGAATCGGGATCATGACTATGCGTGTTGGCCTCTATCCTGGGACCTTTGACCCAATCACCCTTGGACATCTGGACATCATCCGCCGCGCCGCGCGGTTGGTGGACAAATTGGTGATCGGCGTGGCGATCAACCGCGACAAGGGACCCTTGTTCCGGCTTGAAGAACGCGTTGCCCTGATTGAGGCGGAATGTGCAACGCTGGCGAAACAGACCGGCATTGAAATCGTGGTGCATCCGTTCGAGAACCTGCTGATCACCTGTGCCCGCGACGTCGGTGCCCAGATCATCGTGCGCGGCCTGCGTGCGGTGGCGGATTTTGAATATGAATATCAAATGGTTGGCATGAATCGCCAGCTTGACGATTCGATTGAGACGGTATTTCTGATGGCCGAAGCGACACATCAGGCGATTGCCAGCAAACTGGTCAAGGAAATCGCCCGGCTGGGCGGCGACGTCAGCAAATTCGTGACGCCGCGCGTCAATTCAGAACTGATCAAGCAGTTTCCGCAACCGCCCCGCTAGGGTCAGAACCCCTACGTCAGCCCAACCTGATCGCGCAGGATGTGGCCGGGCGGTGGGACTAGTGCGCGGCTGCCATCACCGCTGCCGTATCCAGCATCCGGTTGGAAAACGCCCATTCATTGTCATACCACGCCAGCACCCGCAGCAATGTGCCCTGCTGGACTGCCGTCTGGTCTGTGGCGAAAATCGCGCTGTGGGCATCGTGGTTAAAGTCGACCGACACCAATTTGCGATCGGTGACATCAAGCACGCCTTTCAACGGTCCCGCGGCAGCAGCACGCATGGCGTCGTTTACGTCGCCTTCGGTTGCAGCCTTGCCAAGTTCCACCACCAGATCACAGCACGACACGTTCGGGGTTGGCACGCGGATCGCCGTGCCGGTGATCAACCCGTCCAGATGCGGCAATACAACGCCCAGCGTCTGCGCCGCACCGGTTGTCGTCGGGATCATCGACAGCGCGGCGGCGCGCGCGCGGTACAGATCCTGATGCGCGCCATCATGCACCGGTTGGGCGCCGGTATAGCTGTGCACGGTTGTCATATAGCCCCGAATGATCCCGAAGCTTTCGTGCAGGACATGGGCTACGGGCACCAGACAATTGGTGGTGCAGGATGCATTGCTCAGGATCCGGTCCTGCGCGGTGATCAGATTGTGGTTGACCCCGTAAACGATGGTCTTGATATCGCCCTTGCCGGGGGCGGAAATCAGCACCTTGCCCGATCCGTTGGCAAGATGCAGGGCCGCATCATCGGCTTCGCGGAAAAACCCGGTGCATTCCAGCGCGATATCAACATCATCCCAAGGCAATTTGTCCGGCGCGCGCTCAGATGTCACGCGCATCGGGCCACGGCCCACGTCAATGGTGTGCGCGCCAACGGTGACGGGCCGGCCAAAGCGGCCATGCACGCTGTCGAATTCAAACAAATGCGCAAGGGTGTCCAGCGGCGACAGATCGTTGATCGCAACGACCTCCAGATCGCCCGGCGCGCGTTCCATCAATGCGCGCAGAATATTGCGGCCAATCCGGCCAAATCCGTTGATGCCCAGTCTCACCGCCATGATCGCACCTTTTGATCAAATTATGCCGGATCAAGATGCGCGCTTCATCGGCAGTGTCAACGGGGTGCAGAGGATTTTGCCGGGCCCAAAGGCGCCGGCCGGGGAAGGGGCGAACACGCTCACCGCCAGAACGCGATCCACTCGATAAGCTCAAACAACTTCTTGCCAAGAAAGATAACGTGTTCAGTCCCGAAATAGAAAATATCCGTGACCAGTGCCGCAATCAGGAACAGGGCCAGTACAAAGGCGATGCGGTTTGTCATGATCGGGTCTCCGGCGGCCTGCCCCGCTATGACAGGGGCAGGCCGCGCGCACAAGGTTCAGCCAAGGCGGCCCATCGCCACGGCGACATCCGCCATGCGCACAGAGAACGCCCATTCGTTGTCATACCATCCCAGCACCCGCACGGTGCGACCCGCAACAACAATGGTCTGATCGGGGGCAAAGATGCAGCTTTCTTCGGTGTGGTTGAAGTCGACCGAAACTTTTTGTTCCGGGTCATAGCCCAGCACGCGTTTCATCGGCCCTTCGGCGGCAATGCGGGCGGCTTCGTTGATTTCTTCAACAGTCACATCGCGCGATGCCTGAAATGTCAGATCGACGGCGCTGACGTTGGGCGTGGGCACGCGCATCGCGGTGCCGTCCAGCCTGCCTTTAAGCGCGGGCAGCACCTCTCCCAAGGCCTTGGCGGCGCCGGTCGATGTGGGGATCAGCGCCATAGCCGCCGCACGCGCCCGGTACAGATCGTCGTGGCGCCGATCCAGCGTCGGCTGGTCGCCGGTATAGCTGTGGATCGTCGTCATAAGACCCGATTCAATGCCAACCGCCTCATGCATCACCTTGGCCAGTGGCGCGAGGCAGTTCGTCGTGCAGGACCCGTTGGAGACCATGGTGTCCGAGGCCAGCAATGTGTCGTGGTTCACGCCGTAAACCACCGTGCGGTCCACGTTCTTGCCGGGTGCCGATAGCAGCACCCGTTTTGCGCCGCGTTCCAGATGGACGCGCGCCTTGTTGCCATCGTTGAATTTGCCCGTACATTCCAGCACCACATCGCAGCCGGACCAGTCCAGGGCCTGCAAGTCATAGGTCGACATTACCTGCATCGGTCCGCGTCCCAGATCCAGCGTGCCTTCGCCCACGATCACGTCACCGGGGAAACGTCCGTGGACGGAATCGTATTTCAAAAGATGTGCCGCAGTGGCCAGCGGCCCGGTGGCGTTGATCTTGACCACCTCGATATCGTCCCGACCAGATGCCGCAATATGGCTCAGCGTGCAGCGTCCGATCCGGCCAAATCCGTTGATGCCGACTTTTATGGTCATATCACTGGTCCTTTGAACTGCGGGGTCTTGGTCGTTCTATAGCGGGGGGGCGCAGCCGGGTGAAAGGCCCAAAACCGCACGGAATCGGGATGTTAGCGATAAACCTGCGTGTTAGCGGTAACGACGGGATTTCAGTTTTGGATTGCCTGCCCGCGTCAAAGTGCTACTTCACCCCAAACCAAGGAGAACACGGTATGAGCGGACTGATTGCCCTGCTGGATGATGTCGCAGCAATTGCCAAGGTCGCTGCGGCCAGCGTCGACGATGTGATTGGACAGGCCGCCAAGGCAGGCAGCAAGGCCGCAGGCGCCGTGATCGACGATGCCGCCGTTTCGCCGAAGTACGTGCAGGGCTTCGCCGCTGACCGCGAACTTCCGATCATCTGGCGCATCACCAAGGGCAGCCTGCGCAACAAATTGTTGTATTTGCTGCCCGCCGGTCTTTTGCTGTCGAACTTTGCACCCTGGGCCATCTCTCCGCTATTGATGCTGGGCGGTGCGTACTTGTGTTTCGAGGGCGCGGAAAAGGTCGCCCATGCTCTTGGGCTCAGCAAAGGGCATACCGATTATCCCGGAATCAAAGACGTACCTGACGACCCCGCCCATCTGGAAGAGAAAAAGGCCGCGGGCGCGATCAAGACCGATTTTATTCTATCGGCTGAGATCATGACCATCTCGCTGGCCGCGATCCCGCCCAGCAACTTCTGGATGGAGGCGGCAACCCTTGCCGCCGTCGCGATCATGATCACGGTCGCGGTTTACGGGGCCGTGGCGCTGATTGTGAAACTGGATGACCTTGGCCTGCTGATGGCCGAAAAGGGCAATCTGGGCGCAACCCGCGCGCTGGGGCGGGGTCTGGTCAAAGGGATGCCGGGCTTTTTGCGGCTGCTGACCATCATTGGTACTGCCGCGATGCTTTGGGTCGGCGGGTCAATCATTATCCACGGGATGGAAGAACTGGGATTCGGCACGTTGGGCCACTGGATCCATGAAGCCGCTGTTGCGGTCGGCCATGTCGGCCCGGAACAGATTGTCGGTGCCGTTGAATGGACCGCAAAAGCCGCAATGGACGGTGTTTTTGGTCTGGCACTGGGACTGGTGCTGGTTCCGGTGGGGGAAAAAATCGTCACACCGATCTGGCGTGCCATCTTTAACCGCGCTGCGGTCAATGCCTGATCAAAGCTGGATCAACGCCGTGCTTTGTCCCTGTCCAAAGCAATGACGGAAAATCCGATCAGGGCCATCATCGCAATTTGGCCGGACGCGAGATAGATCAAAGCCCCTGTCAGTAACGATCCACCTGACAAAACCCACATTCCGCTGCAAAGCAAAGCGGTGCTCACGGCAAAAAAGAGGTATCCAACGGTCATGTCTGCATTCTCCCGTTTCGGTGATGTCCACCGATAAAACAACCTTAGGTTGGTGCGGGCTATTATCAATAAAAACTTCTAGCAATCGTTACGATACTCAGGGATTGGCCGAAAATCTTGTTTACTTGGTTAATTTCCGGCTAATTATCGCCCCGATAAGCTGGCAAAGTCGACCTCAAATAGTGGCCGCCTTCGCAGACCCAGCCGCTATTCCACCGTTAGCCGAATCAACGCGCCGTCTTCGAAATCTGTTACAATCAGCAGGCTGCCGTCCGCATCGACTGCGATATCTCGGACCCGACCAATGTCGCGCAGCAACCGTTCCTCGGCGACGACTTTGCCGTCGACCATCTCAAGCCGCACAACCCCGCCGGGATGAAGCGATGAGATCAGCACGTCCCCCGACCAGTCGCTGAACATATCGCCGTCGTATTTCACCATTCCAGCAGGCGCGATCACCGGATCCCAGAAATAGACCGGTTCTTCCATACCGTCCTGCCGGGACTTTCCGCTGCCGATGGGCTGGCCGGAATACTGCTCGCCATAGGACACCACAGGCCAGCCAAAGTTGCCCCCCGGCGTCACCTTGTTCAGCTCATCACCGCCTTTTGGGCCATGTTCAATGACCCAAAGCGCGCCGTCATCAAAGAACGCCCCCTGAATATTGCGGTGTCCCATGCTCCAGATTTCGGGCAGGGCGTCGGTGTCGCTGACCATCGGGTTGTCCTGCGGGATGCCACCGTCAAGGGTATAGCGCACGGTTTTGCCAAAGGTCGTGCCGGTGTCCTGTGCCTTCTTGCGGTTTTGCTCGGTGAAATGTTCGCCTGTGGTGACAAAGACATGTCCCGCGTTGTCAAACAGCACACGGCTGCCGAAATGCATCGGTTCCGGCACGCCGGGGGACTGAACGAAGAACTCGGTCACGCCGCTTACGCTTGTGTGGTCCTGCGACAATGTGCCAAATGCAGCGGCTGTCGCGGTCAGCCCGCCATCCAGAGGTTTGGCATAGGTCCAGAAGATGCGGCGGTCCTGCGCAAATTCAGGCGAGATCGACACATCAAGAAGCCCACCCTGTTGGTCGACCAACACCTCTGGCAGACCTGTGACCGGTTCTGACAGTGTGCCATCGGGCGATACAAACCGCAGGTTGCCCGCCCGTTCCGTCACCAACAGACCAGCGCCATCCGGCAAGACGGCAATGCCCCAAGGATGCTCAAGCCCTTGTGCGATGATGGTCTGTGTCAGTTCGATATGCGACGTGACCAAAGGCGCGCGGAATTGTTCGGCAAAGGCCGGTTCAAAGTCGGTGTTGCGGCGTTCATGTTCATAGGGCGCGTCCATCGCGGCAATCGGCGCGGCAAGAGGCGTGGCAAACAGTGCTGCGGCTAGAGCAAGGGAAGGGCGCATGACATTATCCTATCCTGACAGATCACGTCTAATCTAAGGCCAACGGGCGGTCCCGTCAGCCGCGAAGCGATAAAATAGTTGTGATTGTCCGCACGGCACGGCAATGCGCGACGCCCGGACGGCGCGATAGCGCGCAACCGTCCGGGCGTGCTTTGACACTAAAGCAGGGCTTTGGCCTTATCCGCCACGTTTCGTGCGGTAATCCCGAACTTCTCGAACAACTCTTCCGCTGGTGCGGATGCACCGAAACGGTCCATGCCCACGAAATCCGCCTTGCCGAATTTGCCACGCTCACCCAGCAGCCAGCGGTCCCAGCCCTGCCGCACGCCGGCCTCAATGCCCACACGCACCGCGCCACCGGGCAGCACGCGCTTGCGGTAAGCATCATCCTGCGCGGCAAAAAGCTCCATGCAGGGCATCGACACCACGCGCACGCCAATGCCTTCGGCGTGCAGCAAATCGCGCGCTTCCATGGCCACCGATACTTCGGACCCCGTGGCGATCAGGATCACCCGGCGTTTGCCCTCGGCATCGGCCAGCACATAAGCGCCCTTTTCAGTGAGGTTGGTATTCTTATGCTCAATCCGCACCGTCGGCAGGCCCTGCCGCGTCAGTGACAGGACCGACGGCGTTTTTTGCGATGTCAGGGCAATTTCCCAGGCCTCTGCCGTCTCGATCGTATCGGCAGGGCGGAAAACCCAGGTGTTGGGTGTGGCCCGGCTGATCGCCAGATGCTCAACCGGCTGATGGGTCGGGCCGTCTTCGCCCAGACCGATGCTGTCGTGGGTCATGACAAAAACCGTCGGCACCTGCATCAGCGCGGCAAGCCGCATCGCGGGGCGGGCATAATCGGTGAAACACATGAACGTGCCACCATAGGGACGGATGCCGCCATGCAGCACCATGCCATTCATCGCCGCCGCCATGCCATGTTCGCGGATGCCCCAATAGACGTAGCGACCGGCGCGGTTGTCGATGTCAAAGACACCCAGATCGCCGGTTTTGGTATTATTCGAGCCAGTCAGATCTGCCGAACCGCCAACGGTTTCAGGCAAAAGCGGGTTCAGTACTTCCAGCACCTTTTCGCTACTGGCGCGGGTCGCAAGCTTTGGGGCGGCCTCTGACATCTGCTTTTTGAACGCCTTGATCGTCGCACTCAGCTTTTTCGGGGTTTCCAGCGCCAGCGCGCGGTTAAAGGTCTCGCGTTTGTTGCGCGGCATCGCGTCGAATCGTTCTTCCCAGGCGCGGCGCACGTCCGTGCCGCGCGACCCGATCTGCTCCCATGCGGTTTTGACCTCTGCGGGCACCTCGAACGGTCCGGTGGTCCAACCGTAGGCTTCCTTGGCGGCGGCAAGCTGATCTGGATCGGTCAGTGCGCCGTGGCCTTTTGACGTATCCTGTGAGGCATGTCCCAGCGCGATATGGGTCTTGCAGGCAATCATCGTCGGCAGATCGGATTTGCGCGCTTCGGTCAAAGCGGCGTCAATCTCGTCCGGGTTGTGGCCATCAATCTCGATGGTGTGCCATTTTGCGGCGGCAAACCGCGCGACCTGATCGGTGTTGTCCGACAGCGATACGGGCCCGTCGATGGTGATGTTGTTGTTGTCCCACATCACGATCAGCTTGGTCAGCTTATGACGCCCGGCAAGCGTTATGGCCTCCTGGCTTACGCCCTCCATCAGGCACCCGTCACCGGCAATGACGTAGGTGTGGTGATCCACGACCTTGGCACCGTATTGGGCGCGCAGCATTTCTTCGGCCATCGCAAAGCCGACCGAATTGGCGATGCCTTGGCCCAGCGGGCCAGTTG
>JAGXHC010000070.1 GCA_024636405.1 Sulfitobacter sp. | reverse complement strand
GCGGGGCGGTGGTCATGATAGGTTCCTTGCGGTGCAGGTGCGCGACAGTGCCGACCTGCGAAGTGGCGGAAGGGTGTGATTGTTGCCCACGTTATGCGGCGTCCTGGGATTCACCCAGATAGGCTTCGCGCACCTTGGGGTGGCCCTTGATATTGGCGGGGGTGTCTTCGACCAGCGGGGTGCCCTGTGCCAGGACGGTGATGCGTTCGGCCAGCGAAAACACCACATGCATGTCGTGTTCGATGATCGCGATGGTGATGTCGCGGGTTTCCTTGATCTGCTTGAGCAGGTCGATGGTGTTGTTGGTGTCCGCCCGCGCCATCCCTGCCGTCGGTTCATCCAGCAACAACAGACGCGGATCCTGCGCAAGACACATCGCGATCTCCAGCCGCCGCTTATCGCCGCGCGACAGGCTGGCCGAATGCATGTGCCGCTTGTCGATCATGTTCATATCCATCAGCATCGCCTCGGCCTTGTCGATCACGTCATGCTGGTTGGCCACGCGGGTCAACGCGTTCAGCTCAAACGCGCCGTCGCGTTTTGCAAAGCAGGGGATCAGCATGTTTTCCATAACAGTCAGATCGCCGAAAATCTCAGGCGTCTGAAACACGCGGCTGATGCCCATCTGGTTGATCTCATAGGGTTTGCGCCCCAGCACCGACTGCCCGTCGAACATGACCGATCCGGTGTCGGGGATCAGTTTGCCCACCAAGCAGTTCAGCAGCGTGGATTTACCTGCACCGTTGGGCCCGATGATCGCATGGACGGAGTTTTCCGCGACCTGAAGGTTTACATTCGACAGGGCCTGCAGACCGCCAAAGCGTTTGCCGACATTCTTGACTTCGAGGATGGCCATGTGTCGTCCCTCCTATTCTGCGGGGGTGTTGCGTTGAACGGCGGCGTCGGCTTCGGCATCGTCTGCGTTTCGATCCCGCCGCCGGAAGATGCGGCCGATGCGCTGGCCGCCCTCAACCAGACCACCTGGCAGGAAGATCACCACCAGCATGAACAGCAGGCCCAGCGTCAGGTTCCAACCCTTGCCGACGAAGGGGTGGATGATGAAAACAAGGAAGTCCTCAACCCCATCGGGCATGAAAGCGAACCACTGGTGCAGCACGTTGTCGTTGATCTTGGAAAAGATGTTTTCAAAGTACTTGATGAAGCCCGCGCCAAGAACGGGACCGATCAGTGTGCCCGCACCACCCAGGATGGTCATCAGCACGACTTCGCCAGAGGCCGTCCATTGCATGCGCTCGGCGCCTGCAAGCGGGTCCATGGAAGCCAGCAACCCCCCCGCCAGACCGGCATACATGCCGGAGATGACGAAAGCCGCCAACGTATAGGGCCGCGTGTTCAGGCCGGTGTAGTTCATCCGCTGCTGGTTCGATTTAACGGCCCGCAGCATCATGCCAAAGGGCGACCGGAAGATGCGGATTGCCAGATAGAAGGCGAGGATCATGATCACGGCGCAGAAATAATAGCCTGCGTTGAAATCAAACGACCAGCCGGCCATGTCGAGCGTATAGGTAGACCGCATTTCAACCAGCCCCAGAAAGTGCGGCGCGGATTCGCCGGCGTCGAGCAGGATTTGCGGGTCAGAAGAATAGACCTGCAGTCCGGTTTCGCCGTTGGTGATCGGTGTGCCAAAGAACCGGCCCAAGAGATCGGAATATGAAATCGCGAACATCATCTGGGCAAAGGCCAGAGTGAGGATAGAGAAATAGATGCCCGACCGGCGCAGGCTGATAAAGCCGATCATCAGCGCAAAGACACCCGAGATCACGACAGCCAGCACCAGTCCCGGCAGGATGTTATAATCCAGCAATTTGTACATCCAGACCACTGCATATGACCCAATGCCCAGGAACGCTGCGTGGCCAAAGCTGAGATACCCGGTCAGGCCGAAGAGGATATTGAACCCGATGGCAAAGATGCCAAAGATCACAAAGCGCTGCATCAGGTCAGGATAGCCCGCGTTGAACTGTGCCATCGCTGAACCCGTGGGAAACGGGTTCAGGATAAAGGGGGCGAACATCGTCAGTATGGCGACAATGATCAGCAGGGTGGTGTCACGTTTTTCGATACCGAACATGGTCTATTCCTCCATCACGCCTTTGCGGCCCATCAGGCCGCGCGGACGCGTCAGCAAGATGATAATTGCCACCACGTAAATGATGATCTGGTCGATGCCCGGCAGGATTGCCTTGACCTCGTTCATTGACGCAAAGCTTTCGAGGATGCCCAGCATGAAACCCGCCAGCACAGCGCCGGGCAATGACCCCATGCCGCCGACCACCACGACGACAAAACTGAGAACAAGGAAATCCATGCCCATATGATAATTGGGTGAATTGATCGGGGCATACATCACACCTGCCAATCCCGCGACGGCGGCGGCGATCCCGAACATGATCGTAAAGCGGCGGTCGATATCGATGCCCAGAAGGCCCACGGTTTCGCGGTCGGCCATGCCGGCGCGCACGACCATGCCAAAAGTGGTAAACTGCAAGAACGCGAAAACCGCACCGATGATAACGGTCGAGAAGCCAAAATAGACCAGCCGCCAATAGGGGTAGGCCAGCGAACTATCCAGACCCAGCAGCGGCCCGAAATCGAAACTGCCCCGAAAGGCGCTTGGCGCCGGGGTCGGGATCGGGTTTGCGCCATAGAAGTACTTGATGACTTCCTGAAGGACGATGGCAAGACCAAAGGTGACAAGGATCTGATCGGCATGGGGGCGCTTGTAGAAATGCTTGATCAGGCCGCGTTCCATGACATAACCGATGAAAAGCATCACCGGGATGGCAAACAGGATCGCCAACGGCACGGACCAGTCGATGATCGTCGCCCCGACTTCGGGACCGAACCAATTCTCGACATAGGCGGTTTCAATCTTGAGCGGATTGCCGAGAAAATCCTTTTGCGTTTCGCTGAGCGAGACAGTGCTCAGCGTCAGAATACGTTGCAGGGTGACGGAACAGAATGCCCCGATCATGAACAGGGCGCCATGGGCGAAATTGACCACCCCAAGTGTGCCAAAGATCAGCGTCAGACCAAGTGCGATCAGCGCATAGGCCGATCCCTTGTCCAGACCATTCAGAAATTGCAGAAGGATTGCGTCCATGTTCCCCGCCTAGAAAGTGCCGAAATTACTCTCGGAGATGCGTGTACCGCGCCGACAATCGCCGACGCGGTATGAAGGTGAAGCACGCACCGCGCGCCTCACTTTGTCGGTCAGGCGCCCGGATTACACTCGCCCAGATCACCGCCCGCAAACATCGGGTGGTCGGGTTCGTACCAGACCTGCTTGACCGGTGTCACTTCGACGATTTCCAGCGTGTCGTATTCGCTGGTCGGGTTCTCCGTGCCCTTCATGACCAGCACATCCTTGAAGCACTGGTGATCGGCAGCGCGGTACAACGTCTGACCATTGCCAAGCCCGTCGAACATAAAGCCCGCGTTGGCCGCGGAGTCGATGCCAGCCAGCGAGCTGCTGTCGCCTTCAAGCGCTTCGGCAACCGCACAGGGGTTGAACGAGCCTGCACGCGTAACCGCATCCGCATACAGAAGAACCTGAGCATAGCATGTGTGCGCGGAGTTGGACGGCGGACGGCCATACTTTTCACCGAAGGATTTGGTGAACGCCTTGGAACCCTCATCCTGCAGCTGCCAGTTCCAGTTCATGGAACCGATCACGCCCTGCACGTTCTTGCCCGCACCGGCGGCCATCAGTTCGGAATAGAGCGGCACGACGATCTCGAACTTTTTGCCGTTTACCTGCTTGTTCAGCAGATCGAACTGCACCGCGTTGGTCAAAGTGTTGACCATGTTCCCGCCGTAGTGGTTCAAGATCAGCACATCCGCACCGGAGTTCAGCACGGGCGCGATGTAGGACGAAAAGTCTGTCGAGGCGAGTGGCGTGAGGACGTTTTCGACGGTCTCCCAACCCATCGCTTCGGTCGCGGCCTGCATCGATTCCTGCTGCGTCCAGCCCCAGGTATAGTCCGCCGTCAAATGATAGGCGCGGCGATCTTCGCCGTAAGCGTTCTTGAGCACCGGTGCCAAGGCAGCTGCGGACATGTAGGCGTCAAAGAAATGGCGGAAGCCATTGGCCTTCTTGTCCTTGCCGGTGGTGTCGTTCGAGTGGGTCAGACCGGCCATGAAGATCACGCCAGCCTCCTGGCACAAGCTTTGGACAGCCACGGCCACGCCCGAGGACGAGCCGCCGTTGATCATGATGGCGCCGTCTTTTTCGATCATCGACTTTGCCGATGCGCGCGCGGCGTCCGATTTCGTCCGGGTGTCGCCGGTGACGAACTGGACTTTCTTGCCCAGAATGCCGTCACCCTTGAGCGCCTTGGAGCTGAAGGTGTTCAGCATGCCGCCGTCACCTTCGCCATTGAGGTGCTGAACGGCGAGTTCCTGCGCGCGCAACTCATCCAGACCTTCTTCGGCATAGGGGCCGGTTTGCGGGACGTTGAAACCCAGTGTCACGGTGTCACCCGTGGGGGCATTGGTAAATCCGGCATGCGCGTCGGCGCGCAGATACGTGGGCAGTGCAAGCCCGGCACCGGCGACGGCGCCAGTCTGAATAAGACTGCGACGTGTCAGTTTCGAAAATGACATGAAATCCTCCCGTTTGGTAAAATCACAGCCCCGAGACAAGCAGGGGCGTATGACGCACAGATGTGCAAATCGATAAGGCGGCAGATTTGCAAACGAATCAATAAGTCCCTTGATAAAAACGATAATTCTGTAAATATCTTCGCAACAATCTTTCAGGAGTAGTAAATTTCATGTTGTTGCATTGCAGAAACCCGTTGAAATTGTGCATGAAATCCCAAGGCGCCGTCAATGCCAGTTGAAACCTTGACCGGCACCCGCATCCGCGAGCGGCGCGTCATGGCCGGGCTGAAGCAAGCTGATCTTGCGCGCCGCGTGGATATCTCGGCGTCCTATCTCAATCTTATCGAACACAACCGGCGCAGAATCGGCGGCAAGCTGTTGTTGAATCTGGCAGCGGCGCTGGCGGTGGAACCCCAGGCATTGACCGAAGGCGCTGAAGCCGCCCTGATCGCCTCATTGCGCGAAGCGGCGGATGATGCCGGGCTGACCGGGCCGGACGCCGATCGGGCCGATGAATTTGCCGGGCGGTTTCCTGGCTGGGCAGATGTGCTGGCGCGCACCCGGCGCCGCATTGCGACGCTGGAGCAGACGATAGAGGCGCTGACAGATCGGCTTGCCCATGATCCACATCTCGCGGCCTCAATGCATGAATTGCTCAGCATGTCCGCGGCAATCCGCTCAACCGCGGCCATTCTGGCCGAGACCAAGACGCTGGAACCGGAATGGCGCGACCGTTTTCACAACAATCTGGATCAGGACAGCCGCAGATTGGCCGATTCAGCACAAGGGCTGCTGGCGTATCTTGATCACGGCGCAGACCCCCATGACGCCGCTGCATCCCCGCAAGAGGAGGTCGAATCGTTTCTGGAGGCGCATGGTTTTCAGTTTGATGCGCTGGAAGGCGCGGGGAATATGGCCGTGACGATTGCCGGTCTTGTCGCTGATGCGCCGCAGTTGCACAGCCAGACCGCGCGCCACATCGCCACCGGCGTGTTGCAACAATTCGCCCGTGACGCCGCCGCTTTTCCGATGCAATCGCTGACGGCTGCCTTGGAGGCAGTCGGACCGGACCCGGCGAAGTTGGCGCGCGAAACACATCAGCCGGTTGCGCGTGTCCTGCGTCGCATGGCCGCAGTGCAGGATCTGGGTGCCGGGCTGGTCGTTTGCGATCGCTCCGGCACGGTGACGTTTCGCAAGTCGGTGGATGGTTTCACCGTCCCGCGTTTTGGCGCGTGCTGCCCGCTTTGGCCGCTTTTTGCGGTGCTGGGGCAGCCGGGGCTGGTGGTTGCTGAACGGGTGACACAACTGGGC
>JAGXHC010000069.1 GCA_024636405.1 Sulfitobacter sp. | reverse complement strand
CTGTGGCCCTGATGACGACCGCTGCCCTTGCGGAAGAGGTGCGCGTCTACAACTGGTCTGACTATATCGACGAAAGCCTGCTTGAAAAATTCGAAAAAGAAACCGGCATCGACCTGATCTATGACGTCTTCGACAGCAACGAATTGCTGGAAACCAAGATGCTAGCCGGTGGGTCCGGCTATGACGTGGTGGTGCCATCGGGCACCTTCCTGCAACGCCAGATCAGCGCAGGCGCATTCCAGAAACTGGACCAGTCCAAGCTGCCGAATATGGGCAATATGTGGGATGTGATCAGCAACCGGGTCAGCAAATATGACCCCGGCAATGAATATGCGGTCAACTATATGTGGGGCACCACGGGGCTTGGTGTGAATGTAAACAAGGTCAAGGAAGTGTTGGGCGACGATGCACCTGTTGATTCGCTTGCGCTTATTCTTGATCCAGAGAACATGAAAAAGCTCTCAGAATGCGGGGTGCAATTCCTTGATGCCCCGACAGAGATAATTCCGGCGACGTTGGCATTTTTGGGTGAAGATCCGGACAGCCAAGACCCGGAAGTGATCGAGAAGGTCGAGCCGGTTTTGACGTCGGTCGCGCCTTATGTACAGAAATTCCACAGTTCCGAATATATCAACGCGCTGGCCAATGGCGATATTTGCGTGGCATTCGGATGGTCCGGTGACATCCTGCAGGCCCGTGACCGCGCCGCAGAGGCCGACAACGGCGTTGAGATCGAATACAACGCCCCAAGCGAAGGCGCGTTGATGTGGTTCGACAACCTTGCAATTCCAACTGACGCACCAAACCCCGATGGCGCCCACAAGTTCATCAACTTTATCATGGACGCGCAAAACATGGCTGCGGCGTCGAACTACGTCTATTATGCCAATGGAAACAAGGCGAGCCAGGAGTTCTTGGAGGAAGACGTTATCGGCGATCAGGCGATCTATCCGAGCGAAAAGACGTTGGAAAAGCTTTACACCACCAGCCCTTATGATCCCAAGGTTCAGCGGGTGGTGACGCGGCTCTGGACCAAGATCAAGTCCGGCATCTAACCCATCGCGACACGGGGCAAGGCCAGCACGGCCTTGCCTCTTTCGTGTTGTTCGCCGCCCCCACCAAAGGAATGCCAAAGCGTGAACCAGCCCGTATTCGCCCCCTGGGACGACCCGAACGAAGAACCGCTGATCCGGTTTGAGAACGTCACGAAGAAATTTGGCGAATTTGTCGCCATTGATGATCTTACGCTTGATATATATGCCCAGGAATTCTTTGCTCTTTTGGGGCCATCGGGCTGTGGCAAGACTACGATGATGCGGATGCTTGCCGGATTTGAAAATGTCACCTCGGGTAAGATCATGCTGTCTGGTCAGAACATTGCCGCAGTGCCGCCGAACAAACGCGCGGTGAATATGATGTTCCAGTCATACGCGCTGTTTCCGCATCTGACCGTCTGGGACAACATTGCCTTTGGCCTGAAGCGCGGAAAGATGGACAAGGACCAGATCTCTGCTCGCGTGGACGAGATGCTGAAACTGACCCGGCTGGAGAAATTCGCACTGCGAAAACCGCATCAGATTTCCGGCGGACAGCGGCAGCGGGTGGCCCTGGCCCGGTCTCTGGCGAAGGCACCAAAGCTGTTGCTGCTGGACGAACCACTGGGAGCGCTGGACAAAAAGTTGCGCCAGGATACCCAGTTTGAATTGATGGATATTCAGGAAACCACGGGCACCACGTTTGTGATCGTGACGCACGATCAGGAGGAGGCGATGACCGTCGCGTCCCGCGTTGCGGTGATGGACGAAGGCAAGATCATCCAGGTTGCCACGCCCGCCGTAATCTATGAGGCGCCCAATTCGATCTATGTCGCCGACTTCATCGGGGATGTGAACATCATCGAAGGCACTGTGAAAGCCAGCGGAGAGGACCGTTACGAACTTGCCTGGGTTGATGGCCAGCCTCCGGTTATTGCCGCATCTGCCAAGCCGTTCACCGAAGGGCAGACCTGCCAATTGGCTGTGCGTCCAGAAAAGATCAAGATTACAGTGGAAAAACCTGCCGACAGCGACAATGCGGTGCAAGGCAAGGTGTTGGATATTGCGTATCTGGGGAACCTGTCGACCTATCATGTCGAACTGCCCGGCGGTCGCGTGATCAAGGCGCAAACCGCCAACACCCGGCGCATCGCGCGCCGCGATATTACATGGGAAGACCCTGTCTGGATCTCATGGAGCGCCACCGCCGGCGTGCTGCTGGATCAATGAGCATGAATTTCGCGCTGAACCTGACCGGAGGCCCCTGCTGATGCGGCGCTTTATGTTGATCGCTGTGCCTTACGCCTGGCTTCTGGCGCTGTTCCTGATTCCGTTCTTTATCGTGTTCAAAATTTCGATGTCGGACCTCGCGCTGTCAATCCCGCCCTATACGCCGACGTTCAAGGACGGTTTGGCCGAAATGTTCGGGGCTTTCGATTTCGAAACCTTCGCGTTTCTCGCCTCTGATGATCTTTATTGGAAGGCCTACCTGAGCAGCCTTCAGATTGCAGCAATATCGACTGTGCTCGCACTTCTTGTTGGCTATCCAATGGCTTACGGCATGGCCCGCGCTCCTGAAGAATGGCGGCCGACGCTGATGATGCTGGTGATCTTGCCATTCTGGACAAGCTTTCTGATCCGGGTTTACGCTTGGGTGGGCATTCTCAGCAACGAAGGTCTGTTGAACCAGTTCCTGCTCTGGACAGGTCTGGTTTCTGCGCCGCTGACGATCATGAATACGACCACGGCTGTCTATATCGGCATCGTCTATACTTACCTGCCATTCATGATCCTGCCGATCTATGCCGCGCTGGACCGTCTGGACGAATCGCTGATTGAGGCGGCGGAGGATCTGGGGTGTTCGCGCATACAGGCCTTCTGGCTGATCACGATCCCGCTGTCGCGCAACGGCATTATTGCGGGGTGTTTTCTGGTGTTCATTCCGGCGCTGGGGGAATTTGTGATCCCCTCGCTTCTGGGCGGTTCGGGTACGTTGATGATCGGCAAGGTACTGTTTGAAGAGTTTTTCAACAACCGCGATTGGCCGGTTGCGTCGGCGGTGGCCGTGATTTTGCTTTTGATCCTGATCGTGCCCATCGTGCTGTTCCAGCGCAACCAGCAGAAACAGGCGGAGGCGGAGACATGAACAAGACTAGCTGGTTCAATGTGACGTCGCTGACGTTGGGATTTGCGTTTCTGTATCTGCCGATGGTGTTGCTGGTTTTCTATAGCTTCAACTCCAGCAAACTGGTCACGGTCTGGGCCGGATTTTCAACGAAGTGGTACGGCGAACTGCTCCGCAACGAGGCCTTTCTGGACGCCGCATGGGTGACGTTGAAAGTGGCGGTAATATCATCGACGCTTGCCACGATCCTTGGCACCATGGCGGCTTACGTGCTGGTGCGGGGCGGGCGTTTTTTGGGCCGGACGCTGTTTTCCGGGATGATCTACGCACCTCTGGTGATGCCCGAGGTGATCACGGGTCTGTCGCTGCTGTTGTTGTTCATCGGCATCGGGTTGGACCGCGGTGTGCTGACCATTGTTCTGGCGCATACTACGTTTTCGATGTGCTATGTTTCTGTTGTGGTATCTTCCCGGCTGGTCACGTTTGACCGGTCACTGGAAGAGGCGGCGCTGGACCTTGGCTGTTCGCCCTTTGACGCCTTCCGCCTTGTCACTCTGCCGATCATCGCGCCTGCGGTTATTGCGGGCTGGCTGTTGGCTTTCACCCTTTCGCTGGATGATCTGGTGATCGCATCCTTCACCTCCGGTCCGTCCTCGACCACGCTTCCGATAAAGATCTGGAGCGCGGTACGTTTGGGCGTCTCGCCGGAAATTAACGCGCTTTCGACAATCATGATTGGCATCGTGACAGTCGGCGTCATCACTGCGTCGCTCATTTCCAAACGCAATTCGGTACTTGCACAACGCGATGCCCAGGCAGCTGAACGCGCAGCGGGATGAAACGGATCTATCCGGATTTCGCTTATGGCGATGGGCCACGGGCAGGGTGCTGGTGGGACCAAACCATCAGCACGGCGTCGCGGCACAAGCTTGCCGGCGACCATCGCTGCGATGTGGCCATTGTGGGCGGCGGGTTCAGCGGTGTTTCAGCGGCACTACATCTTGCCCACGCGGGCGTATCGGTGACCGTTCTAGAAAGCAGACAGATCGGGTGGGGTGCGTCGGGGCGCAACGGTGGGTTTTGCTGTCTGGGCGGTGGCATGTTGGACAACGCAGCGCTGGAACGGCAGTTTGGCAAAGCGGGACGACATGATTGGCGCGCAGCAGAGGTGGCGGCGATCAATCTTGTCGACGATTTCGTCACGCGCCACGACCTGGATGTCGACCGTCATTCCGAAGGTGAGACGCAACTGGCGCATCGCCCCAAAGATTTTGAGGCATTGAGGCGTGATGTGGACTCCATTGCCGAAGATTACGGCGTCACCGCAACGCTGACGAACAAATCGGATCTTGCGGGTGCAGGGATGAACGCGGGATTTCACGGCGCGCTGACCCTGCCTGTCGGCTTCGCGCTGAATCCGCGCAAATACATAACCGGACTTGCGCAGATAGCCGAGGCGGCAGGCGCGCAAATGTTCGAAGGGACGCCAGTGTCCGAGATTTCGAAGCAGCGCGATGCCTACGTTCTGACAACTCCGGGGGGCCGCGTCACAGCCGACAAAGTGATTATTGCCACAAACGGTTATTCCTCTGACGATGTGCCTGACTGGTTGGCAGGGCGATACATGCCAACGCAATCAAGCATCATCGTGACCCGCCCACTCACCGACATTGAACTGAACACGCAAGGCTGGACCACAGGGCAGGCCAGTTATGACACACGGCGGCTGCTGCATTATTTTCGACTTATGCCCGACAAGCGGATGTTGTTCGGCGTGCGCGGAGGCCTGTTGGCAAGTCCCGGATCAGAGGCGCGCGCCATTGCGCGGGCGCGGCGGGATTTCGACGCGATGTTCCCGGCCTGGCGGCAGGTGGAGACGGCGCACGCGTGGTCTGGGATGGTCTGTATCGCCCGCGACCGTATGCCATTTGTCGGGGAAGTTCCGGATCAGCCGGGTATGTTCGCGGCAATGTGCTATCATGGGAACGGCGTTGCCATGGCCAGTTACTCGGGCGCATTGCTTGCCGATCTGGTGTTGGGAAAAAGTCCGGACCGTGTTTTTCCCGCCGCGATGCAACGACCACTTGCCCGGTTTGAGTTGGGCCGTTTCCGACGTGCTGTGATGCCCTTCGCCTACGCGGCCTTTGCTATGAGTGACCGCTAAGCATCGGGTAGCTGCGCAGGTTCTCGCAGGGCGCTGATGCTGCTGGCCAGCACTGCGGATCCGCCTTCCAGTATCAACACCGTTTCACCCGCCTGAGTGCGTGCTTCGGTCACGCGGGCATATGTTTCTGCGGGATCTATCGCTAGTATTTCGCCGTCTGCCCGGCTTTCGACCCCAAAGCTGTACAGCCCTTCCGGGAACGACGTACCATCATCTGCCACACCCGACCATTCAATCGGATCTGCGGATACCGGGATGGAGATGCGCTGTACCTCCTGACCATTTTCGTCATAAATGACCAGAAAAACCTCATCTGAAATCGCGACGGGATTGGGCGTGACGGTGACCGGACTGCCATCGAAAAGGATCGGTGCGGTGGTTCTTGCCTCCATGCCGATCCAGCTCGCCATTTGTGCCATGTTTCCTGAACCAAGCTGAACCGTCAGCGCGGCCAGCAGGTCATTCGACATAACTTGCTGCTCCACCATTGAAAATTGGGCAAGCTGTGCAGCGTATTGTGAGGAATCTACCGGGTCCATCGGATCCTGGTATTTGGCCTGAGCCGTCAACATTTTAAGAAAGGTCTCAAAATCAGAGGACAGAACGGGGCTGGCTTGGGCCAATGCACCGCTGCCGTTGCTGCTTGGGTTTGTCGCTGTAGGGGGGATAATCATGATGTTCCTCTTTCAAAGCCTCAAATCGACGCCAGTCGTAGCGCCGAGGGCGATCGATATTTCTGGCAACGTTTCGTCCGAATGATTGGTCGTAGATTGCGCGTTGCTGTCGTCATTTCCCGATTGCTCTGAACCGCCGTCTGTTGGCTGCTGACCATCTGCAAATGAAAATGCGATGTTGTGATAGCCCAGAGACTGAAATTCCTGGCCAAGCTGGTCAATATTACGACGCATCAACTCCAGAGTTTCGGCGCGCTCAGCCAGAATGTTTACCGTAATTGCGTTTTCGCCGGTCGTAACAGTCAGCCTGACGCGGCCCAACTCCTCCGGGCTGAGCGCAATGTCTACCTGCCGGGATTGCATCTGGGGCATGATCTCGGCCAGTTGACGCGCGATCTGAACTGGCAAATCAGCGCGGGTCTGTAGCAAAGTGGTGGTTTTTGTTGTCGCGGCGACGGGATCCCACGATAAATCCGGTGCAACTTCTCGGTTAGTTGTACGGATGCTTTGCGATGCATGAACCATTGGCGCTGCAATCGTCGCAGATGTGAAAACGGGTTGCGGCGCGCGCATCTGCGCTGTGCGCGGCGGGATCAGCGCGGCGTCACCATCACGGTGATGCTGCAAAGGTAGCGAGGAGCGCAGAGACGTATTTTGGGCCGTGGCCGCGACGACATGTGCTTCAGGCATTTGACGCACAACCGGATTGCCGGAGGCGCCGCCATTCTTGTCAGTCGGTGGTTGCGGACGCCCTGCTGGGAAAGTTGTCTCTGAAGCCTGTTGACGCAATAGCGTCTCGGACGGATGTGTTGGCCATGTCTGGACCATCCGATTACCTTGCGGATCCGGGGCCCCAGGT
>JAGXHC010000068.1 GCA_024636405.1 Sulfitobacter sp. | reverse complement strand
GTCAGTTGCGTGAACATGCCGGTATTGACCGGGTGGGTTGGCGGCAGCCAGGTCGAGATTGTCAGCGTCTCGGCTGCATAAGCGCCTGTGGCGGTGCACAGTGCAAAGGCCGTGGTGGCCAGAAATTTGGTAAACTTTGTCATGTTGGGCTCCTCCCCGTATCGTTTGATATGCCTTGGCGGGGGCGCTTTTGGCTCCTTCGCCTAGTATATGCGTTTTCATATATTTCACATTCCGGGCGCGAATGGAAACCTTTTCTGACGGGCGATTTTCATCGCATGTCTGGGGCGGCCGGATCCAGGGCCGCCAAAAGGGACTTCAGCGCGGGCTTCAGCTGGGCGCCCTCGGTTGTGTCCAGAAGCTTCAGCAGGGCCGCTTCGTGGTGCCGTGCCAATGGCACAAGTTCCGCCGATAATTTACGCCCATCATCGGTGAGAAAGACGCGAACGCGGCGGCCGTCTTCGGGGTCGTTGCGGCGCGTGACCAGTCCGCGCTGTTCCATCTGTGCGATGATGCGGGTCAGGCGCGATTGCTCTGCAAGGGCGACGCGCGCCAGTTGGGTGATCATCGCGCCGTCCTGATCGGACAGGCAGGCCAGCACGCGCCATTCCGGCACCCGCAGTCCCATCGCGCGCACCTTCGCGTGGAACTGTGCGCTGGCGGCTTCGCTGGCCGCAGCCAGCAGGTACAGCAGGTAGTCAGGGACAAATTTTGCGGACTGGGCGCTTGTTTTCGTGGCGTCCGGTTCCGTTGTTTCCTGCGACACGCGGCTCAACCCTTTGACAGGCCGGGCATATATTGCCTCGGCAGATATTAAATGACGGTGATGGCAACGATTGGCAAGAAAACCCTTGACCAAAAGTATATGAAATTTCATATTGTTTAACAGGGAGGGCCGCAGATGTCAAAGATTGAAGCGAAGGTATTGCAGGTCACGCCGCTTACGGAACGCATCAGCGAATTGCGTCTTGCTGCGGTCGGTGGTGGCGCTCTGCCGGGGTACGGCGCCGGCGCGCATGTGCTTTTTGATTTGCCCGATGGTGATACCCGCGCCTATTCGCTGATTGCCTTTGAGCCGATCAATGCGACCCCTGACGAATACCGGATTGCGGTCCAGCGCGAGCCGGACGGCAAGGGGGGATCGAAACATATGCACGGGCTTGAGGTGGGTGCGATCATCACCTGCACGGCGCCGAAGAACGATTTTCCGCTGAACCCGGATGCGCCCGCCGTCTTGATCGCTGGTGGGATCGGTATCACGCCCATGATCTCTATGGCGACGACATTGCAAAACAACGGTCAGACGTTTGAATTCCGATATTCCGGGCGCAGCGCAGATTTGATGGCCTACCGCGATGTGCTGCTGTCCAAGTTCGGTGACAATCTGCATCTGCACTGTGACGATGATCCAGCCTCTGGGCTGGATCTGGATCAGGCTGTGGCGGGCATTCCGCCCGATGCGCATCTCTATATCTGCGGACCCAAGGGATTGATCGACGCGGTAAAGGCCCGTGCCGAAGCGGCGGGCATCGCCGCAGAGCGCATCCATTTTGAGCTTTTCGACGCGCCCCAGGAACAGGCGGGCGACACCGCTTTTGAGGTCGAAGTTGCGTCGACCGGGGCGGTGTTCACGGTGGCGCCGGGGCAGTCAATCATCGAGGCGCTGGAGGCGGGCGGCATCGACGTGATGTATGATTGCCAACGCGGCGACTGCGGCATCTGCCAATGTGACGTGATCAGCGGCACGCCCGACCACCGCGACGTGGTGCTGTCAGAAGCCGAACGCGCGGCCGGCAACGTCATGCAAATCTGCGTCAGCCGCGCCAAGTCGCCCCGCCTTGTGCTGGACATCTGAGGGAGGATCTCATGGGACACTATACCAATAATCCGGCGGCACTGGCCGGTCTGGTGCAACCACATCAGGTGCACCGCGACATCTATACCGACCCCGAAGTGTACCGCCAGGAGATGAAACATCTGTTTGCAAACGCCTGGGTCTTTGTCGGACACGAAAGCCAGACACCCAACAAGGGCGATTATTTCAGCACCCAGATCGGCAATCAGCCGGTCATTCAGGTGCGCCACTCCACGGGCGACATCCACGTCTTGCTGAACCGCTGCCCGCATAAGGGCACCAAGATTGTGATCGACCGGCAGGGCAATACCGGCAAGTTTTTCCGCTGTCCCTACCATGCGTGGTCATTCAAGACCGATGGCTGCCTTTTGGCGATCCCGCTCAAGAAGGGGTATCAAGATACCGGGTTGGAAAAGACCGACAGCGGAAAAGGTATGCGGTCTGTGGGCGATGTGAAGAACTACCGCGGCTTTGTGTTTGCGCGGTTGGCGCAGGTGGGTATCAGCTTTGAGGAATTCTTCGGCGACAGTCTTTCCTCGCTCGATAATATGGTGGACCGCTCCCCTGCCGGACGGCTTGAGGTGGTGGGCCCGCCGCTGCGGTATCTGCATCATTGCAACTGGAAAATGCTGGTCGAAAACCAGACGGACACCTGTCACCCGATGGTGGCGCATGAATCCTCTGCCGGGACGGCGGTAAAGCTTTACGAAGAACTTGACCTGCCGGAAGGCGCGCCGAAACCCCCGGCGATGGAGATCATCGCGCCCTTCATGAGCCCCTATGAATTTTTCGAGGGCATGGGCATTCGGACATGGCCAAACGGGCATGGGCATACCGGTGTGAACCATTCGATCCACTCCGATTATGCCGCGATCCCCGGCTATTTCGAGGCACTGACGGAAAGCTACGGGGCGCAAAAGGCCAAGGCGATACTGGATGAGAACCGCCACAACACCGTCTATTTCCCGAACATCATGATCAAGGGGCCGATTCAGCAGTTGCGGGTCTTTATTCCGTTGGCCGCTGACCGCACGATTGTGGAAAGCTATATCTACCGACTGGTCGACGCGCCTGACGAATTGACGGCGCGCACGGCGATGTACAATCGCATGATCAATGCGCCCACCTCCATTGTCGGGCATGACGATCTGGAGATGTACGAGCGCGCGCAGGAGGGGCTGATGGTGGATGGGCTTGAGTGGGTCAACATCCAGCGTCTGATTGAAGAAGATGAGGATTTTGATGTCGAAGCCGTCGAAAACGGCACCACTGAGCGCCAGATGCGCAACCAGTTTCACGCATGGGTCAAGTTCATGACGATGAACATGCCGGAGGCCGAAGCATGACCATCACCCGCGATGCCGTGATTGATTTCATCTACGAAGAAGTCCGCATGCTGGACGAAGGTCGGTTTGCCGAATGGCTGGATTTATGGCTGCCCGACGGGCATTACTGGATGCCGCTGGATTACAAGCAGACCGATCCGATAAACCAGACGTCATTGATGTATGAGGACATGTTCATGCTGAAGCTGCGGGTTGAGCGGCTGGTGGGCGCGCGGACCTTCAGTCAGAAACCCAAAAGCCGCTGCCACCACGTAATCCAGCGGCCATTTGTCGATGAGATGGACATGGACGCGGGACGTTTCGTCACGACCACTTTCATGCATTATGTTGAAACCCGGCTGGATGAACAGCAGTTGCTGGCCGTTACCGCGCGGCATGATCTGGCGCTGGTGGACGGCGCGTTGCGGATCGCCAACAAACGGGTGGATATCGTCAACTGCGACGCGGCGTTTCGCAACATTCAGTTGTTGCCGTGATCGCGCACGACGCGCCATCGCTCTTTGCGGCATTTGCGCAAACGGCCATGCGGCATCCAGACCGTGCGTTTTTGAACGTGCTTCCCGAAACGGCAGAAATCTACCACATCGCTGCGGGCGAGATGAGCTATGCCGAGGCCGCGCACCTGGTCCAAGACTTGCGCGGCGCGCTGCACACCGCAGGCTACGGTGCGGGACAGCGGGTGATGCTGCTGATGGAAAACCGACCTGCGTTCTTTCTATGGTGGTTGGCGCTGAACAGTTTGGGTTTGTCGGTGGTGCCGGTTAATCCCGATCTGCGCGCGGCTGAACTGTCGTATATGATCAGCCATGCAGAGCCGGTACTGGCGGTAGCGCTGCGTGACCGCTGTGATGATCTGCGCGCTGCGGCGGCAGACGCAGGGCGTGTGTTGCCGGTGATCGCCCCCGGTGATCCGCTTGCCGCACCGGCCACGCGAGCCGCGATTGCAGCGCGTGATGGCGGCGGCGATAACGCCGAGGCGGCGTTGCTTTATACCTCCGGTACCACGGGTCAGCCCAAGGGTTGTATCTTGACCAATACATATTTCCTTGATGCCGGACGCTGGTATGCAGGCACCGGCGGGCTGTGTGCGCTGCGTGCGGACGGTGAGCGGATGATCACGCCACTGCCCATTTTCCACATGAATGCGATGGCCTATTCTTTCATGGCGATGATTGCTGTGGGGGGATGTCTGACGGCGCTTGACCGCTTTCACCCGCGCAGTTGGTGGGCGTCCGTGCGGGCGTCAAAGGCGACGTGCCTGCACTATCTTGGCGTCATGCCGTCCATGTTGATGGGCGCGCAAATCGGTCCCGAAGACCGCGACCACAATGTGCGGTTTGGCTTCGGTGCCGGCGTGGACCCCAGGCTGCACGCCGATTTCGAGGCGCGGTTTGGCTTTCCTCTGGTGGAGGCCTGGGCGATGACCGAAACCGGAGCGGGTGCCGTGATCTGTGCCAATCGCACGCCGCGCCGGGTGGGCGAAAGCTGTCTTGGGGCGGCTGAGGCGGGTCTGGATGTGAGGCTGATTGACGATGCGGGCAAAGACGCGTCGCAGGGTGAACTGCTGGTGCGGCGGGGGGGAGACGACCCGCGAAGGGGATTTTTTGCGGGCTATTTCAAGAATGAGGCGGCCACGGAGGAAGCTTGGGCCGGGGGCTGGTTTCACACCGGCGACATCGTGCGGCAAGACCCCGACGGGGCGATGTTCTTTGTTGATCGCAAGAAGAACGTTATCCGCCGCTCAGGCGAAAATATCGCGGCCGTCGAGGTTGAATCGACGTTGATGCGCCATCCTGCGATTGCCAGCGCCGCAGTTGCCGCCGTGCCCGACAAGGTGCGCGGTGACGAGGTGTTTGCCTGCATCGTGCCAAAGCTGCCTCCCGCTGATCCTGCAACGCTGGCGCGCGAGATCACGCAGTGGTGCCTGACGCAGCTTGCCTATTACAAGGCGCCCGGTTTCATCGCTTTTGTTGATGCGCTGCCGCTGACAGCGACCCAAAAACTGCAACGGGCAGCTCTGAAATCGCAGGCGGCCGGACTGATGAATGACCTTGCCACGATCGACACCCGCGACCTGAAAAAGCGATCCGTACCATGAAACGCCAGGGCTATGACGGGGTCGTGCTGGCCGTTCCGGTTTCTGTTCCATACGTCAGATACAGCAACGAGACGGCGCATTGGTGGATTGCGCGTGCCCTGCGCGAAATGCTGACCCAGGCGGAGATTGCCCCGCGTGACCTCGACGGGTTTTCCGTCTCAAGCTTTTCGCTGTTCCCCGACACGCCGGTCGGGCTGACCCAGCATCTGGGGCTTTGCCCGCGTTGGCTGGATACGGTGCCGACGGGTGGCGCCAGTGGTGTGATTGCGCTGCGCCGTGCCGCACGCGCTGTGCAGGCAGGCGATGTGGATGTGGTGGCCTGTGTCGCAGGCGACGCCAATCGGATCGACAGTTTTCGCACCCTGCTGAGCGGATTTTCACGGTTCTCGATGGATGCCACGTTCCCTTACGGATTTGGTGGCCCGAACGCCAGTTTCGCGCTGTTGATGGATGCCTATATGGCGCAGTACGGTGCGACCCGTGAAGACTTTGGGCGCATCGCCGTCGCGCAACGCGCGAATGCGCTGCACTATCCCGATGCGCTGATGAAAAAGCCTTTGACGCTGGACCAATACATGGACGCGCGGATGATCGCGGACCCAATCGCGCTTTTCGATTGTGTCATGCCCTGCGCGGGGGCCGAGGCGTTTCTGGTCATGCGTGAGGAAGACGCGCTGCGCCGCAGCCTGCCGTTTGCCCGCATCAGCGGCACAATCGAACGACATAACGCATTCGCCGATGATCCGATCCAACTGCGCGGTGGCTGGGCCATGGATATAGGTGAATTGTACGAAATGGCTGGTCACGGGCCAGAGGCGATCGACCTGCTCCAGACATATGACGATTATCCGGTGATCTCGATGATGCAATTCGAGGATCTGGGGTTCTGTGCAAAGGGCGACGGCGCGTCTTTTGTGCGCGATCACGATCTGACAATCGCAGGTGACTTTCCGCATAACACTTCGGGCGGACAATTGTCTGTCGGGCAAGCGGATGCGGCGGGTGGATATTTGGGAATGGTCGAAGCGATTCGGCAGGTGACGGGGCAGGCAGGCGGCACACAAGTGGCACAGGCCCGCCGGGCGATGGTGTCCGGGTTCGGCATGATCAACTATGATCGCGGGGTATGTTCCGCCGCCGCCAT
>JAGXHC010000067.1 GCA_024636405.1 Sulfitobacter sp. | reverse complement strand
GCATGTGCTGTGCATCGAAAAGGACTCGCGCTGTCTTCCTGCGCTGGCCGAGATTGCCACCGTGTATCCCGGCAGGCTCACCGTGATCGAAGGGGACGCGCTGGCCATCGACCCATTGTCCCACCTGACGCCACCGATCCGCGTGGCCGCGAACCTGCCCTATAACATCGGCACTGAACTGTTGGTGCGCTGGCTGACACCGCCGGAATGGCCCCCGTACTGGCAAAGCCTCACGCTGATGTTTCAGCGCGAAGTGGCAGAGCGGATTGTGGCTGCGCCCGGATCGAAGGCCTACGGACGCCTTGCCCTGCTGGCACAATGGCGCTGCGACGCGCGCATAGTATTGCAGCTGCCGCCCGAAGCTTTTACGCCGCCCCCGAAGGTTTCATCAAGCGTTGTCCATCTGACCGCCTTGCCCGTCCCCCGATTTCCTGCCGATCCGGCGATCCTGAGCCGTGTGGTGGCCATGGCGTTCAATCAGCGGCGCAAGATGCTGCGCGCGGCATTAAAGGGTGCGGCACCGGACATCGAAGACCGCCTGCGCGCCGCAGGAATAGCACCGACAGAGCGGGCGGAACAAATATCTCTGGAAGGGTTCTGCGCGCTGGCGCGCGAGATTGCGAAAACCTGAGCCTGAGCAGAGGCAAGCAAGTTTTATTTAGTCGGCTTCGCGGGCAAATGTGGATATTCTGCATTAGAAGAGGCGCCGAACCCCTTGATTTCAGGCAGGTCCAAGCGGTTCAAGTTAGCCACAACATGATATTCAGTGTGAAAACCGGGGAGCATTCAGCAGCCCTATGGGGTGCTACTGCGTCCCGGTAATTAACCCGGCCCCACTTGTGCCAGGGGCCCGGTCAAATTCCACGCCTCTTGCGCTATTCCGCCGCGTCGGGCTGATTGCTATCGCCCTGTTGCGGCTGATCGTCGTCCACCTTGGGCTTTGGCTTGCGCCGGGGTGCGCGTTTGGGCTTTGGCTTGCTTTCAGGTGTCTCGACAAGATTGCTTTCGTTGTCGTCATCTTGTTGCTGCACAATCGGCTGTGGCTGCTGCGCCGAATCGTCGTCGTCGCGGCCCCGGCTTTGCTGATGATTGTCTTGATCACCACCAATGTTTTGATTGCCTTGATCGCCGCCGCCCTGATTTCCGTCACGCTCCTGACGGTCGTTCCGTTCGCGGTCCCGTTCGGCCTGGCGTTCGCGGTTCTGGCGTTCCTGTTCGTCGCGGCGCTGGTCCATTTCGCGCTGCGCCTCGCTGAGCAGGCGCAGGTAATGTTCCGCGTGTTGCTGAAAGTTTTCGGCCGCTACGCGATCATTGCTCAGTTGCGCATCACGCGCGAGCTGGTTGTATTTCTCTATGACCTGCTGCGGCGTGCCGCGCACTTTGCCCTCGGGGCCGGAGCTGTCAAACACGCGGTTGACGACGTTGCCACCCTGTTGCGGACGGTTGCGGTTACTTTTTGACCGGGACCGTGATCTGGAAGATTTCATGTAATGGTTTCAGCCTTGTGTGCTGGTGTTCGTAGATACCGGAGCGCCGTGAATGTGCACCTTCAGACCCGGTTGTGCGATATGTTGGGCTTAACGCCGCGCGGGACCACTCTGAGGCATCCACCGCTGCAACTCCCTTGAATAAACATGGGATACAGGCCACGTCCAGCGCAAATTGCATATTTTATCGCCATTTTGCGAATTTTTGCCGGAATCAAGCGGGCATCGCGGCAGAAACAACACGCGGACGGCCATCCAGATCCATCGCCAGCGTCACCTCGCCCCAACCGGCACGCGTAAAGATATCACACACCGCCCCCCCCTGCTGCCAGCCGATTTCCACCAGAACCCGGCCCCGCACGGTCAGATATCCGTGCGCCTGCTCCGCGATCAGACGGTAAACGCTAAGCCCGTCCTGGCCGTCCGTGAGGGCAATCTGCGGTTCATGATCGCGCAGTTCGGGCGCGATATCGGCCATTTCGGCCAAAGACAGATAGGGCGGATTTGACACGATCAGATCAAACCGCCCGGTGACCGCCGTGAACCAGTCCGATTGCATGATCTGGGCGCGGCCCTGCACGCCGTGCTGTACCGCATTGGCGCTGGCCTGAAGACAGGCGTCTTCGGACAGATCCACGCCGACACCACGCGCATCCGGGCGCTCGGCCAGCAAACTGACCAGTATATTGCCCGACCCGGTTCCCAAATCCAACAGATGATCAAATGGCGCAGAAAGTGCTATTTCAATCAGGGTTTCGGTCTCTGGGCGCGGATCAAGGACATCGCGGCTGACCTTGAAATCGCGGCCATAGAAGGCGCGACTGCCCACCAGATGCGATACCGGCACCCGCACCGAGCGCAGCGCGATCAAATGCTCAAAACGCTCGGCGATGTCCGGCGCGATTTCCTCGGGCGCGATCAGGGTCACGCGCGCCGCATCCACCGAAGCTGCATGGGCCAGCAAAATGCGCGCATCCCGCGCCGGATCCGGCACGCCCGCCGCGCGCAAACGTGCGGTTGCCGCTGCCATCGCCTGGCCAGCGGTCGGTGCACTCATGCGCCCATCTCCGCCAGCATCCGCGCCTGAGCATCCGCCGTCAGCGCATCGATGATCTCATCCAGATCGCCCTGCATCACAGCATCCAACCGGTACAGCGTGAGGTTGATACGGTGGTCCGTCAGCCGCCCCTGCGGAAAATTGTAGGTTCTGATCCGCTCAGACCTGTCGCCTGATCCGACCTGCGCGGCCCGGCTTGCGGATCGTTCACTGTCCACGCGGTTGCGTTCCAGATCATAAAGCCGCGCCTTGAGCACCTGCATCGCGATCTCGCGGTTGCGGTGCTGCGATTTCTCGGACGAGGTGACCACAATGCCGCTTGGCGCATGGGTGATGCGCACCGCGGAATCGGTGGTGTTCACATGTTGCCCGCCAGCGCCCGAGGCGCGCATGGTGTCGATGCGCAGATCATTGGGGTCAATGTGAATATCAACATCCTCGGCCTCCGGCAAAACGGCGACCGTCGCGGCAGATGTATGGATGCGCCCGCCGCTTTCGGTTGTTGGCACCCGCTGCACCCGGTGCACGCCTGATTCGTATTTAAGGCGTGCAAATACGTTCTGCCCTGTTATGTGCGCGACCACTTCCTTGACGCCGCCCAGTTCGGTCATCTGCGCCTCGACCAGATCGAACTTCCAACCGCGGTTTTCGGCATACCGCTGATACATGCGCAGCAGATCAGCGCCAAAAAGGGCCGCTTCATCGCCCCCCGTGCCAGGCCGGATTTCCAGCATTGCCGGCTTTGCATCCGCTGCGTCGCGCGGCAGCAATGCCAGTTGCAATTCAGCTTCGGCAGCAGGCAAAGCATTTTTGATGCGCTGTATTTCCTCCTCTGCCAATGCCGCCATTTCAGGGTCGCGCAACATGGCGCGGGCATCGTCCAGTGCGATCTGCAAGGCCCGGTAGGCTTCGATCTGGGTCACCACATCCCGCAGATCCGCGTATTCCTTGGCGAGCCTGGCGAAATTCGCCCCATCCGAGCCGACAGACATCGACGCTTCCAGAAACTGAAAGCGCTGCACGATCTGCTCAAGGCGGTCCATCGGGATCATATCGTTCCTGTCGCTGATGGAAATGCTTTGGTCAAGGGGCACAGCGTGCTAAGCTGGTCCCATGAAACGCGCAATATTGATCTGCTGTCTGTTTGCCCTGCCCGCGATGGCTGACGTCAAGGCGCCGGGTGGCAAGACCATTGACTGTTACTGCACGGACCGCACCGGTGGCCGGGTGGAGTTGGGCGAGACCATTTGCCTTCAGGTGGACGGGCGCATGTTCATGGCGCAATGCCAGATGTCGCTGAATGTACCGATGTGGCGCGAGGTGCAGAAAGGCTGCCTATCCTCCCGCCTCCAAAGCGTCGATCCATCCTTCAATCCGCTGCCGGTTCACGCCAAGATCTGACCCGCCAAACCGCAGCCGCCCGTTGATCTCAAGATACCGCGCCTGGGGGTCTTCGATCAGCCCGTCGTATATGCCCACAGTGGTATAATCGGGGAATCCCAACAGCTTGGACCGTGTGACATAGGTGATCTGTCCCTCTGTCACAGCACCGGTCAGCCGTGTCGTGCGTTCCGTGTCCATGATGATGGCATCCAGCGCGCGCAGCATTTCCTTGCCGTCACCGGTGACGGGTCTGCGCCAAACGAAACCATTCTTCTTTTCCTGCGGCTCCATCCCGGAGGCATACGCCTGTTTGTGCCAACGCTCTGCATCAGATGGCGCCAGCCTGATGTAAAGCAATCCAGCCACCAGCAGTAAAACCAGTATCCACAGCAGCATATTGTACCTCCGTCTATTCATCGGGCCTTTATTCATCGGGCCTTTGTTCATCTGGCCTTTTAACCATCAGGTCGGTGACCGCGCGCCTCGGCATTTTACCGGTACGCCACCCCCGGCAACACGCAAAGTAGTTCAAAAAGAATATTGGCACCGGTCAATGCCGTGTTTCCCGACAGATCATAGGGCGGCGACACCTCTACCAGATCAGCGCCGACGATATTGACCCCCCGAAACGCGCGGATCAGTTCCAGCGCCTGCGGCGTGGTCAGCCCGGCGATTTCAGGCGTGCCGGTGCCGGGTGCATATGCGGGATCAAGACTGTCGATGTCAAAGGTGACATAGGCCGGCATATCGCCAATGTCGCGCCGGATTTCCGCCCCAAGCGGGGCAAGGCTGCGACCCCAAAGTTCATGCGCCGGGAATTGCTGGAAGCCCCATCCCACCGCCTCGGAAAAATCCGACGCAGCATAGCCGGTGCCGCGAAGGCCGATCTGATATGTTTTCGAAGGGTTTATCAACCCTTCCTCATGTGCACGCCTGAACACGGTGCCATGGGTTTCGCGTTCTCCGAACATCTCGTCGTTGACGTCCGCATGGGCATCGACATGGATCAGCGCCACCGGCCCGTGCCGCCGCGCCATGGCACGCAGGATCGGAAGGGTAATTGAATGATCGCCGCCGATTGCCAACGGCATGGCGTCGTAGTTTAGGATCCCATCGTAACTGTCTGATATAATGCGCAATGAATCACTCAGCGAAAACGTATTGATCGCCAGGTCGCCCACATCCGCCACTTGCAGGCTGTCAAATGGTGCGGCCCCTGTGGCCAGATTATAGGGTCGGATCATCGCTGACTGACTGCGCACTTCCTTTGGCCCGAAACGGGTGCCTGACCGCCAGGACGTCCCGATATCCATCGGCACACCCAAAACGGCCACATCAAGCCCCGCAAGATCGTTTTTCGATGGCAGGCGCATGAAAGTGCCCGGCCCGGAAAATCGGGCCAGATCATTGCCGCTGATCGGTTGGTTTTTCGTGCTCATCAGCGACGCATCCTTGCGCCCAGCAGGCACAGGATCTCTGTTGCGACGTGCGCACCGGCAATGGCTGTGGTGCCTGTGGTGTCAAAGGGCGGCGATACCTCAACGACGTCACCGCCCACAATATTGATCCCCGCCAGATCGCGCAGCATGATGGCACATTGACCACTGGTCAGCCCGCCCCAGACCGGCGTGCCGGTGCCCGGCGCAAAGGCCGGATCCAGCGCGTCGATGTCGAAAGTCAGGTAAACCGGCCTGTCGCCCAACACGGATTTGATTTTTTGAACCGCCGCCACCGGGCCATTTTCGTGCACTTCACGGGCGTCGATGGTGGTGACGCCCATCGTGTCCGGGTTGGTGGTTCTGATGCCGACCTGAACAGAGGTTGCAGGATCTACCACGCCGGATTTGACCGCCTTGTAGAACATCGTACCGTGGTCAATCCGCGCCATGTCATCGTCAACCCATGTGTCGGAATGGGCATCGAATTGCAGCAGGCTGATCGGGCCATATTTCTCCGCATAGGCTTTGAGGATCGGAAAGCTGATGTAATGATCGCCGCCCAAAACAACACTGGCCGCGCCCGCATCCAGGATACCCTTGATATGCGCTGTCAGTGCTGCGGGAAATTCACTCACGTGGCCATAGTCAAAGGCAAGGTCACCGTAATCCGCGATGGCAAAATCGCTCAGGACATCGAAATCCCAGCCATAGGGGGCATCGAAGGATTGCAGCGAGCTGGCCTCGCGGATCGCGCGCGGGCCCAGTCGCGTGCCGGGGCGATTGGTTACGGCCTGATCAAAAGGGACGCCTGTCACCGCAATATCAACGCCCCGAAGGTCCTTTGTATAGCGACGCCGCAGAAATGACGTGGCACCGCCAAAAGCGTTCTCAAAGCTGGGGCCTTTTAGATCATCGCGGGTAAATGCCTGATCAACCTGCGTTTTTGCGTCTTCCAAACCCATTATTTGCCTCCCACCGGTTGCGCCTTTTCAACAACGCGCGCAAAAAATGATGCGCCCATCGGGGCCACGTCATCGTTGAAGTTATATTCAGGGTGGTGCAGGCCCGCACCCGAACCCTGCCCCAGAAACAAATACGCGCCGGGCCGTTTGTTCAGCATATAGCTGAAATCTTCCGCCCCCATCTCGCGGCCATAATCTTCATGGACCTGCGCACCGCCAACGACGTCACGCGCGACATCACTGGCAAAGGCGGCCTTTTGCGGATCATTTATCGTGGCCGGATAACCGACATCATAGATCAATTCCGCCGATACGTCGAAACTTGCCGCTTGCCCGTCCACGATCTGTTGCATCCGCCGCATCACCATCGCCTGCACGTCCGCGTCGAAGGTGCGCACCGTGCCGTTGATATAGGCAGTTTCGGGGATCACGTTGTCCGCCGATCCGGTGTGGATCTGCGTGACCGACACCACAAGGTCCTGCGTCGCCGTGTGATTACGGCTGACGATTGTCTGGATTGCCTGTGCCATGCCGCATGCCGCGATCACCGGATCGCGGGTCTCGTGCGGCATCGCACCGTGCCCGCCCTTGCCCTTGATATGGATGTGGAACGTATCAACCGCCGCCATGATGGGCCCCGGCGTGGTAAAGAACGCCCCCTCATCAAACCCCGGCGCATTGTGCAGCGCGTAGACCTCAGCGATGTCGAAACGGTCCATGACGCCTTCCTCCACCATCACCTCAGCCCCGCCGCCAGTCTCTTCGGCAGGTTGAAAGATCAGCGCCACGCGTCCGGTAAAATTGCGGGTTTCGGCAAGATATTTGGCCGCACCGAGCAGCATCGTGGTGTGCCCGTCGTGGCCGCAGGCGTGCATCTTGCCCATGTGAGTGCTGGCATAATCTACGCCCGTTGCCTCGTGAATGGGTAGCCCGTCCATATCCGCGCGCAACCCGATGGTCGGCCCGGCGCCCTGCCCGTTGATGATCGCGACAATGCCTGTGGTCGCGATGCCCTCGTGCAGTTCATCCACCCCGAATTCGCGCAGTCGTTCGGCAACAAAGGCTGCCGTCTTGTGACATTCAACGCCCAATTCGGGGATCGTGTGCAGATGACGCCGCCACTGCGCCATCTCGGGGGCGAAGGCCGCGATACGGTTCACGATTGCCATGGGATGGACTCCTTGAGCGAGGTTTGATCAGGTCGCATCTGACACCACCAAGCCGAGGGCCGCAATGGCAGACAACCTGATTAACGACCAAAATGCTGGAATTGAGCGCCTGTTGGAAATCATGCGCCGCCTGCGCGATCCTGACACCGGATGCCCTTGGGACATCGAGCAGGACTTTGACAGCATCGCGCCCTATACCATTGAAGAAGCTTACGAAGTTTCCGACGCAATTGCGCGCCGCGACTGGCCTGAACTGGAAGGCGAACTGGGCGATCTGTTGCTTCAGACGGTTTACCACACTGCAATCGGACAAGAAGCCGGGCATTTCAGCTTTCAATCGGTAGTGCGCAATATCTCGGACAAGATGGTCGCGCGCCACCCACATGTCTTTGGCGACGAATCCCGTGACAAATCAGCCGACCAACAGACCCGCGACTGGGAGGCGATAAAGGCGCGGGAACGCGCAGGCAAGGCGCAGTGCGGCACGCTGGACGGCGTTGCCATCGGTCTGCCCGCCCTGCTGCGCGCGTTGAAATTGCAAAAGCGTGCCGCGCGCGTGGGCTTTGACTGGCCCGACACCGATCAAGTGCTGGCCAAGATCACGGAAGAGGCCGCCGAACTGGTCGAAGCCCGCGACACCCTGACCCAGGCGGAAGTCGCCGAAGAATTTGGCGATCTGCTGTTTGTCATGGCCAACCTTGGTCGGCATCTTGGCCTTGATCCAGAAGCAGCCCTGCGCGCAGCAAACGCCAAATTTACGCGCCGCTTTGAAGGTATCGAAGCGCGGCTCGCGCAGATGGGCAAAACCCCCGCCGACAGCGATCTGGCCGAGATGGATGCACTTTGGGACGCCGTCAAAACGGCGGAACGCAGCTAACCCCGGCGCGCCCCGCTGGACAAGTACACCCCGCTGCGGCAAGTCTGCGGCCAGACGAATACAGGCCGGACGAAGATGGGCCAGACGAATACAGGACAATCAAATGCAACCACGCAAGATCATCATCGATACTGATCCCGGTCAGGATGACGCGGTCGCGATCCTGCTGGCGCTGGCCAGCCCGGATGAGATCGAGGTTCTGGGACTGACCTGCGTTGCGGGCAACGTCCCGTTGAACCTGACCACCCGCAACGCGCGCATCGTCTGCGAACTTGGCGGGCGGCGTGATCTCAAGGTTTTTGCCGGCTGCGACCGCCCACTGGGACGCGAACTGGTCACGGCGGAACATGTCCACGGCAAATCGGGTCTCGACGGGCCTGACCTTCCCGAACCCACGATGGCGCTGGCAGAGGGCCACGGCGTGGACTTCATCATTGATCAACTGCGAAACCATGCGCCCGGCACAATCACGCTGTGCCCGCTGGGGCCGCTGACCAATATCGCGACAGCCTTGCAAAAAGCGCCCGACATCGCCGCCCGCATCGCCAAGATCGTCCTGATGGGCGGCGGATATTTCGAGGGCGGCAATATCACCCCCACGGCGGAATTCAACATTTACGTTGACCCTCAAGCTGCTGATATTGTATTTAAATCAGGCGTGCCCATTGTGGTCATGCCGTTGGATGTAACGCACAAGGCGCTAGTGACCAAAGCGCGCAATGATGCCTTTCGCGCCATTGGCACACCCGTTGGCACCGCCGTCGCCGACATGACCGATTTCTTTGAACGTTTCGACAAGGAAAAATACGGGTCCGCCGGGGCGCCGCTTCATGACCCTTGCGTTATTGCCTACCTTTTGAATCCCGATCTGTTCAAGGGCCGCCACATCAACGTCGAGATTGAAACAACCTCCGAGTTGACCATGGGAATGACTGTCGCAGACTGGTGGCGCGTCACGGACCGTGCGCCCAACGCCACTTTCATGGGCGATGTCGACGCCGATGGATTATTTGCGCTGCTCACCGAACGGCTGGCGCGGTTATGAGCGCGGCACTTACCCTTGGCGCGCCTGAACATCTGGACCGGTTGCTGGCGCTGGCATCCTCGTACCACGCGGAAGCCGGTATTGTGATGACCGACGACCAGCGCAGCAAAGGTCTTGCGCCGCTGCTTGACGGGATACCACATGGCGCCGCCTATCTGATCGGTCCGCCGCGTGCGCCGATAGGTTATGTTGTGATCACCTTTGGCTGGTCCGTGGAGTTTGGTGGTCTGGATGCTATTATTGATGAACTTTACGTGCGCCCCGGCGTGCGCGGGCGCGGCATTGCGTCCGAGGCGCTGATTGCGTTGCCCCGCGCATTGGCAGGCGGCGGTTTACGGTCCGTCCATCTGGAGATCAACCGTGACAATCCCGCTGCCCTCAAGCTTTTCAAGCGCGCTGGTTTTGCGGCCCGCGAAAATTTTATGTTCATGTCCAGGAGGCTGTGATGCGCATCCCGTTTGACAACAGCTATGCGACATTGCCCGCTGGGTTCTTTTCCAGACAGGCCCCGACACCTGTAAAGGCGCCCACGCTTCTGGCATTCAACCGCGATCTGGCAAGTGAGTTGGGCATTCAAACAGGCACTGAAGACGAAACAGCGCAGGTTTTCGCAGGCAACACCGTACCAGAGGGCGCGGCCCCGTTGGCGCAGCTTTACGCCGGGCACCAGTTCGGTAGTTTCAATCCTCAACTTGGCGACGGGCGGGCAATATTGCTTGGCGAAGTGAATGATACCAGTGGGATACGGCGCGACATTCAACTAAAAGGATCTGGTCCCACCCCGTATTCCCGCCAAGGTGACGGGCGCGCGTGGATGGGGCCGGTCCTGCGGGAATACGTGGTCAGCGAGGCGATGCACGCGCTTGGCATCCCCACCACACGCGCGCTGGCCGCCGTCAGCACCGGAGAGCCGGTTTTCCGCGAAGCTGCATTGCCCGGCGCTGTCCTGACCCGCGTCGCGCGCAGCCACCTCCGGGTCGGCACGTTTCAGGTCTTCGCCCATCGCGGTGAGATTGAGCACCTCAAAACGCTGACGCACTACGCCATCGACCGCCACTACCCGGACGCCAAAGGTCCGATGGATTTGCTGCGCGCGGTTTGTGCGGCGCAGGCCGAACTGGTGGCGGCATGGATGGCGGTGGGGTTCATCCACGGCGTGATGAACACCGACAATTGCAGCATTGCAGGTGAAACCATTGATTACGGTCCCTGCGCATTTATGGATGCCTATCACACCGGCCGCGTGTTCAGTTCCATCGACCGTCAGGGGCGCTATGCCTTTGGAAACCAACCGAATATCGCGGTCTGGAACATGGCGCAGTTGGCCACCAGCCTGCTGCAACTGATGGACGATCACGAAGCAAGCGTGGCTGAAGCAACCCGGATTGTGCATGCAATGCCCGATCAGATCGAGACCGCCTGGCGCAAACGCTTTGCTGCCAAGATCGGCATCACCCATGTGACCCCAGAAGATCAGCCGCTTATCGAAGACCTTTTGGCGCTGATGCAGGCAGATGGCGCCGACTTTACAAATACGTTCCGGTCACTTTGCAAATCCGACGCGCGGGACCAGTTTGCAAACCGCGACGCCTTTGAGGAGTGGCAAGGGAAATGGCGGGCCCGCATCGAATCGGAACCGGAGCCCATTGCAAAGATGCAAAGTGCAAACCCGGCCATCATCCCGCGCAATCACCGCATTGAGCAGATGATCCAAGCCGCTGTCGCCGGGGACATGGCCCCGTTTGAGCGCCTGATGAAGGCACTTGCGACGCCATACGATGAAACTGATCCGGATCTTCAGCGGCCACCGACCCCATCACAAATTGTCCCGGCGACCTTCTGCGGCACCTGATCCGGGTGCCATTGCGGCCTGCGGCACAGCAGCACCCGATCGCCGGTTGATCAGGAAAATGCCCGCAGCCACCAGCACCAACGCCGCCCAGACGGTGGGTGCGACCCGCTCGGACAAAAGCACCCATCCCAAGAGCACGGAAAACACCGGCGACAGGAAGCTGAAGGAGGCAACCGAAGATGCCGGATAGATCGTAAGCAGCCAGAACCACGCAAGAAACCCAAAGCTGGCCACCCCGATGATCTGAAACGCCATGCCTGCAATATGGATCGGTTGCAGATCGCGGATCAAGGGGCCGAACAAGGGCGAAATCAGCACCAGCAGCGGCGCTGAGACGATGACCTGGCACATCAACTGCTGTGCCGGCGGCACCTTGGCCAGTGGCGTGATCCGCACGCACATGGCTATGCCTGCCCAACAGAATGCGGCCAGCAGCGCCAGCAGATCACCGCGCCAATCCGCCTGCCCGCTCCCCCGCTCAAGCAGCGCGAGGCTGACACCTGACAGCGCCAGCAGCAGGCCCACGGCGCGCAGACCTGACAACCGCTCCCCCGGCAACATGACATGCGCCGCAAGGGCCAGCCAGACCGGCATGGAATACAGGATAAGCGACGCACGGCCCACGGTCGTGAGATCGAGCGCAACAAAAAGAAATGCGAATTCAAACGTGAAAAACAACCCGATGACGATGCCCGCAGGCCATGCGGCGCGCGGCAAACGAAAGCTGATTCCGCGCAGTCGCATCCAGATCAGCAGCACAACCACAGCCCCTAAAGACCGCAGCCCGGCGGCAAACACCGGATTAAAGCCCCCTGTCGTGACCTTGATGACCACCTGATTAAAGGCCATGTGCAGCGCAAAGGCGATCAATGCCAGCGCGCCAATAAGATCAATCTGAGATTTACGTTCCATTCACGCCAGAAGGGGTGGCACCCCTGACAATGTCAATCTGCAAAGCAACCCCGGTTGCTCGTACGCCGACCTTAAGCACGGCTTTAATCGCATCACCGCACGTCATTCTCACTTGAAGGATTTGCCAACAACACTGCCCGCCGACGGAGCCGAAAGATGACCCACATCAACGCTAGTGCCGCGACATAAGGGGGTATCCATATCATGGCCCAGTCCCCGGCAAACAGATCCCGCGACGTCAGTTCCGGACACTCCAATGCCCCGCTGCGCGCGCAGCGCCCCGAAAGACCCATCACTGCCAATGGTGGCAGCCCGACCAACACCAAGACTGCGCCATAAAGCAGCCAATGCCGGACGCGCTGCCAAGCATGCATCATGCCGCGCGTTGGCCGCCTCCGCCGCCACCGCTGCGTCTGCGCCCGGCAGACGGTTTCGCGGCGCCGCCACCCCCGCCACCGCTGGGACGGCCGCCGCCACCACCACCCGGACGGCCGCCGCGCCCACGCCCGCGGCCTTTTGGCTTCGCAGGTTCGTCCATCGCTTCCCACGGGCGGCCCGACGCCACAGGAATCGCAACGCCCATCGTCTTCTGAATTGCCTTCAGTTCACCCATCTCATCGGGTGCGCAGAACGCAATCGCGGCCCCGTCCTTGCCCGCGCGCGCAGTGCGCCCGATGCGGTGCACGTAATTTTCCGGAACATTGGGCAGTTCATAGTTGTAGACGTGTTTGACGTCCGGAATATCAAGCCCGCGCGCCGCCACATCCGTCGCGACCAGCACGGTCACATTACCGGACTTGAATGCCTCAATCGCGCGGTCACGCTGGCCCTGCGATTTGTTGCCGTGGATTGACGCCGCGTTGTACCCCGCCTTGACCAGCGATTTCATCAACTTTTCCGACCCGTGTTTGGTGCGGCCAAAGACCAGCGCACGTTCTTCGCGGTGCTTGTCGAGCATTTCAACCAGCAGGCTTTGCTTTTCGGCCTTGGCGATGAAATGCACCTCCTGCGTGACCTTGTCCGCCGCCTTGCCCGGAGGCGAAACTTCGATCCGGATCGGGCTGCGCAAGTAGCTGTTGGCAATCTCGTTCATCAGTTTCGGCATGGTGGCCGAGAACAGCATCGTCTGGCGTTCCTTGGGGATCACGCTCGCGATCTTGCGCAGATCGTGAATGAAACCCATGTCGAGCATCTGGTCGGCCTCGTCCAGCACCAGAAATGTCGTTTCATGCAGCAGCACCGCGCGCCGGTCCATCAGGTCCAACAAACGTCCCGGTGTCGCCACCAACAGGTCTACGCCACGTTCCAGCCGCTTGATCTGCGGATTGATCGACTGACCACCCACAACCATCATCGCCTTCAACGGCGTGCCCTCGCAGTAACCGCGCAGGTTTTCCATGATCTGGTTCGCCAGTTCGCGCGTCGGCGCCAACACCAGACCGCGCACGCAACGCGGCTTCGGGCGGCCCTCCATCTCCAGCATCTGGGCAACCAGCGGCACGCCAAAGGCTGCCGTCTTGCCGGTGCCGGTCTGGGCCAGCCCCATCACGTCGCGTCCGTTCATGGCGTGCGGGATCGCCTGTTTCTGAATGGGCGTCGGGTCTTTCATACCCATCGCCGCCAGCCGCTTGACCAGCCGCGCAGGCAAGCCCATCATGTCAAAATCGCTCATATTAATCGTCTTTCCGGCGCCCAGGTAAAACCATGGGCAGCCACATCATTTGCCGCGCCCATCCGGTGCGCCGCAGGGTCACGCAAAACAGATCACAAGCGTGCGGCCATATGCCGGACACCTGTCTGTTGCGTTTGGCCCCACGCGTGATTTTGGGAACATCGGCGGGCCTTTATGCCAGCCCAAGTCGACCGTTTCGGGTCATGGGGCTGATACTGCTCACGCGGCAGAAGGCTTCGCTTGCCGCTACATGTGCGCTTGGCGATCCGATGTCAACCTTTGTGACGACGCCACCTTGCCACGCAAAAGCATATGGCCCCGGAGTTAAAATGCCGTTACATGGGGGGCGATCTGTGCAAGGCCGCCATCATGAGCAAACCCATCATCAAACGGTGCGAGACCAAGGGCCTGCGCATGACAGGTCAGCGCCGCATTATCGCGCAGGTGATCGAAGACAGCGATGACCACCCCGATGTCGAAGAGCTTTATACCCGCGCATCCGGGCTTGATGCCGGTATTTCCATCGCCACAGTCTACCGCACGGTCAAACTGTTCGAAGAAGCTGGAATTCTTGACAAGCTGGAATTCGGTGATGGCCGCGCGCGGTATGAAGACGCCGAACGCGACCACCATGACCACCTGATCGACATGAACTCAGGTGAAGTGATTGAATTTGTCGATGCCGAGATCGAAAAACTCCAGGAACGCATCGCCCAAAAGCTGGGGTATGAATTGCGCGGTCACCGGCTTGAACTATACGGCGTGCCGCTCAGGAAACGCTAAGCCAGGAAGGACCAGACCGTGACGGACCGCACCCGCCCCCTGCTCGCCGTTTTGATTGACGCGGATAACGTTCCCGCCAGACATGCCGCCGCCATCATGCGCGAAGTCGCCTCCATCGGCGAACCTGCGCTGCGTCGGGTGTATGGTGATTGGTCCAATGAACACCTCAAAGGCTGGAAATCACCGATCCGGGAACTGGGGCTGGTGGCGCATCAGGAAACCGCCAATACCACCGGCAAGAACGCCAGCGATATCGGTCTGGTGATCGACGCGATGGATATCCTGCATTCGGGACGCTTCGACATCTTCGTGATCGTCTCATCCGACAGTGATTTCACGGCATTGGTCAACCGCATGCGCGAACAGGGTCTGACAGTAATCGGGATCGGTGAAAAAAAGACCCACGATTCGCTGCGTAATGTCTACAATCGCTTCATCCTGATCGAAAACCTCGAAGGCACCGCCGCACCGGATACCCCGACCAACGATACCGCACAGGCAAACAAGGCCCTGCCGCTGTTCCGCGAAGCAATGAACCTGATCGAGACCGAAGACGATTGGTACAACCTAAGCCAGATCGGACAGTCCATTCAGGCCCGGCACGCTGATTTCGACGCCCGCACCTATGGTCATAACAAGCTCAGCGCATTGGTAGCAGCACTCGACGCTCTACAGACCCGCAAGATCGGCAATCACCTGATGGTACGGCTCAAATCCTGACACGCGCAGATCCGGGCACTCCGCACCCCATTCTTCTGGCCTCAAATATCCCGGGGTCTGGGGCAGCGCCCCAGTCGGTCGGGTCGCGTCAGCGACCCGAAACCGCTCTGCAATGGCAACTGACCCAACCTGATCAATCCCCAAGCGCACCAATCAAGATTGCGATATGTCCCTGCGGTTGATCCGGGCCATCATCCACGGCAACAGCACCGACAGCACCACCAGACGCATGATATGGCAGGCCGCGACGAACCCCGGCACAACGCCCAGCACCACACCCATCGCGATCATGGTCTCCAACCCGCCGGGCGCCAGCGCCACAAGCACATGCGCCAGCGGCATTTCCAGCGCCAGCGCGACCGGAACCGACGCAACTGCCGCCGCAATCACCGCCACCAGCGTGATTGCCACCCCCGCCGACAGACCCCGCAGCAACTGCGCTGGCGTCACCCCCGAAAACCGCGTGCCGATCAATGATCCCAGCACCAGATACGCCGGTACCACCACAAGTTCGGGCATCACCCCATCCGCAAGCTGCGTCAGATGGCCAATAGCGGACACAAACATCGCCCCCAACAACAGCGGCGCAGGCACGGACAGTTGCCCAAACACCCGCCCCACCACCACGGCCAGCACCACAAGCACGGCAAGCGACCAGACCGAAATGGACGCACCGGTGGCGCCGACCGATCCACTCAGATCGACCCCCATGAAAACGGCGGCAAACGGCACGGCAAGGGTCAGCAACAACACGCGCACCGATTGCGTCATCGCGATGCGTGCCACATCCGCCCCGGTATCACTGGCCATGGCAATGACAAAACTCAGATGGCCCGGCGCCGAAGCCATCAACGCTGCGCGGTCATCAAAGTCGAAATATCGCCGCAACATCCAGCGCGATATGACCATGATCGCCACGATCAGCACGGCAATTCCCACGAAGGCGAACGGCCAGCGGATCATTGCCTGCAGCGCGTCGCGGTTGAACCCGGCACCCACGGCCAGCCCCACGGCCACAAAACAGGCATCGCGCACCGGGTTGGCCACTGCTGTGCGCAACCCGGCAAGCCCGGCCAGCGTGACCGCCACCGCAGGACCGACCAGCATATAGATCGGAGCCCCCACGGCCCAGCCAATTGCAGCACCCAAACCGCCCACCGCAAGCGTGATCGGGGTGGCAAAGGGATTTTGCGTTCGGGATGGCCATCTGCTCATCCGTCTTGGCTAGCATTCCAATCGCCGGGCCACCAGAGGTCCGGGGCCAGCACTTGCACATCAGCGGCCAAAACGGCATGGGACAGGCGAACTGCACTCTCGCGAAAGGCGCTGACATGGACAATCTGCGGGGGGCGGCAATCATGGTACTTTCGATGCTGGGCTTTGCGGTCGAGGACATGTTCATCAAACTGCTGGCGGACGCGCTGCCCATTGGTCAGATTTTGCTGATGCTGGGCATCGGCGGGAGCTTCTTTTTCGGTCTGGTGGTCGTGCTTCAACGCCAACCGCTTGTGACGCGGGCCATGTTCTCGGCGCCCATCGGGCTGCGCGCCGTCGGGGAAATCGTTGGAACGCTCGGTTTTGTCTCCGCCATCGTGCTTACCCCGATTTCATCGGCCTCGGCCATCCTTCAGGCAACCCCGCTGACAGTGACGCTGGGGGCCGCCCTGTTTCTGGGCGAACCCGTGGGATGGCGTCGCTGGAGCGCGATTGTCGTCGGTCTGTTTGGTGTGCTGCTGATCATTCGCCCCGGCATGGACAGCTTTCAGACCCTGTCCCTGCTGGCGCTGCTCGGTGTTGCGGGCCTTACCATCCGCGATCTGGCGACGCGGCGCGTGCCCGGCAGCATCAGCACCATGCAGGTCAGTTTTCTGGGTTTTCTGGCGCTGATCCCGGCCAGCGGCATATTCATGTTGCTCGCGCGGGCGCACTTTGTGCCGCTGAACGGCCTGCAATGGGTCTATATCCTGTCTGCTATGGCCATCGGGCTTGTTGCTTATTACGGCATAGTCGCCGCGATGCGCGTCGGCGAAGTCAGCTTCGTGACGCCCTTTCGGTATTCGCGCCTGCTGTTTGCCATGGTCGTGGGGTTAACCATCTTTGGCGAACGGCCTGACCTGCTGACCTATATCGGGGCGGCGATCATTGTGGCCTCGGGCATCTATACCGTGTTGCGCGAACGTAAAAAGGGCCCGGTCCCCGCAGCCAGTCTTTCCAAGCCCGGTATCACAGGGTAAACGAAGCACAAACGCCGCCCAAAGGAGCCTGCCATGAGCACCATCATCGATATCCACGCCCGCGAAATCCTCGATAGCCGGGGCAATCCCACGGTTGAGGTGGACGTCATTCTCGAAGACGGCACAATGGGCCGCGCTGCAGTACCCTCGGGTGCGTCAACCGGCGCCTATGAGGCGGTAGAGAAGCGCGACGGTGATCTGAACCGCTACATGGGCAAAGGTGTTCTGGAGGCTTGCGCCGCCGTGAACGGCGAGATTGCCGATGCTCTGGTCGGCATCGATGCCACTGAACAGGTCGAAATCGACGGCATCATGATTGAACTCGATGGGACCGACAACAAGGCGCGTCTGGGCGCCAATGCAATCCTGGGTGTTTCACTTGCAGCAGCCAAGGCAGCGGTAGACTATTGCACGCAACCGCTTTACCGCTATGTGGGCGGCACATCGGCGCGTATATTGCCGGTGCCCATGATGAACATCATCAACGGCGGGGAACATGCCGACAATCCCATCGACATTCAGGAATTCATGATCATGCCGGTCGCCGCGGACAACATCTGCGACGCCATACGCATGGGCGCCGAGGTGTTCCATACCCTCAAGAAAGAACTGTCGGACGCGGGCCTTGCGACCGGCGTGGGCGATGAAGGCGGCTTTGCCCCCAACATCAGCTCCACACGCGATGCACTTGATTTCATTCTGAAATCAATCGAGAAGGCCGGATATACGCCGGGTGAGGACATTCATCTTGCGCTTGATTGTGCCGCAACGGAATATTTCAAGAACGGCACCTATGTTCTTTCAGGAGAAGACAAAACCTTATCCAGCGATGAAAATGTGGATTATCTCGCGGCACTTGTGCGCGACTATCCCATCATCTCTATTGAGGACGGCATGTCCGAGGATGACTGGGATGGCTGGAAGTCGTTGACAGATGCCTTGGGGGACAAGATCCAGTTGGTGGGAGACGATCTTTTTGTCACCAACCCTGCGCGTCTGGCACGCGGGATTGAGCGGGGCAGCGCCAACGCCATGCTGGTAAAAGTCAATCAAATCGGGACATTGACCGAAACCCTTAAGGCGGTCGACATGGCCCACCGTGCGGGTTTTACCAATGTCATGTCGCACCGCTCAGGTGAGACAGAGGATGCCACCATTGCCGATCTTGCCGTTGCCACCAACTGTGGCCAGATCAAGACCGGGTCGCTGGCGCGCTCTGACCGGTTGGCCAAATACAATCAGTTGATCCGCATCGAAGAAATGCTGGGCGAAACGGCTGAATACGCTGGCCGCTCAATCCTGCGTGGTTAAAGGCGTCACGATCCGGCAAGCAACCACTGCCGAGGACATCGCGGCAGTGCGCGCCCTGTGCTGGGCATATCGCGCATTCCTGCTGGGCTATGCGCCCGCCGAACGCCGGATGACCGAAATCTTTTATCCAGAAGAAAAATACGCCGCCCTGATGGCACGCCTGCCGCAGGAACACGCCCGCCCGGCGGGCATTATCCTGCTGGCGGAAAAAAACGGCAGCCCAATCGGTTGTGGCATGTCCCATGCGCTGACCCCGACAGAGTGCGAGATAAAGCGCGTTTTTGTCACCGATGCGGCGCGGCGGTTCGGCGCGGGCCGCGCGCTTTGTACAGCGCTGATTGAACAGGCGCGCAATGACGGATTCCGAACCCTGTTGCTTGACACCTCCAAATCTTTCGCCCCCGCGCGCGCACTTTATGAAACACTTGGGTTTCACCAGCGCGGACCCTATCAGCCGCTGCCTGATATTCAGGATGATGTGGTCGTTTTCTACGAAATGGACTTGGCGCCATCACAGATAACGAATACACATTAAAAACAGCCATTAAGCATCTGAATTTAATTAGTTATCTTCTGCTGGACCAAAGGCGTGCTGACCGTGCCACCGCCTACAGCGGCACTGACACCGGTCGTGCCGGGGCACGATGTCGGCAATCCCCTTGCGACCCGCACCGCAAGATAGGCAAAGGCTTGGGCCTCCAGCATATCACCGTCCAGACCGACATCCTCGACCGGTACGACAGGGCACTCAAGACTGACCGCCAGCATCTGCATCAGGACCGGGTTGTGGCGGCCACCGCCAGTGACCAGAACCTGCGCGGGCGGGTGCGGGCAATGCTGCATCGCCTCGGCGACCCCTGCGGCGCACATTGCTGTCAATGTCGCGGCCGCGTCGGCATCAGACAATTCGCTTACCAATGCAACCATTTCGGAAAAATCATTTCTATCCAATGATTTCGGAGGCATCCTTGAGAAATATGGCTCCGCCAGAAACAGCTCCAGCGCGCCTGTCTCTACCGTGCCCCGCGCCGCCAGTTTGCCCCCTTCATCAAAGGGCAGCCCATGCCGTGCCTGCAACAAATCATTCAAGGGTGCGTTGGCCGGTCCGGTATCAAACGCCAGCAAGGCACCCGCGTCCTGCGGCCGCGCAACGCCGGGATCGACCCATGTCAGGTTCCCCACGCCGCCCAGATTGAGAAACACCACCGGTCCCGCAGCGCCCACATGGCGCGCACAGGCATGGTGGAAGAACGGTGCCAACGGCGCACCTTCGCCGCCCATCTGCACATCGGCGCTGCGAAAATCCCAAACCACCGGCACACCAAGCGTATCTGCCAGAAGCCCGCCATCGCCGACCTGCAACGTGCCCTGCATCCGCGGCGCATGGGCAAGGGTCTGACCATGAAAACCAATCAGATCTACGCCTTCAAAATCTGCGAGCAGTTCCAGATGTGCCGTCTCGACCACTTGCGCCGCCGCGCGCACCTGTGGGCCGGACCATTTGCCAAACCCCGCCGCGATCACCTGGCGCTCGCCTTGTGAATAGCTGCGATAACCGGTTCGACCGAAGCTGGAAATATCATGCCCGTCCGTGCGCAGTACCGCCGCATCCACGCCATCCAGCGACGTTCCCGACATCGTCCCAAGCGCCGTCACGACCCCGGTTTTTCCAATGGCCTTATTCATGGCCTTTTCCTTTGACTGCTCTGCGCCTATAGATTGCCCCGCATTCCCCGCATGAGGCAAGCCACCATGACATACCATCCCAAATCGGACTTCATCCACACGATGATGCAGCGCGGCTTTCTTGCTGATTGCACCGATTATCAGGGTCTGGATGAGGCGCTGCTCAAGGGCGGGCAGCCGGGCTATATCGGCTTTGACGCCACCGCGAAATCACTGCATGTCGGCTCGCTTATCCAGATCATGATGCTGCGATGGCTGCAAAAGACGGGCAACAAGCCGATCACCCTGATGGGCGGCGGCACCACCAAGGTCGGCGATCCGTCGTTCCGCGCTGACGAGCGCCCCTTGCTGGGACCGCAGCAGATCGACGACAATATTGCGGGCATCGGCAAAGTGTTCAGCGCCTACCTGACCTATGGCGATGGACCCTCGGACGCGATGATGATCAACAACGCTGAATGGCTTGACGGCCTGAACTACCTTGATTTCCTGCGCGACATCGGGCGGCATTTTTCGATCAACCGGATGTTGGCGTTCGAAAGCGTCAAGTCCCGTCTTGACCGGGAACAGTCCCTGAGTTTTCTTGAATTCAACTACATGATCTTGCAAGCCTATGATTTCATGGAGCTGCATCGCCGTTACGGCTGCATTTTGCAAATGGGTGGTTCGGACCAGTGGGGCAATATTGTCAACGGCATCGACCTGACCCGCCGGGTGATCGACGGTGAAGTTTACGGGCTGACCACGCCGCTGCTGACCACCAGCGATGGCAAGAAAATGGGCAAATCGCAGTCCGGTGCCATCTGGCTTAACGGCGATATGCTTAGTCCGTATGAGTTCTGGCAATTCTGGCGCAATACCACCGATGCAGACGTCGGGCGGTTCCTCAAGCTTTATACAGAACTGCCGGTAGAGGAATGCGACCGTATGGGCGCGCTTGGCGGGGCCGAGATCAACGAGGCCAAGATACAATTGGCAAACGAAGTCACCGCCCTGCTGCACGGCAGTGATGCCGCCCGCACCGCCGAAGCCACCGCACGCGACGTGTTTGAACGCGGAGGAATCGGTGATGATCTGCCCACGTTGACCCTGTCCGAGGCCGAGGTGGGCGAAGGCATTTCCATCGTGCAATTGATCGTGAAATCCGGTCTGGCCGGGTCCGGCAAGGAGGCGAAACGCCTGATTGCCGAAAACGGCGCGCGCATGGACGACGCGCCGCTTACGGACGCGGGGCTCATGCTTGATGCGGGCGCGCTGCGATCACCGATCAAGCTGTCGGCCGGCAAGAAGCGTCACGCGCTGGTGCAAATGGAATGATAGGCGCACAAAAGCTGAATATCCCCCCTGTCGTCACGCCGTAGGGTGGGGTTCCACCCCACGATTGCCAAGCGTTGACAGGTCAGGTGCAGGCCGACCCCGATCGTCACGCCGTAAGGTGGGGTTCCACCCCACCCGTTAACCACCCCTAAACCATTCACCCGCCACACTGGCGGCATGTTCCACTCTGTTCCGTCGCGCGCCGACGTACCCTTGATGCAGGATCCTGCCTTCGCCACCGCGTTGCGCGCTTGTGGGCAGGTCCCCGTGACCCTGCGCGGTGGTCTGACGCTGCTGCATCGCCGCATCGCAGGCGTGCCGCTGGCCATGTTGCCCCGTGCCGTACCGCCTGACGAACTTGCGGCACAGCTGCGCGCTGTGGGCCTGCACCGCACGCCATTGATACTGTCACCGGAACGCGCCTGCGCCGTGCCGCGCGCCGTGCGCCTGCGGCCTGCGGCGCGGCGCGCGGAGCTTGACCTTTCGTGCAGCAAAGACCTGCGCCGCGCCGCGCTGCACGGCAAATGGCGCAACCAGTTGGTCAAGGCTGAACGCGCCGGGCTGCGCGTGGATCATGGCGCACTGCCCCCCGATCCGCACCACCCGGTGCTGCTGGCAGAGGTCGCGCAGGCGCGCGGGCGCAGGTATCAAAACTGGCCACTGCCGCTGACTGTGGCTTTTGCAGCCGCAGCGCCCGCGCAGACACGGCTTTTTACCGCGTTTCAGGGCCGCAAGCCGGTCGCACATATGCTGTTCCTGCGCCACGGCGATGCCGCAACCTACCATATCGGGCACATCAGCGCCGAAGGCCGTGCGTTGTGCGCCCATAATCTACTGCTCTGGATGGCATCCGACTGGCTCGCGGCCCAAGGCTGCACCCGGCTTGACCTTGGCCTGCTGGACCCGCGCCATGCCTCCCTTGACCGGTTCAAATTGCGCAGTGGCGCACATGTGGTGGCGACGGGTGGCACATGGCTGCGCTGGCACCCGCTGGCCTGATGGCGGCCCTTGCACCGGGGCGCCTGCCGTGATCATCTGAACCTCTGTTCAGAATATCCCCCGGAGGTCTGCCATGCAACTTGACACCACAGCCGCCATCATCACCGGCGGCGCGTCCGGCCTGGGCGAGGCGACAGCCCGCCATTTCGCAGCCAAAGGTGCGCAGGTTACGCTGCTTGACCGCGACGCCGAGCGCGGCAACGCCGTCGCGGCCGATATTGGCGGGCATTTTGTGCTGACAGATGTGACAGATGAAGGGTCCGTGCAAGCGGCCGTCGATTATGCCGTTGATAAGATGGGAAAAATAACGGTCGCAGTGAATTGTGCAGGCATCGCGCTTGGGATCAAGACCACTGGCCGTGACGGGCCGCACCCGCTTGATGCGTTTCAGCGCACGGTGGATATCAACCTTATCGGCAGCTTTAATGTTGCGCGCCTTGCCGCAGTCGCAATGGCGCGCAACACGCCCGAACCGGACGGCGCGCGGGGGGTGATCATCAACACCGCTTCCGTCGCGGCTTTTGACGGGCAAAAAGGCCAGGTCGCTTATGCCGCATCCAAGGGCGGCATCGTTGGCATGACCTTGCCCATGGCGCGCGATCTGGCCAAGGACGGCATCCGCGTGATGACCATCGCGCCGGGCATATTCAAGACCCCAATGCTGGCGGGCCTGCCCGAGGATGTGCAGGCCTCTCTTGCCGCCGATGTGCCCAACCCGCAGCGTCTGGGCGATCCGTCGGAATATGGGCGGATGGCCGGTTTCATTGTCGAAATGGGTTACCTTAACGGCGAGGTGATCCGTCTTGACGGCGCCTTGCGGATGCGGTGAACGCAGCATCATGTGGCAAGGCAAACTGCTTTACATCCATACCACCCCAAAAGCCCGCGCGCCGATGGTCGCGCGCGACACCGCGCATCTGATCGCCGGTGTCGGAGTGGAGGGCGACCGGTATGCAAAGGGCGTCGATACCGGCACCTATTCCGCCTTTCCCGATGTCCGCGAAGTCACGTTGATCGAGATCGAAACGCTTGAGGCGCTGGCGCGCGACCATGACATCACGCTTGATCCCCAAGAACACCGCCGCAATCTGACCACCCGCGATGTGCCGCTGAACCATCTGGTCGGGCGTCGATTTCGCGTGGGTGAGGTCATACTGGAAGGCGGGCGCCTGAACACGCCGTGCCGCTATATCGACATGATCACGGGCAAGCAGATCTGCGACCTGATGGAACACCGCTCGGGGCTCAATTGCCGCATCGTTGCCGGCGGCATAATCCGACCCGGCGACCACATTGCACTTGACGAAACCAACGCCTAGGCGTCGGCCTTTTCTTCCAGCAGCAGCCATTCCGCTTCGGCATCCTGCAACTTTTCGTGTCGCTCGAGCAATGCATCGGTGGCCTTTTGGAATTTGACCGGGTTTTCAGTATATAGCGCCGGATCGCTCATCAATTCTT
>JAGXHC010000066.1 GCA_024636405.1 Sulfitobacter sp. | reverse complement strand
GTCGGCAACTGTGTAAGAGCGGGGTCGTCGGTCAGACCGGGGCGGGCAAAGGCGGGCTTTACACTGCCATCCGCCGATGTGATTTGAACCACCTCCAACCGCCCTGCTGTCTGCTCTTGCGTGCACCATGCGCGTGCCTCTGCGGGGGTAACATGCGCCCAGAATGCCGCGATTTCGCCGGGAGTGGCAAATCCAAGCCGTTTCAGTGCCTGATCGCAACACCAGTTGACCGTCTCTTCAGGGTCCGGGCCAAGCGAGTCATCGCAAAGTGCTGCATCCAGCACGCGTTCAGTCAGGTCATAACGCTTGCGAAACCCGTCGCGCCCCACAACGCAAAGCGCGCCACTGCGCCAGAGGTATTCAAGGGCCGTCTTGGAAGGATGCCAGTCCCACCAACCCCCCGATCCGCGTTCCTCATCCTTGCCGACATCTGAGGAACTGACCGGGCCTCGTTCCCTGATCTGGTCCAGCACCGTTTGAAATTGCGCTTCGAAACCGGCACGACGGTCATCTCGCCAACGCCGTTTCAACCGTTCGGCATCGCGCTGGCGTCGCAGGTGCCAATGTGGATAAAACGCGATGGGGATCACGGCGGCGTCGTGTGTCCAGTGTTCAAAAAGCGCCCGGTCATTTTCATAAAGCCGCTTCAGCGCTTTGGGCCGGTAACGATTGCGGCGCGAGAAAAGGATCAGATCGTGGGCGCGCGCGACAGTATTGATGCTGTCCAATTGCACGAACCCCAGACTGTGTATCAATTCCAGCAGGGCGGCGCCGGTCGCAGCCCCTTGCGGTGCATCCAACAGCCTGTGACGGTCGAGAAAAATGCACCGCGCCTTGCGGTTGCTCAGGATCGGTGGCGTCATTTTCTCCGGTGACGGCGCAGTGTGTCACCCACCGACAATGTAGGTACGAGGGTGATATGACGCTTTTGGTCGGGATCAGGTGATGTGACTGTTTCGTTCAGGATAATCCGCGCGGCAGCCTGTCCGATCTCCCTGCGGCAGGCGTCCATTGTGGCCAGTTTGCGTGGCAATCCATCCAGCAATTCCACCCCGTTGAAACCGGCAAGCCCGATCTGACCCGGAATATCCACTCCGCGGTCCAGCAGATGCAGCAACCCACCCGCCCCGATCATGTCGTTGGAATAATAAAGAAAATCAAGGTCTGGCGACCGTTCCAGCATTTCCTGCGTCATCTCCCGCCCTTTGACCAGCGCGGAACCACCGGAGTAAAACAGACGGTCCTCAATCTCGACCCCCGCTTTGGCCAGTGCTTCGGTAAATCCTTCAAACCGTTTGCGCGCCCGGTGATCCAGTGGCATTTTCGTGCCCATGAATCCGATCCGCTCATATCCTTCCTTGAGAATCGCCTGCGCCATTTCGCGCCCGGCACGCCGGTGCGAAATACCGACCATGGCATCGACCGGATTGCCGTCCACGTCCATGATCTCGACCACCGGGATGCCCGCATTGCTCAGCATTGCGCGGCTCGCGTCGGAATGTTCAAGCCCCGCAATGATGACGCCTGATGGCCGCCAAGACAGCATCTCATACAGAACGCGTTCTTCTTTTTCCGGGATATAGTCTGTCACGCCAACGACAGGCTGTAATGGCGTATCCTCGAACACCTGGTTGATGCCGTTCAGCACCTCGGGGAACACCATATTGCCCAGCGAGGGGATGATCACAGCCACCAGATTGACCCGCTGCGATGCCAGTGACCCGGCAATCTGGTTGGGCACGTATCCCAGCGCCTTCGCAGTGGCGAGCACCCGGTCGCGGGTGGCCTCCGACACATCACCGCGCTTGCGCAATACGCGGCTGACGGTCATTTCGGAAACGCCACAGGCGTCGGAAACATCGCGAAGCGTCAATGGGCGCTTTGGGGGCGTGGTCAATTTCATATTCCTACTGCTCTGACAACCACTAACGCGATCCTGCCGCTACGATCAAGCTTTCCGCGCCCTGACATTGGGGTCATGACAAGCGCTGATGGCTGAGCTAAGTAGACGTCAGACGGTCCCGTGGCTCAACTGGATAGAGCAGCCCCCTCCTAAGGGGCAGGTTGTTGGTTCGAATCCAACCGGGGTCACCATTTTTGATCTGGATCTAAACCTTCGCCAATTGAGGTCACAGAAGGTCAGTGGCACCTAGAAACTTTCGTAGCATCTTCGGCGCGATATTTTTCCAAAAACACCTGTCGACTGTGCTGTCCTGCTTTGATGTCGGGCGAATTTGAACCGGTCGCGCCTAGAAGGAGCGCGGGTACGTGCACAGCGTGTTATAAAAGGGAAAGATTGGTCGGGCTGAGAGGATTTGAACCTCCGACCCCCTGCTCCCGAAGCAGGTGCGCTACCAGGCTGCGCTACAGCCCGACCGTGACGCAGCGGATAAGGGTATCAGTGCTGTTTGGCAAGAGGGATGCGAGGGGGGTGGCGTTGTCAGGGCGCAAAATTTGCGCGCCACTGACCCCGCCGGAGTTATCCTCTCGAGCGTCCATGACGGCCGTCTTGACCCTCAAGGTTCGGGACCACGGGGACCGGACCGTTCCTTGCGCGGCACAGGTCGCTTCCCCCGGCAGCGTCACAGGCTGGCGTCGAGTGCCGCCAGAATCGCATCGCCCATTTGCGTGGTCGAGATCGGTTTGCCGCCTTCCGCGCTCATCAGATCTGCGGTACGTGCGCCATCGGCCAATACTTTTTCAACAGCATCTTCCAGCCGTTTTGCCTCATCTCCCTGATCAAAGGAATAGCGTAGGGCCATGGCGAAACTCAGGATGCAGGCGATGGGATTTGCCTTGCCCTGACCAGCAATATCCGGCGCAGACCCGTGGACGGGTTCGTACAGCGCCTTGGGCCGTCCGTCGGCATTCGGTGCTCCAAGACTGGCCGACGGCAGCATGCCGAGGCTGCCCGTCAACATCGCAGCGCAATCGGAGAGGATATCGCCAAACAGGTTATCGGTCAGGATCACGTCAAATTGTTTCGGCGCGCGCACCAATTGCATCGCGCCGTTATCAGCATACATATGCGTCAACTCGACATCCGGGTAATCGGTATCGTGCACTTTCTGCACAACCTCGCGCCACAAGATGCCGCTTTCCATGACGTTGGCCTTTTCCATTGAACAGACCTTGTTACCCCGCCGCCGCGCCAGTTCGAAGGCAGAGCGCGCCACGCGGTCGATCTCGCTTTCGGTGTAGCGCTGGGTGTTTATGCCGACACGTTCATTGCCTTCTTTGAAAATCCCGCGAGGTTCGCCAAAATAGACACCAGAGGTCAGTTCGCGCACGATCATGATGTCGAGGCCGGCGACGATTTCTTTCTTGAGTGACGAGAAATCTGCCAAGGCGTCGAAGCATTGCGCCGGACGCAGGTTGGAGTACAGGTCCATCTCCTTGCGCAAGCGGAGCAGCCCGCGTTCGGGCTTTACGCTGAAATCAAGGGCATCATATTTTGGTCCACCCACAGCGCCAAGCAACACCGCGTCAGCCGCCAGTGCCTTGGCCATTGTGTCATCATGCAGGGGGGTGCCGTGTTTGTCGTAGGCGACACCACCCACAAGATCGTGCTCCACGTCGAAGGCAAGATCGCGCTTTGCCCCATACCAGTCGATGACGCGCGTCACCTGCGCCATGACTTCTGGCCCGATACCGTCACCGGCAAGGATAAGCAGCGTTGGATTGGCCATGGGGTATCTCCTGATTTATCTGTCCCAAGCGGGGTAGCCTGATGATCGTGGAGGGTCAAGATTGGCTGTCACGGATGCTCATGGATCCCCGAGCGGTTTCGGGTCGCTGACGCGACCCGACCGACTGGGGCGCTGCCCCAGACCCCGGGATATTTTGGCCAGAAGAACGGGGCGGGTGAGAGTGAATATGCCCGTGAGGTTTTCTCAGGGGGTGAGATCAGCCCAAACCAGTGCGTGGCGGCTGTCCGGTGCGTCAAGCACCTGAGCGATGCCCGCATTGGTCACGGTCCAGTCAGCAGAAGGCAGCACATAGTCCACACGCATGTCGCCGGGCAGAGGATCAGGCCAGTTAACGGTGATCTGATCAGGCAGCGGGTCCTGCAGGCGCGGATCGGCCAGCAGCATCTGTATGGCTGCACGTATGCCTTCGCCGCGCGCAAGATCGGCATTTGCATCGCCCAGCAGGATAAATTGTTGATCCGGTGCAGGGCCAAAGGCTTCGTCCATAAAATGCCGCCAGAACAGCAGCTCGTCGTGGTTACGTTTGCCATTGCGATCTTCGGGGCCATCAAAGACCGGTGGTGCTGCGGGGAACGTCAGCAACGTAACAATGCCGATGCCGAGCACATCCACAGGCACGACCCAATGCCCGTTGGAGGACAGTCGCTGGATCGCCTGCGCCTGTCGGCTTGGGAACGGTCCAGCGGATGTTTCAGGCAAAAGTGCGCCAGGCAAGTCGCGCCACAGCATGCTTGAAAAGTCCTGAATGTCTTGAGCAACGATTGGGTGCCTCGACAGGATTGCCATCGCACCCTGCCCGAAAAAGCGCCCATAGCCCTGCGCGTCTCCGGGTCCGCCAAGACGGCCATCGCCATCAAGATCAAGGTCGGTCATACGTCCTGCATTGGGGGGCAGGGCAAACCTATGCGGGTAGGCAGCGCCAGCTGCAGCAAGCGCATCCGCAAAGGCGTTCAGCGCGCGGTTTTCGAGATCATAGTCGAAACCTTGAAGGACGAGGATATCGGCGTCCGTCTGCGCCACGGTTTGCAGGACGGCCATGATCTGCGGATCATCGCCTCGGACCAAATCACGCAGCAGAATACCGGGGCCGTCGCGGGACAATTCAGTGTTGAAGGTGGCGACCCTGACGGTCTGAGCCAGCGCCGGTGAGGTCAGCAGAAGCGCGCAGAAAAGCGCAATCAGGCGATCTGAAAGGACCCGTCGGCGTCGGCGTTCGCTTCGGCGTAAGCGCGGCGGCGCTTGTCTTCGATCATGTCCGCAACCTTGCCCATCGCGACGCCGCGCATGATCATGCTTGCTGGTAGAAAGGCCCATGCGGCTATTGTCCAGATCAGTGTCTGTGGGTTGTTCATTGATATCGGGTCTATCAGATCGGAGGCCGCCTTGACCACCGCCGGAATGATAAACGGGAGCAGGAAACCCAGGGCGATATTGATGCGTGCGTCGCGTTGGAGCCGGTGCAGCACGTCGCCGCCTGCGGTGGGATCAAACAGCGGCAAATTCACCCAGACGTTGAACGCGCCCTGGCGTGCGGGCCAGCCCAAGATACGGACCAGGACCAAAAACGCAGCCATTGCAATCAGCGAAATGAGATAGGCAAGACCCGCAGAGGTGCGCACCGCGTTCACGATGCTGATGTCGGCATTCTCGGGCAGCATCAGAACGACCAGGCGCACCGGCGAATAGGGAAAGTCGATGGCGTTGCCAATGATCGTCCCCATTGACGTCAGCGCGCCGGTCATAAGTGTCGGTTCGGACTGACCTTTGGCGATCGCGCTGAGCATGAAAACGGTGAGGAAAAGCGAGATATAGCGCAGCCGGTTGAACGGAGGCGCGTCGCGGAATTCGACAATGCTTGGGAAGTTGGAGTTATATTCAACGAAGGTCAGGAAAGCGGCAAGCAGCGCGATCAGCACCGTGATCTGGCTGGAGTCGGCTGCGACGTCCGGCAGCAATAGCGCCGGAGTTGCAATGAGCAACGCCACCAAAAGGCCACGCGTCGTGGCGCCTGTCATCCGTCCAATCAAAACTCTGCCCTTCCAAACTGGCCAGACGCGATGCATTGCCGCAGTCTTGTTCCAACTTGTTGTCCCCAGGTTCGGGGAGCTGCCTCATTATTGCCCAATTTGTGCCTTCTTTCGTCCCAGCGCTCAAGGCGTATGGTTAACAAGACATAACTGTTACGGCATTTTGGGGGTGGGGGTGGTGCGTTCTTGCATCATTTTCGTGGCAGAACCGTGGCACGTCGCAAGATGTTGTGGGCGCGGCTGAGGCGCCCACAAGTCGAGACATAAACCGGACGAGAATCGGCTTTCAGGTGTTCAGACCCACGGGCGGCTTTGTGCTGCCGCAGATTCGAAAGCGTCGATGGTGGCCACTTTTTCGAGTGTCAGGCCAATGTCGTCGAGCCCCTCGATCAGACAGCGTTTCTTGAAGGCGTCGACCTCAAAGGAGAAGGTTTCGCCGTCGGAGGTGGTGACAGTCTGGGCCACAAGATCAATGGTCATGCGGGCGTTGGCGCCTTTTTCGGCGTCCTTCAGCAGCACGTCGATCTGGTCTTGGGGCAAGGCGATGGGCAGGATGCCATTCTTGAAGCAGTTGTTATAGAAAATATCGGCAAAGCTGGGTGCGATGACGCAGCGGATGCCGAAATCCTTGATTGCCCAGGGCGCGTGTTCGCGTGAGGAACCGCAGCCAAAGTTATCGCCTGTGACCAGCACCTCGGCGTCGCGGTATTGCGGTTTGTTCAGAACGAAATCAGGCAGTTCCTGCCGATCATCGTCATAGCGCATTTCGTCGAACAGGTTCACGCCGAGACCCGTCCGCTTGATGGTTTTCAGAAATTGTTTGGGGATGATCATGTCGGTGTCGATGTTGATCATTGGCATGGGGGCGGCAATGCCGGTGAGGTTTTCGAATTTATCCATGTTAATGAACTCCTAATTTTGGGCCACTAAATATAGTGGTGAAAGAACGATGTGGCACAGGCACAACCCGTACACCGGCTGTACACCCCCTGTGCACCGCCAAGGCGCAGCATCGGGCAGCAGGGCGGGTTTGCCGGGATTTTAGTTGAACTGGCTCATGATTTCGCCCGCAGTCGGGCCCGACAGTGCCTGATGGCGCAGATCGGCAGTCGCGTCTTCCAGAACGCGCGACAGATACGAGATTTGCGAGGTGCCCATCCAGACCCGGCGCATGCCAATGAAATGGTCGCGCGGATAGATGACCAGACCCCGCGTCGGGGCCGGGTCCATCACCAGAAATCCCTCTGCGGTGGCGCCATGTATCACGCAGGCATGGCCGCTGCGGCCCCAGAAGTACGCACAGTAGATATGTCCCTCGCTGGCGAGTATCCGGGCGACATAATGCGGCGAAATGCGATGTCCGGCGCGACGGCGTACTTTCATCATGCCAACGCCCATGATCACCTGTTCGCCCATCCGTGTGGCGCTGCCACGCGGCTGCACCAGCCCATCGCCGCTTTCGAACCATTGGTGTAGAACGGCATCGCTGATGTTGGATTGCACATTGATGTCGGCCGACACGGCCTGATGCCAGCTTTCGAAAGCTGACGACCAGCAACGTGCCGCTTCTTGTGCCTTGACCGGCGGGGCAGTCAGGACTGTGGGGAGTGTCATTGCCCGAGACCTTTTTCCGATTTGACGAAAGGCTACCATTTTTGGACGATTCTGCCAAACCCGGAATCACCCCTGCGGGCCGCTGCACCGCCCCGCAAAGGCGCGTGCAGAGGGTGCGGGGCATCACATCAAATCCCGCACATCTGTCAGTCTTCCGGTGATTGCTGCCGCCGCAGCCATTGCGGGGGACATCAGATGGGTGCGCCCGCCCCGGCCCTGACGGCCTTCAAAGTTGCGGTTGGAGGTGGCAGCGCAGCGTTCGCCGGGCGACAGTTGATCGGGGTTCATCGCAAGGCACATGGAACAGCCCGCAAGGCGCCATTCAAAGCCTGCGTCGATGAAAATCTCGGCCAGGCCTTCCTGCTCGGCCTGGGCGCGGACCAGACCAGAGCCGGGAACGATCATGGCGCGCAGACCGGCCTTGATCTTTTTGCCTTTCAGGATCGCGGCGGCGGCGCGCAGGTCTTCGATGCGGCCATTGGTGCAGGAGCCGATAAACACCGTGTCGATTTCGACTTCGGACAGGGGCGTGCCGGCGGTCAGGCCCATATATTCCAGCGACCTTTTCACGGCATCGACCTTGCCGCCTTTGAAATCTTCGGGCGCAGGCACGTTGGCGGTGATCGGCAGCACGTCTTCGGGGGATGTGCCCCAGGTGACGACGGGGGCGATGTCTTCGCCTTTCAGGGTGATCACCTTGTCCCAGTGCGCGTCGTCGTCGGAATAAAGCGTTTTCCACCAGTCCATCGCCGCTTCCCATTGGGCGCCTTTGGGGGCATGGGGGCGGCCCTTGCAGTATTCAAATGTCTTTTCGTCCGGCGCGATCAGACCGGCGCGCGCGCCGCCCTCGATGGCCATGTTACAGACGGTCATGCGGCCTTCCATGCTGAGGTCACGAATTGCCTCGCCGCAGTATTCAATGACATAGCCGGTGCCGCCGGCGGTGCCGGTGACGCCGATGACGGACAGGGTGATGTCCTTGGCGGTGACGCCGGGGCGCAGTTTGCCGGTGATCTCGACCTTGAGGTTCTTGCCCTTGCGCTGGATCAGCGTCTGGGTGGCAAGGACGTGTTCGACCTCGGAGGTGCCGATGCCGTGGGCCAGCGCGCCAAATGCGCCGTGGGTCGAGGTGTGGCTGTCACCACACACAACGGTCATGCCCGGCAGGGTCCAGCCCTGTTCCGGCCCGATGATATGCACGATGCCCTGGCGGACATCCGACACGGGGTAATAGTGGATGCCGAAATCCTTGGCGTTCTTGTCGAGCGCGTCGACCTGAATGCGCGATTCCTCGTTCATGCCGCCCTTGGCGCGGTCCAGCGTGGTGGGCACGTTGTGGTCAGGTACGGCAATGGTTTTGTCGGGCGCGCGCACGGTGCGGCCTGTCATGCGCAGACCTTCAAAGGCCTGCGCATGACCTGTCT
>JAGXHC010000065.1 GCA_024636405.1 Sulfitobacter sp. | reverse complement strand
GGCCGATGACGCCCATGATCAGGAAGCTTCCCCAACCCGAGATGTCCTTCTTTGTGGTGTAGCCCCACAAGGACAGGCCCGCAAAGGCGATGGAGGTGATCAGGAATACCTGGGCAATCGAATAACCGGTGAAGTCCAGAAAGATCGAGCTGAGGGACACGCCCATCACCGCAGCGAAGACGTAAAACACCAGCTGTGCCGTCGCGGCGGAGATACGGTTCAGCGCCGCACCAAGACCGAAGACAAAGGCCAGCGGTGCGAACATCACGACCCATTTCAGTGGCGAGGCGTAAAGGGTATACCCGAACTGTGTCAGGTACTTGTCACCGCTAAACTGCGCCACGCCTGCGGCAGCATCCGTTGTGACCGCGAGACCGGAAACGGCCCAGGCGGCGGCAAAGGTAAGGAGCATGCCAATCGACATGGTCGCGTACACTTTGTTCATGTGGGCGCGCAGCCCGGCGTCTATCGCCGCGGTGCGCGTTCCGGCGGCGGACCGGATGGTATTCACGTCAGCCATGTTTTGACCTCCAATATCAAACAGGTAGCGTGCCGGATAGTCCGTCACGTTCTTGTGTCGAATATCGGGGGTGGCGCGCTGTTTTTCAAGTGCCGAGTTGCCGCATCTTTCAGGTGTCGCGCGGTATGTCAGTCATGCCATGTCGCGGGCACATCCCATACTGCCCGCCGGGCTTCGCGGGCGGCTGCCGATTGGTCGATGCCAACGTCGCGCAACTGGTCCGCAGAAAGCCGCGACAGGGCGCGGCGGCTCTGCCAAAGGTTAGCCAGCTTTGGCAGCCAACGCAACCGCGACGCCGCTGTCCGAATGGTGGCAGGTCTCGCGCAGATGTCGGCTTGCATTGTGTCTGTCATGGTCATGGTCCTTTCGATTCTGTGATGTAATCTTATTTCTCATCAACATGCTTGATATATGCTACAGAATGTCAGACAATGAAAATGAATGATTGTGCGCGGTTGCATCAAGGATCCTGATATATGAGAAATCTCGACATTACGACTTTGCGGTCTTTCGTTGCTGTTGCGGATTCAGGTGGCGTGACGCGGGCGGCCGGGTTCCTGCATCTGACCCAATCTGCGGTTTCCATGCAGCTTAAGAGGCTGGAAGAGATGTTGGGATTGTCGCTGCTGGATCGGTCGGGGCGTACAATTGCGCTGACGGCGTCAGGGGAACAGTTGCTTGCCTATGCGCGCCGCATGATCGCGCTGAACGACGAGTTGATTGAACGCCTGACGGATCAGGCCTTTGAAGGCGAAATCACGCTGGGTGTGCCGCATGACATTGTCTATCCCGTAATTCCACAGGTGCTGAAACAGTTCCACGCCGCCTACCCGCGGGTGCGCGTGCGGTTGGAAGCATCTTACACCCGCACCCTGAAAGAACAGTTCGGCAAGGGCGCCTGTGATCTGGTCATGACCACGGAGACCGGGCTGGACGCGGGCGGCGAAACGGTTGCCAACAAGCCTTTGATCTGGGTGGGTGCGCCCGGTGGCGTTGCGTGGCGGCAGCGTCCGCTAAAGCTCGCATTTTGCAGGTTCTGCACTTTCAGACCTCATATCATTGCGGTTCTGGATGGCGCGGATATCAAATGGGAGATGGCCGTCGATACCGACAGTGACCGCACGATTGAGGCCACGGTCAGCGCCGATATGGCGGTGCATGCGATGATCGAAGGGACAGAGCCGCCATATCTTGAGCGGATAGACCAGAGCGCAAATTTGCCGGTGCTGCCCGTGCAGCAGATAAACCTTTACGGGGCGACCGGATCGGGGGGCGAGGTGCATGATGCGCTGGCGTCGCTTTTGCGCGATGCATTCGGGGGTGGCCGGGAAATTCTGCGGCGGGTGGGCTGAGTTATGGATGATACATCCACCACGAACACGGAAAAATGATCGACTGCGGCACGCGCCGTGGCGGCGACCCATCAATGTGTGTGTTAGGCAAAAATTTGCCCATTTGCGGCGATGGTGCTGATGAGCGCCAGATCGCCGGGAGGATGCTTTTGGTCCATTGGTATTTTTGGCTGATTGCCTAAATTTCTACATAAAACTGCATATGGCGAAATCTTTTAATTACCATTGCATAGCGGGAATAAGGTGCTGGATTTACCGGGATCGGCATCCCGATAATAGATCTGGCGCGACCTGACACAGTTGCGCGTTAACACAACGCACAGATTCAATCCGATATGCTGGTCGCTGCAACCTTAAGTGGCATGCAGGAAAAGTCGTTGCCCTCTGGGGGTTCTGACCTATGCTGACCCCCTGAGTTGCGATGCTTTGAGACGCATTTTTTTGGCTTGGGAGCAGGTGGTCGGGCGGAACTGGCGCGCTAATCTTGCAAAAGTCTTATGGGAGAACACTGAAAGATGGCACATGTTGTAGGTGTCCATGTCGGAAAGCGTATACGTCAGCAGCGGTGGCTGACCGGCATGACCCAACAGAAATTGGCCGAGCTTGTCGGGATCAAGTTTCAGCAGATTCAGAAATATGAGACCGGTGCGAACCGTGTCAGCGCCTCCCGGTTGTGGGACATTGCCGATGCACTTGGCGTTCAGGTGGCTTTCTTCTTCGAAGGTCTCAAGGCGGAAGAAGTGGAGGGCAGAAGCGACCAGACGGTGCCGATCGACATGATGGGCGACAAAGAAGCGATGGAACTGGTCCGGTCCTATTACGCGATACCGGAAAATCAGCGCCGTCGTCTGTTTGAACTGGCCCGTGTCCTAAGCGACGTAGCCTGAAATTTGCGCCTGAATACGGCGCCTGAACACGTTGCCTGTCGCCCGCGCTTGCATCGGGCGGGGCAAACTGGCAGCAAGTCAGTATGGAAAAACGCAGGTCATTCGATCCCGATATACGCCGGGTTGCACATTTGCTGGCGGATGCGGCGCGCGATGTGATCCTGCCGCATTTTCGCAGCAAGACCCTGTTGGCAGACAACAAGCTGGCGACCGGATTTGACCCGGTCACTGTGGCGGACAGGCAGGCCGAACAGAAAATGCGCGATATTCTTGCGGCTGAGCGTCCCGATGACGCTATTTTGGGCGAGGAGTTTGGCGCGCGCGCGGGAAAATCAGGTTTGACCTGGGTTCTTGATCCGATCGACGGTACGCGCGGTTTCATCAGCGGCACGCCGACCTGGGGCGTGCTGATCGCGGTGTCGGACGCGGACGGGCCGTTTTACGGCGTGATTGATCAACCCTACATTGCGGAACGGTTTGAGGGCGCGCCGGACGGTGCGCGCATGACCGGCCCGCAGGGTCCACGAACATTGACCACCAAGACCGGCGGCGCCTTGAGCGACGCGATTGTTTTCACCACCTTCCCCGAAGTCAACACGCCCCAAGACGCGGCCGCGTTCAGAGCGGTCTCTGAACAGGCGCGGCTCACCCGCTTTGGCATGGACTGCTATGCCTATGCGCTGGTCGCGGCAGGGCAGGTTGATCTGGTGATTGAGGCGGGGCTGGCCCCTTATGACATTCACGCCCCCATCGCCGTTGTCACGGCAGCCGGCGGTATCGTCACGGACTGGACGGGCGCGCCGGCACATGGCGGCGGGCGCGCGATTGCAGCGGCCAACGCAGAAATTCACGCAGCGGCGCTTGCGATTCTGTCGCAGCATTGACCCCACCTGATTTGCTGACCTAAGCTGTGGCATGCCGGTTCTTCAGTCCCGTTTTCCACCGGCAACACACACTGCATGAGACGGGTCCCGTGAAAAGGTGTGTGCGATGTCGGAAATACTTCTACGCAATGCGGACTTTTTGGTGACAGTGGACGACATGGGCCGCGAACTTGTCGGGACCGACGTGTTGATCCGCGACGGGGTGATTGCAGATATCGGCGTCGGGCTGACGACGAAAGGCGACGTTGTCGACGCGGTTGGATGTGTCGTGACGCCGGGGCTGGTAAACACGCATCATCACCTGTTTCAGACATTGACCCGCGCCGTGCCTGCGGCACAGCAATCGGCGCTGTTTGGCTGGTTGCAGGCGCTTTATCCGATCTGGGGTCAGCTCACGCCGGATCATGCTTTCGTTTCCGCGCAGATCGGGCTGGCGGAACTGGCACTGTCAGGTTGCACGCTAAGCGCGGATCACCTCTATCTTTATCCCAATGGCGTGCGGTTGGAGGACACGATCCATGCCGCAGCGGAACTGGGGCTGCGGTTCCAGCCGACGCGCGGCGCTATGAGCATCGGCGAGAGCAAAGGTGGCCTGCCGCCGGATGCGTTGGTGCAGGACGAAGCGGCAATTCTGCTAGATTGCATCCGCGTGATCGACGCTTTCCACGACCCGGCCGAAGGATCGATGTGCCGAGTCGGAATCGCGCCCTGTTCGCCGTTTTCAGTCAGCCGCGATCTGATGCGCGACGCCGCGGTGCTGGCGCGGGACAAGGGCGTGATGCTGCACACGCATCTGGCGGAAAACGATCAGGATGTCGCCTATTCCCTGGAACATTTCGGCTGCCGACCGGGACAATATGCCGAAGATCTGGGCTGGATCGGTCGCGATGTCTGGCATGCGCATTGCGTCAAGCTGGACGCGTCCGAAATTGATCTTTTTGCGCGCAGCGGTACGGGCGTGGCGCATTGCCCCTGCTCGAATTGCAGGCTGGGATCCGGCGTAGCACCGGTGCGCGCACTGCGCGATGCTGGGGTGCCGGTCGGATTGGGCGTTGATGGATCCGCAAGCAATGACGCAGGCAACCTGATGGCCGAAGCGCGCACCGCAATGCTGTTGCAACGGGTGACGCTGGGTGCGGGCGCGATGAGCCCGCGCGAGGCGCTGCACCTTGCCACGCGGGGCGGTGCAGAGGTTCTGGGCAGGCATGATTGCGGCCAGATCGCGGTGGGCAAACGGGCTGACATCGCGATCTGGGATGTCAGCAACGTCGCAAGCGCAGGAAGCTGGGATCCTGCGGCGCTGCTGCTGGCCGGTCCAACCACAGTGCGCGACCTGTTTGTGGAGGGGCGCCAGATTGTGCGCGACGGTCAGGTGTGCACGATTGATCTGGGACAGCAAATCGGACGGCAGAACGCGATGGTGAAAGAGCTTATGGCGCGTGCCGCACCCTGCTTCTGAACGGCCCCAAGGGCGCGGCCATGCCGCATGCGAAAGGCCGGGCCGCGGGTGCCGGAGAAGCCCAAGGCCGCCTCAGAACCAGCCATCATGTGCGGTCTTGCTGTCAATCGCGGCGTTTGCCCGCAACCCAGACATCGCGGATTGCGCGGTCGTCGCCCATCATGATCGTGGCAAAAAGGCTTTCCCAGATGTCGGCTGCATTGGCCGCGCGCTGTGCGATGGCGGGTGTAGACGCCAGATCAAGAACCGTGATGTCCGCCTCGATGCCGGGGGCGAGGGTGCCGATGCGATCCTCAAGATGCAGGGTGCGTGCGGCCCCTGCGGTCGCGAGCCAGATCAGTTGCGCCGCATGCAAAGGTGTGCCGCGCAACTGGCCCACCTCATAAGCGGCGGCCATCGTGCGCAGCATGGAAAAGGACGAACCCCCTCCGGTATCGGTGGCCAGCCCCACCGGGATGCCGCGCGCGGCAAGGCCTGCCATGTCAAACAGACCGGAACCGATAAAGGTGTTCGATGTCGGGCAATGGACCAGCGCCGCACCGGTCTGTGTGATGCGGTCAATCTCGCGCGGCTCCAGATGGATGGCGTGGCCAAATACCGCACGCGCGCCCAGCAGACCGTGCGTTTCATAGGTATCGAGATAATCACGCGCAGTCGGGAAAAGGTCGCGCACCCAGGCGATTTCATCGGTCTGTTCGCTCAGATGGGTTTGCATCAGGCAATCGGGATGTTCCGCCCAAAGCGCGCCCAGTGCTGCCAGCTGTTCGGGGGTGGACGTCGGGGAAAAGCGCGGCGTGATGGCATAGGTGGCGCGGCCCTGACGATGCCAGCGTTGCAGCAACGCGCGGCTGTCGTCATAGGCCGATTGCGGCGTGTCTTGCAGGCCATCGGGCGCGTTGCGGTCCATGCAGGTTTTACCTGCGACAATGCGCTGACCTCGTGCGGCGGCCGCGTTGAACAGCGCGTCGACACTATGCGGGTGGATGGTGCAGTAGCTCGACACCGTGGTTGTCCCATGCGCCAGCGTCAGATCAAGGTATCGGTTGGCGATCTCATCGGCATAGGCGGCGTCTGACAGGCGCATTTCTTCGGGAAACGTATATAGATTGAGCCAGTCAATCAGCCGCTTGCCCCAGCTTGCGATGATGGCGGTCTGGGGAAAATGCACATGCGCATCCACGAAGCCGGGGCAGATCAGGCAATCTTTATAGTCGACAATCCGTGCGTCGCGGTGGTCGGCCTGCACGGTGGTGGCGTTGCCAACCGCTGCGATGCGGCCATCCGCGATAAGTACGCACCCGTCGGTGTCAATACGGACCGCGTCCTGCCACGCGCCGGTCATGGGGTTGCCGTCAAAGCACAGGGTCGGGCCACGAAGGAGTGTCTTTTGCATCATGATGCCAGTGTATTAACCGCTGATGGCCGAAACAATCGAGAACTGCACAGCACACGCCATTGTATCCGTAAACCTGCCTCATTAAGGTCGCGCAACCGAGGGGAGCCAAGCAATGTCGGATCAGATCGAAGAACTTGAACCGGCCCCCGAAGAGGAGGATCCGTCCGAGGCCTATCTGCTGGATCGAAAATCGGTTGCCGCGATCCTGCAGGCGGTCGAGAATAACGATCAGGCGCTTTTGACCGCGCTGATGGAACCGCTGCATGCGGCCGACATCGCCGACCTTCTGGAACAGATCAACGGCCCGGACCGGCGCGATCTTATCTTGCTGTACGACCGCGAATTTGACGGTGAGATTTTGTCCGAACTGGACGAATCGATCCGCGAGGAAGTGGTTTCCATCCTGACGCCGCAGGTGCTGTCACAGGCCGTGCGCGAAATGGACAGCGACGATGTTGTCGATCTGATCGAGGATCTTGAAGACGATCAGCAAGCCGCAATTCTTGGCGCACTGGAAGATTCCGACCGTGCCGCCGTTCAGCAATCGCTGAGTTACCCGGAATATTCCGCCGGCCGTCTGATGCAGCGCGAGGTGGTGATGGCCCCGGAACACTGGTCGGTGGGGCAGGCCATTGATCATTTGCGTGTCACCAAGGAAGAGGACCTGCCGGACCAGTTCTATCATATCGTGATGGTCGATCCGCGCATGCACCCCGTGGGCAATATCACGCTGGGCAAGCTGATGCGGTCCAAACGGGCGACCATGCTGCGCGACATTCTGGAAGACACCTTTCAGGTCCTTCCGGCAATGCGCGATGAGGGCGATGTGGCCTATGCGTTCAACCAGTACCACTTGATTTCCGCGCCGGTGGTCGATGACGAAGGGCGGCTGATCGGGGTCATCACCATAGATGACGCGATGGCCGTGCTGGACGAGGAACACGAAGAAGACATCCTGCGTTTGGCCGGTGTCGGCGAAGGATCATTGTCCGACCGTGTGCTGGAGACCACCAAACAACGGCTGCCCTGGCTTGCCGTCAACCTTGTGACGGCGATCGCGGCGTCCATGGTGATCTCGCAATTCGAAGTGGCACTTGCGCAGATCGTGGCGCTGGCGGTGCTGATGCCCATTGTCGCGTCAATGGGTGGCAACGCCGGCACCCAAAGCCTGACTGTTGCGGTGCGTGCGATTGCGACAAAAGACCTGACCGGATCAAACGTGTGGCGGGTGATCCGCCGCGAATGTCTGGTGGGGCTGATCAACGGGGTGATCTTTGCGGTGGTGATGGGCATCGTCGGGCTGATCTGGTTCGGCTCACCCGCGCTGGGATATGTCATTGCAACCGCGATGGTGATCAATATGGTCGTGGCCGGTCTGGCGGGCACCGGCATACCGATTTTGCTGGAACGCTTCGGCGTCGACCCGGCGCTGGCCTCGGGCGCATTTGTGACGACCGTCACGGATATCGTTGGCTTCTTTGCCTTTCTTGGGTTGGCGGCTGCGGTTTTGCTGTGAGCGATCTGACGGCGCAAAAGGCAGCGGCGCGCAAGGCGGCCTTTGTGCGACGCAAGGCAGTTTTCGCGGGCGCAGCACTGGCGCAGGCAGGCTTTCTGAGCGAGGTGCTGGCAGGCTACCGTGGCGTAGCGTTGTCAGGATACATGCCCATCCGCACAGAGATCGACCCGCTGCCCGCGATGGCCGAAGCCTGTGCACATGGCCCCGTCGGGGTGCCGGTAATCCAGTGGCCGAACCATCCGCTTTCGTTCTCGCGCTGGACACCGGACGCACAGATGGTTGCAGGGGCGTTCGGCGCGATGACCCCCAAGGTGAATGACTTTTTCGAGCCGGAAATACTGATCGTGCCCCTGCTCGCGTTCAGCCGCGCAGGGGGGCGTCTGGGATACGGCGGTGGGTTTTATGACCGCACGCTAGAGATGCTGCGCGCCAAGCGACCGACACTGGCCATCGGGTTCGCCTTTGCCGGTCAGGAGACGGACGCGATCCCGCTGGAGCCCTCGGATCAGCCGCTGGACATGATCGTGACCGAAACCGGCGTCATCGACATCGGCTGAGCCTTCGGTTCTTAGTTGCCGGTGACCGGAGCAGTGGGCGGGCCGGGGTTTTGCGGCGCGATCAGGGGCAGACGCTGCAAATTTGACCACACGATCAGCCCGGCCATTATGGAAAACAGCGCCAGCGCCAGCAGGCTGGGCACCCGCGCCAGCCAGCGTTTCCAGGCCGGATCAAGGCGTCGTGAAAAGATCCACAAGATCAGCGCCACGACAAGTGCGGCAAACTGAAACTGAAAGAAAAGCGTCACCCGGTTCAACCCTCGGGTCAACCCGGTGTCGGTGGGTGCGGTCGTAAGCGGAATCCAGATCGAAAGGATAACAAGAAGCACCCAAACTCCCAGCAGCATCCAAAGCGTTTTGTTTCGTGTCATCTTGCCTGGCTCCTGCGGTGAAATGATAAATCGAAATGACTGTGTTGGGAAGCCCGAGAGATTTGATGGCGGATGATAAACACCGCACGGCCAAAGATGCCGCCCTTCGGGGTGACAAACCGCTTGCCGTGACCGGCCAGCCGGCCTAGTCATCTGGCCATGAAAATACTCTTTCTTGGCGATGTGATGGGCCGCGCCGGGCGCCGCGCGATCACAGACAATCTTGCGCAGCTTCGGCAGGACTGGAAGCTCGATTTCATCGTGGTGAACGGTGAGAACGCGACATCGGGCATGGGGCTTTCGGCGTCGCATGCCAAAACCCTGCTCGATGCGGGGGCGGACTGCCTGACGCTTGGTGATCATGCCTTTGATCAAAAGGACATGCTCAGCTTTATCGAGCAGGAGCCGCGCATCATCCGACCGCTGAATTTCTCCAAATCTGCGCCGGGCAAGGGCGCGCGCCTGTTCACCGCTCAGAATGGCCGCAAGGTGCTGGTGGCGCAGGCGCTGGGGCAGGTGTTCATGAAGCGGCCCTTTGACGATCCATTTTCGGCGCTGGAACCGGTGCTGAAGACGCATCCGCTGGGCGGGATGGCGGCGGCTGTGATCGTGGACATCCACTGTGAAGCAACATCCGAAAAGATGGCGATGGGCCATTGGTGCGACGGCCGCGCGAGCCTTGTCGTGGGGACGCATACCCATGTGCCGACGGCGGACGCGATGATCCTGCCCGGCGGCACCGCCTATCTCAGCGATGCAGGCATGTGCGGCGACTATCATTCTGTGATCGGCATGGAAAAGGCTGAACCGCTGCGCCGCTTTATCACCGGCATGCCAAAAGAGCGGTTCACCCCGGCAAATGGCGAAGCAACCCTGTCCGGCGTCTATATAGAGACCGACGACCGCAGCGGACGTGCAACGCGGATCGTGCCGGTACGCGCGGGCGGCGTTTTGCAGGCCAGCGCGCCCTGACACCGCGCAAGCAGGCGGAGGATATTGCCACCAGGCGACCCCGCCGGGGTTTATGCGTCTTGCGCGGGCAGACCAGCCCTGAACGCACGACGCGGAAGGCCAAGCCGTCTGCGCCTTGATAGGTGGCTCCCGACCCAAAAGCGGCGCTTGCGGGGGGCGGGGCAATAGGGGAGAATAGCCGCTAACCCAATGCTCGGTTCAGGTTGATATACATGGATTTCTTCGATTTTTCCCAGAACGTCCAAGCGATCCTGACCTTGGCAGTCGTGGGGATCATGTTCATTTCATTTTTGCGCGAATCCTTCCCGACGGAGGTGGTCGCCATCACGGGGGCGGCAGTCTTGCTGGGCCTTGGTGTGTTGCCCTATGACGATGCGCTGGTGGTGCTCTCAAACCCCGCGCCCTGGACAATCGCCGCGATGTTCATTGTCATGGGCGCGCTGGTGCGCACGGGCGGGCTGGATGTGCTGACGCGACTGGCAGAGCGGTCCGCACGCACGCGCCCCAAAACCGCCGTTGTGGGCGTGATCCTGTCCGTCATGGCAGCATCTGCAATCATGAACAACACACCCGTCGTGGTGGTGATGATCCCGGTGGTGGTGCAATTGTCCCAGACATTGGGCACCAAAGCATCCAAGCTGCTGATCCCGCTCAGCTATGCCGCGATCATGGGCGGATCGCTGACCTTGATCGGAACGTCGACCAACCTGTTGGTGGATGGCGTGGCGCGCGGTCAGGGGCTTGAGCCATTTGGCATTTTCGAGATCATGCCGATTGGTTTGGTGGTGTGTGCCTGGGGGCTGATCTATATGGCGCTTTTCGCCAACAAGCTTCTGCCGGGACGCGACAGTATGGCCAATATGCTGTCAGACAGGTCCAAGATGAAATTCCTGACCGAGGCCGTGATTCCGCCCGACAGCAACCTTGTCGGGCGCGAGGTCATGGACGTGCAGTTGTTCAAACGCGAAGGCGTTCGTCTGATCGACGTCATCCGTGGGGACGATTCGCTGCGCCGCAATCTCGCCGGGGTGGCGCTGCAGACCGGTGACCGCGTTGTGCTGCGCACGCAGATGACCGAACTGCTGAGCTTGCAGGCAAACAAGGAATTGCGCCGGGTTGATCAGCTGTCGTCGATAGAAACTTCGACAGTTGAGGTGCTGATCACGCCCGGTTGCCGGATGGTGGGACGTTCACTGGGCTCGATGCGTCTGCGCCGACGTTACGGCGTCTATCCATTGGCCGTGCATCGGCGCAACCAGAATATCGGGCGGCAATTGGACGAGTTGATTGTCAAAGTCGGGGATACATTGCTTCTGGAGGGCGCGGGCGCCGATATTCAGCGGCTCGCCAGTGATATGGACATGGTCGACGTTTCGCATCCATCGGCGCGCGCGTTTCGTCGCGGGCACGCGCCCATTGCCATCATCGCGCTGCTGGGCATCGTGACACTGGCCGCGCTCAACGTCGCACCCATCTTGCTGCTGGCGGTCATCGCCGTCGCTGTGGTGCTGGTCACGGGCTGCATCGACGCAGAAGAGGCATTTTCCTTTGTCGAAGGTCGCCTGCTGGCGCTGATCTTTGCCATGCTGGCGGTGGGGGCTGCCTTGCAAAACTCTGGCGCCATTACGTTGATCGTGGACAATATTGCGCCGCGCCTGACCGATTTACCGCCATTCTATGTCATCTTTGCCGTCTTCTTGCTGACAACAACCCTGACCGAGATCGTCAGCAACAACGCGGTTGCCGTGATCATGACTCCCATTGCCATCAGCATGGCAAGCGCGCTTGGCATGGATCCGCGCCCATTGGTGGTGGCGGTGATGATTGCCGCGTCCTGTGCCTTTGCCACGCCCATCGGATACCAGACAAACACGCTGGTTTACGGACCGGGGGGATATAAATTCACCGATTTCATGCGCATCGGGATACCGCTGAACCTGTCGATGTCGGTGCTGGTCAGCGCCATCATTCCGTTGATCTGGTAGCGTTCAGGCGCTTTTCTTGCGCGCCTGTTGGGTCGCGATAACCTCGAACCCCTTCTGGGCCTGCACGAAATTGCGACTAAGCGGCGCGGTGATCGGCGACTGTTCAGCAAAATAGGCGCCCACACGGCATATCTGCGCGGCAAATTCGGGGTGCACACCGGCGTCATCGTAGCGGCGGATGCGTGTTTTCGACAACCAGCCGCGCTTTTTCGCTTCTTTGCTGATCAGCTTGAGACGCTGCACCGCGTGGAAGGTCAGATAGACCGACAAATAATCAAGGTATTCCGCAATCTCTATGCCGCAAGAAGGGTCGAAGGTGTCGATCACCACGTCAACCATGTCCTGCGGTGGAATTGGCCAGGCTTCATCGCCGATAAGCCAGGCAATGTCCTCGGCGCCGTGACGCATGCCGGCATATTCAAAATCAAACCAGCGCAGTTTTTCGTCCACACCAATGGCTGCATTGCCGGACCGGCAGTCCCATTTTACAAACTGGGTCTTCGGCCCATCGATGCGCGCATAGGCGGCATTTCGGTCAAATTTATCTGAAATGCCCCCGGCAAGACCTTCAAGGAAATCAACGGCATCGACGAAGTTCACGATCCAATCCTTGTTGGTGCCCAAATGCGGCATCATTTCGTGAAGCGTCGTTTTACGCGCGGCGGCGTGGATGCGGAAAATTGCCCCGACAGCGTCGGCGGCAAGATCCAGACGCTTGCCGCGCGACACGTCGGCAATTTCGACGTTCAGACGCCGGTTGCCCACGTCGGATTGAAACATGATCTCGCCGACCACGCCCAGACATTCCGGCAGGTCGTCGCAGTGGGCGTTCAGTTCGCTCAGAACATGCGCCTCAAGGTGCGTGCGACGAAAGTTCGGACGCAGCGTGGCGATAACGCTGCGGTCAGGCAGATCCAGCCGAAAACTTGATCGCCCGTCGCCGCCCGGAGCGCTGATTTCCTGGACGGGCTGGCCAAAGTGTTTTTCGGCGCAGGCTATGATCCGCGTCTTGTTGTCATCCGCTCCGGATTTGCTCATCTGTGTGCTCCTGTACCGCTGGTCCTTGCCAAAAGGACCGCCTGCGCGAAACGTTACCGCTGGTGCGTGGCAAAAATATGGCCGCCATCCGCAACTTGTGGGGCAATGATTCGCAATCGCCAAACCGATTGACCGCAGAGCGACGGCAAATCTTTGACCTGCTGAAGGACTGTTTCCAATTGCCCACCCCCATAGCGGGAAATAGGGCGAAAATGTGCAAACTATTTGCCGAAAAGGCGCCTGAGGACTTATGCCAAATGTTCATGTGCGTGCTGGGTGATCTGCCAATTGTTCACCGATGTAGCGCCGTAAACTGATTTCCGAGGGGACAATAAGATGCGACATAGACACTGGGATTTCTCAAAGCATGGCGAGACCAACGGCAGCGGTGGCAATTCGGCCAGCAGCACCAAGTCTTATCATAACGGCGGCGTGGAAGGCTCAAGCTTCTCCAAATGGTATGATCAGCACCTTGCAAGCAAATTTGTCGAAGAAGACAAAGCGAAGGGCTCCGGTTCTGGCGGCACCAAGGGCTCCGGCTCTGGCGGCACCAAGGGCTCCGGCTCCGGCGGCACCAAGGGTTCCGGCTCTGGCGGCACCAAGGGGTCCGGCTCCGGCGGCACCAAGGGCTCCGGTTCGGGCGGCACCAAGGGCTCCGGCTCTGGCGGCACCAAGGGCTCCGGTTCCGGCGGCACCAAGGGCTCAGGCTCCGGCGGCACCAAGGGCTCCGGTTCCGGCGGCACCAAGGGTTCCGGCACGCAGGGTGGCGGCGATCCGTCAGGCGATGGCAAGACGACGCTGAACTTCATCATGGGCGATGCCGGAGAAGTCAGCATATCTGTCACGGAAACCCCTGAAGGCCAGTTGTTCTTCAACATCGCCCCCACGGACCCTGACGGCGAAGCTGTTGACGTTGATGGCATCTTCTTCAGCCTGACCGATGACAGCAAACTGGAACAGCTTAACTTCTTCCCTGATGAGAACGCCCCGAATCGGGACGTGACAGACATTCAGGCGGAAAAGGATGGCGTGTCTGGGCTGCCTGATGGTGCGAGTGCGGGTGGCAACTTTGATGTCGGGCTGCAGTTTGGCTCGGAAACGGACAGTTCAGAAGGCACCATCGAGACCACGAACTTTACACTTTGGTCCGATGACGGGCCGGTGAGGTTCGAGGACATAGACCTGTCCGGTATGCGCCTGATCGTTGATTCAGATGACGGTAATGGCGGTGAGGTGCTGGGCGTATCCAGCAGCGATGCGCCTGCGCCTGACCTCATGGCGGATGCCTCTGCTG
>JAGXHC010000064.1 GCA_024636405.1 Sulfitobacter sp. | reverse complement strand
GCATATAGCGCGCCATTTCCGCCTTCAGCTCTGCAAAATCCACGTCCAGCATCATCACGACGAACAAAAACAGCACCGCAACCGCGCCGACATAGACGATGATCAGCAGCATCGCCACGAACTCCGCCCCCAGCAGCACAAACAGCCCCGCTGACGACAAAAACGCCAGTATCAGCCACAACACCGAATGCACCGGATTGCGGCTGATCACAGTGAAAAGCCCGCCTGCGATCACGCAGATTGCGAACAGATAGAATGAAAAGACGGTCATTTGCCATCTCCCTTGGTCGCGTCCTCTTCGTCATCCAGCACCGATTGCGCCAATTCAAGCGCGCGGGTCATGGCCGGAATACCCGCGAAAACCGACATCTGACCGATGGTTTCGATGATATGTTGCTTGGTCGCGCCGGCCTCGAGCGCGTGACGGACCGTCTGGCGCAGGGCCACGTCGTTCTGCGCGCCTTGCATCACCAGCCCCGACAGCGTCAGCAAAAGCCGCGTACGCGCATCAAGCCCGCCAGGATTGACCGTGTTGCCGAACATCATTTCCATCATGTCCTTTGGCATCTTGCCCATCATCTTTTCAAACCCCTTGGGGGAAAAGGCATCCATCGCCGGAAAGGACTTTGCCATTTCCTGCGCCTGTTTCATCATCGCCTCGAAGGGGTTTGTTGGATCGGTCATCGGTACGGTGCATCCATTTCCAGGTTGCGGGCAATCTCGGCTTCCCAGCGGTCGCCGTTGTCCAAAAGCTTGGCCTTGTCGTAAAAAAGCTCTTCGCGGGTCTCGGTGGAGAACTCGAAATTCGGCCCCTCCACGATGGCATCCACCGGGCAGGCTTCCTGACAAAAACCGCAGTAGATGCATTTGGTCATGTCAATGTCATAGCGTGTGGTGCGTCGGCTGCCGTCTTCGCGCGGTTCCGCATCAATGGTGATCGCCTGCGCCGGACAGATGGCCTCGCAGAGCTTGCACGCGATGCAGCGTTCTTCACCGTTGGCATAGCGCCGCAGGGCATGTTCACCACGAAATCGCGGGGAAAGCGGCCCCTTTTCATGCGGATAGTTCAGCGTGGCCTTGGGCGCGAAAAAGTACTTCATGCCCAGCAAGAACCCCTTGGCGAAATCCTGCAACAAAAAGTACTTGGCCGCGCGTGCGTAATCCATCTGTGCCATATCAGCCCCCTACGGCCCAACGGGCATAGATGCCCCAGAACCAGTCAAATTTCGCCGCGAAGCTCACGAACACAACCCAGAACAACGAGAACGGCAGGAACACCTTCCACCCCAGACGCATCAACTGGTCATAGCGGAAACGCGGTGTGATCGCCTTGACCATCGCGAACATGAAGAACACGAACAGCATCTTGAGGAACATCCACAAGAAACCGTCAGGCAAGAACGGCACCGGCGACAGCCAGCCACCAAAGAACAGCAGCGACACCAGCGCACACATCAGCACGATCGCCACCAACTCACCGATCATGAACAGCAGGAACGGCGTGGAGGAATATTCAACCTGATAGCCCGCGACCAGTTCGCTTTCCGCTTCAGGCAGATCGAAAGGCGGTCGGTTGGTTTCCGCAAGTGCGGAGATGAAGAACAGGATCAGCATCGGGAAATGCGGCAGGAAATACCAATGCAGCAGCCCCCAGTCCCCCGATTGCGCGTGCACGATGGAACTGAAATTCATCGACCCCGAAGAAATGATGACCCCGATGATGATCAGACCCAGCGACACTTCATAAGAAATCATCTGCGCGGCAGACCGCAATGAGCCAAGGAACGGATATTTGGAGTTCGACGCCCAGCCCCCCATGATCACGCCGTAAACCTCAAGCGAGGAGATCGCGAAGACATACAGCACGGCCACGTTGATATCGGCCAGGATCCAGCCTTCGTTGAAGGGGATCACCGCCCAGGCGATCAGCGCCATCACAAGGCTGACCATCGGCGCCATCAGGAAAACGGCGCGGTCGGCGCCGGCGGGTATCACGACTTCCTTGACGACGTATTTCAACAGATCCGCAAAACTTTGAAGCAGCCCGAAGATACCCACCACGTTGGGCCCGCGCCGCATCTGCACGGCGGCCCATATCTTGCGGTCGGCATACATCAAAAAGGCAAGCGCCACCAAAAGCGGCAGCACAATCAGCATAACCTGCCCGACGATCAGCAGACCAATGCCAAGCCCTGTTGTCGTAAAGAATTCAACCATAGGTCCTCACACCGTCGGTATGCCCTTTTCCACACAGTTTTGCGTGGTCACTTCGGCATCTATTGTCTTCAAGCCGCGCGGCAGGCTCGGCGAGATCGTGTAAACAGCATCTGCACGCCATATGCCACCCTCTTCGGCGACATTTGTACGCACATGGCGCGCAAAACCGTAGCCCCTGATCAGGGTATACCGCGCGGCGGCACATTCGGCATAGTCCGATACGTCCTTGGAACTCTGCGCCTTGGTCATCGCCACGTTGAACTGCACCAGATCACCGTCCAGCAGCACGGTTTCAACGCCCTTGTAGTCAGGGATGAAATCCTCCGCAGTGGGCACCTGCGGTTCGCAGGCGGCCACCAGGAAAAGCGCTGCGGTCAGCATTGCCCTCACTCCGCCGCCAATGGTTCTGCGCGGCGTGCAGCAACCCCGGCTGACAGTTCAGCCATCAACGCACTGGCCCGCGCAATCGGGTTCGACAGGTAGAAATCGCTGACCGCCGGAACAAATGCGGCCTTGCCAAGCGATCCCTTGGGCAAGGCGGTCCACTCGTTTGTCGGAACCTCATCGACCTTGCCCAGATGTGGCACGGCCTTGACCAATGCACGGCGCAGCGCGGCAATGGAATCAAACGGCAGCGTCGCGTCCATCTGCGCGGACAGCGCCCGCAGAATGGCCCAGTTTTCTTTCGCCTCGCCGGGTGCGAATCCCGCGCGCAGTGCAATCTGGGGACGCCCTTCAGTATTCACGAACAATCCCGGCTCTTCGGTATAGGCGGCACCGGGCAGGATGATATCGGCGCGGTGCGCACCCCGGTCGCCATGCGACCCTTGATAAATCACAAACGGACCGTCCGCGATGTCAACTTCATCTGAACCAAGATTAAAGATCACCTCGGCGCCACTTACATCGTCCATCCCGTTCGCAGCGGTACACCCGGCATCCATCGCACCCACGCGGGACGCGGCCGTGTGCAGGATCATCAGCTTGCTGTCGGTCTTTTCGGCCAGCTCCATCGCTGCGGCCAGCACGGCGGCACCGTCTGCCTCGCGCAGCGCGCCCTGCCCCACCACAATCACCGACGGCACGTCCAACACGCCCTTGAACTCGGTTCCCAGCAGCTTGTCCAACGCCGCGCGGTCATCGCCCATGTGGTGATGTTCATATGTCAAATCAGCGGCTTGCCCGATAAGGCCAATATTCGCGCCGCGCGTCCATGCCTTGCGGATGCGGGCGTTCAACACCGGCGCCTCAATGGCAGGGTTGGTGCCGATCAGCTGGATCATTTTCGCGTTTTCCAGATCCTCAACCCGCGCCGTCCCGACATAGCCGGACCGATTCCCCGCAGGCAGCTTGGCCCCATCCGTGCGGCATTCGACAACACCGCCCTGCCCCTCGATCAATTGCTTCAGCGCAAACGCCGCCTCAACAGGCACAAGATCACCGATCAGCCCCGCCAGCTTCTTGCCCTTCATCGCCGCCGCCGCAGCGGCCAGCGCCTCGGGCCAATCCGCTTTGCGCAGCTTGCCGTTCTCGCGGATATAGGGCGTGTCCAGTCGCTGCCGCCGCAACCCGTCCCAGACAAACCGCGTTTTGTCGGAAATCCATTCCTCATTCACGCCGTCATGGTTGCGCGGCAGGATACGCATCACATCGCGCCCCTTTGCGTCCACCCGGATGTTGGACCCCAGCGCATCCATCACATCAATGCTCTCGGTCTTGGTCAACTCCCAGGGCCGTGCGGTAAAGGCATAGGGCTTGCTGACCAGCGCGCCAACCGGGCACAGATCAATGATATTGCCCTGCAAATTGCTGTCGAGCGTGCCGGCCAGATATGTCGTGATCTCCGCATCCTCGCCCCGGCCGGTCTGGCCCATCTGGTGAAGGCCCGCGACCTCGGTGGTGAAACGCACACAGCGCGTGCACGAAATGCAGCGCGTCATGTGGGTTTCCACCAAGGGCCCCAGATCCAGATCCTCGGTGGCGCGCTTGGGTTCGCGAAAGCGCGAAAAATCTACACCGTAGGCCATCGCCTGATCCTGAAGGTCACATTCGCCGCCCTGATCGCAGATCGGGCAGTCCAGCGGATGGTTGATCAGCAAAAACTCCATCACCCCTTCGCGGGCCTTCTTGACCATCGGGGAATTGGTTTTCACCACCGGCGGCTGACCTTCGGGACCGGGCCGCAGATCGCGCACCTGCATGGCACAGCTTGCCGCCGGCTTTGGCGGGCCGCCCACGACCTCCACAAGACACATCCGGCAATTGCCCGCGATCGACAACCGCTCGTGATAGCAAAAACGCGGTATTTCCACGCCTGCCTGTTCGCAGGCCTGGATCAGCGTCATCGCGCCCTCGACCTCGATTTCCTTGCCGTCGATGATGATCTTGCGGATATCGCTCATAGGTTCATTTCGCTCTCAGTAACGCGCCGATCCGGCTCGATTTCTGTATTTCTGCACGTCCAAGCGCACAATAGCTTTGCGGGTCAGAAGTATCGACCCCCTTTGCCTTGAAAAACGCCGCCCCGCGCGCCTTCATCCGTGCTTTTTCCGTGTCGCTGTCGGTATAGGCTTCAATCTCCGCATCGGAATAGCCCAAAGCCTTGGCCTGCGCTTCGATGCCGCGCACAAATTGGATGGCGCGAAACATCCGCGCCGATATTTCGGGACAATTCTTGCGAATCTTGTCGGCAATGCCAAGGTCCAGCAACGCATCGTCAATCTGTGCGACCTCGCGCAGGGGCGTTTTTGCAAAGACCGGGGTGGCAAGCAGGCTTACCGCCATCAGGGCGATCATGGTCTGTTTCATTGTGGCGTTTTTCATTGTGCTCTCCTCATGTGTTCGGGCGCGCGGGCCCGGTGTGCACATGTGGCGCCGCATCCGTGATATGCAATATCACAACGTTTTTCAGGCCTTTGGCAGCAATTTATCGCCGGGTGGATCACTGCGGGCAGACCCCTTGAAGCACCAAATCGCCGTTAACGATGCGCAACTGGTCCGCAGGCGCATCCGGCCCCACGACCCAGTCAATCTCTGAACTGCCAAAGTTGCGCACACAATATGAATTTGCCTCATGAAGCCCGGCGGCGCGCGCGCCCTCAACGGATTGCGCCGCGTCTTTGACTGTCACCTGAAACACATCAAGCTTGCCATCGACCTTGGTCACCTTGGTTCGAAAATATTTACCGTCAAAGGCAATGCGGTCATTGGAATTTTTGCACCCTGCCAAAGTCGTCACAACCGCCAAAAGAAAAATCGCATATTTCATACAGTCACTCCGCCGCGACGGGTGTGCGGATATCGCCGCACAGACCACGCCGCCTGTTTCAGGTGCGATCCGCCAAAGGCCAAATCGCTGTCGCCATTGTCGCGCAAATGCGCAAGACGTTCCAGTGCCTCATCGGCGCTGATGTCATGGCTTGCAAACGCCGCGCCAAATGTTTCGCGCGCGAAACATTTGGCGTTCATTAACAAAAGGTTAACCATAATTGTGTTTATCTTTTGCTCAAAGGGGGCCATGCCGTCCAGTGTCTCAGAAGACGGCGACAATCGCCAGCACCGCAAGACCCACAATGCAAAACAGACCAAGGCTGAAAAACGCGGAACGCATCGGCTGGTTGGTAGTACGGACATGCACCACCGCCATTGCAACCCGCGCCACGACGAACACCGACGCCAGCAGGTTAACCCAGAACACCGGCCCGCCTGCCAAAATTGCCGCGAGGGTCGCTGCAATGAATGGGCCCGATGTCTCAACCGCGTTCATAAAGGCACGTTCGCGGCGATAAACCGGATCCGCGTAGTCACGCTTTGGCTTGCCGCAGTCACAGCGCGCATCCGCTGTCCGCCCCGCCGTCGACAAGCCCGCCAATACCGTCACGATCATTGACCAAAGCGCAAGTGACACAAGGGCGTGGCCGTAGGGTGCAAAGATTTCCATACTGCTACTCCGCCGCCACGGCGCTGACGCGGCCCGTGCGCTTATGCTTGATGCGGTCCGCAATTTCATTGCGGAAATGGCGGATCAACCCCTGGATCGGCCAAGCCGCCGCATCGCCAAGCGCGCAGATCGTGTGGCCTTCGACCTGTTTGGTCACATCAAGCAGCATGTCGATCTCTGCGGGATCTGCATCGCCTGACACCAGCCGTTCCATCACCCGCATCATCCACCCCGTCCCTTCGCGGCAAGGCGTACACTGGCCGCAGGATTCGTGCTTGTAGAATTTCGCCAACCGCCAGATCGCCTTGATCACGTCGGGGTCCGCGATCTCAGCTTTGGCCCAATCACTCCTTTCCAACGCCCAATTTGCGCTTCCGCGCGACTTCGTTGATTGTACCCGCTGTTGGCTTGCCAGGCCAAACGGCCTTGGGTTCGTATTTGGGCAATGTGCCGGTCTCGAGACGATGGATCAGCAAGCGAATTCGGAGTGAGGACGGAATTTCTTGGAGGTGGAATGATGATCTCGACTGCATCACCAAGTCGAGCCTTGAGGAGGTCGCTGGTTGGTTTGCCATCGTAAGCTCCGTCCGCCAGAAAACGCGATACCGGATCCTCAATCTGGTCCAGAAGTCCGGGCAAGGCCGTGGGATCGCCGACGTCGTCCAGCGTCAAATCCGAGCAGATAATATCACCTGTCGTTAGGTCCAGGCCCAAATGTAGTTTGCGCCATGACTTGCGTTTGGCCATTGTTTCATGCTTGTTCTGCAGCCATTCACCTTCACCAAATATCTTCAGCCCGGTGCTGTCCACGGTCAGATGGATCGGAGCGGTTCTCTCAATCCGCTGCTTTTCGGGCAGCTCCAAGCCCTGAGCACGGCGTGACAGCGTCGAGAAATCCGGCACAGGAATCTCTACTCCCATCAACCGCGCAATACTGCGCATCAACCCTTGGGTCTGGCGCAGCGGCAGTTTGTAGATCGTGCGCAGGGTCAGGCAGGTCGCGATCGCG
>JAGXHC010000009.1 GCA_024636405.1 Sulfitobacter sp. | reverse complement strand
GTGGTCTACATGGGCAAGCGCACCTTTGCGGGCCTTGCCGCGCGTCTGATCGAGCATGGTTTATCGCCGGACACGCCTGCGCTGCTGGCCGAAGCGGTATCAACCCCGGCAGAGCGGATTGAGCGGTTTACAATCTCCACACTGGCCGCACATCTGGAGACTGCCAGCAGCACCACACCGGCGCTGATTTTCTACGGTGCGCTGGCGGATCTGCGCCAATGAGCACGCCGGTCAAAATGTTGGTTTGCACCTCGTGCACCGCGGACGGCAGCTTTGTTGATGTCGCGCGGGGCGGGATGGGCAATGTCACGGTCATGCCGGTCGATTGCATGTCCGGCTGCATCCGCGCACAGACAGTTGCCTTTCGCAGTCCGGGCAAGGTTGCGTACCTCTTTGGCGATATCACTGCGGCAGATCTGCCCGCCCTGCACAAGTTCGCACAACTCTACGATGCGTCCGCCGATGGCACCTTCGCCGACGCCCGCGTGCTGGGTGATTTGCGCACCAGGGCGCTGGCAAGGATCCCGGCATGACACTGCATTTGACGCTGATCGGGATTGGAACCGGCAATCCCGATCATCTGACGCTTCAGGCAATCCGCGCGATCAATCGACAGGACCTGATACTGATTCCGTTGAAAGGCGAAGGCAAAGCGGACCTTGCCGGTCTGCGCCGTACGATCTGTGATGAGGTGCTGACAAATGCTGCGACCCGCATCGCGAGCTTTGATTTGCCAATACGCGACGCCGCAACATTGGATTACCGCAGCCGCGTTGATGACTGGCACGACGCCATTGCCGCGGCATGGCAGGGCGCAATGGCGCATCACCCCGCTGCGCAAAAGGTGGCATTGCTGGTCTGGGGCGATCCGTCGCTTTATGACAGCACCCTGCGTATTGCGGCGCGTCTGGACCCGGCCCCGGTGTTGGAAGCCATTCCCGGCATCACATCATTGCACGCTTTGACGGCGGCGCATGCGATCCCGGTTAATGAGATCGGCGCGCCGTTTGTCGTGACAACAGGCCGTCGATTGCGCGATGAAGGTTGGCCACCTGGGGTGGATACCGCTGTGATCATGCTCGATGGCGGCAGCGCGTTTGAAACACTTGATCCCGCCGGTGTCGAGATTTGGTGGGGGGCTTACGTCGGCATGCCAGAGCAGATTATCCGGGCAGGACCGCTGGCCAGGATCGGGCCCGAGATTACTGCGCTGCGCGCCGAAGCACGCGCCCGGCATGGCTGGATCATGGACATTTATATCCTGCGCCGAACGCCCGGCTGAGACATCCGTCTCAGGTGCCCGGATCGACTTTTCCGCGCATCGCCTTGACCTCACCGCGCACCTTCTTTTCTTTCAGACGCCGTTTCTTGGACCCCAGCGTGGGTCGGGTGGGGATCCGGCGTTTGGGCGGGGTCAGTGCCTTTTTGATAAGCTCTGCCAGCCTGTCGCGTGCGATGTCGCGGTTACGCGCCTGGCTGCGGGTCTCTTCGCATTGAATAATCAGCGCGCCTTCCAGCGTCCAGCGGCGGCCCGCCAGCCGTTTCAGCCGCGACTTAACCGGCCCGGAAAGCGATGGCGAAGATGCCGCTTCGAATCGCAGTTCAACGGCGCTTGAGACCTTGTTGACGTTTTGTCCGCCGGGTCCGGAGGACCGAACGAAGTTTTCCGTCAGTTCCCAGTCCTGTATTGCGACATTGTCGGTAATATGCAGCATCCTGCCCCCTTTCGCGCCCAGCATCGCATTGGAACGCGCCGGGGTGAAGGGGCGTTTGGTCCCAAGGGGATAGCCCCCACCGAAAAGGACCATGATCATGCTGACCCTCAATTCCCTGACCCAGATCGGCACCAGCCGTGACGATCTGATTGCCTTTCGCGTGACCGGGGCAATCACCCATGACGAGATGGACGCGCTGGCCGAACACCTCAACGGGATCTTTGACGCGCACGATCAAGTTGATCTGATGATCGCCTTTGACCGATATGCACCAGCAGAGGCGGCAGATACCTTTGACTGGGAAGCCATGAAATCCTGGTTCCGAGCCGAAGCCCGCCTGCGGCGTTATGTGATCGTGGGAAGTGCGGAACACGCGCAGGAACTGATCGACGGGCTGTCGAGCATTCTGCCGGTCGAAGCGGAGATATTTGACGAAGAAATATCGGCGTGGCGGTCGCTGGACGCCCACGCTGCGCCCATCTTGGACGACGCGCAGTCGGCTAAGCCGCAATCCTGACGTATTGAAATCAAAAAGGGCCGCCCCGTTGACGGAGCGGCCCAATCGAATGGCTTACGGAGGTGGGATCGGTTAGATCGGCGATCCACCTGGGGTTCGTACCGCCGGGGGCTGCCCTAGCGGCTATCCTCCCAAGCTGTTCCGACACCTCGCTCCAATACCGTTCTTGACACTGGATCACCTCCTTACCGTTGTTGAAATCACCTGAATCGTCGCACAGGTTTTTCAATCTGCAAAGCGTTTTTTTGCTGCCGTTAGGTCAAGCAGGAAATGTGTGTTGCCGCTGCGCAAGTGCGATGTGCTTCAGGCGGATGGCCTCAGACGCGATGTGATCATCCGAAAAGGGATCAGTGCGACCAGCGCCAGCGCCAGTTTTACGGACCAGTCAGCCACTGCCAATGACACCCAAAGCGGGACAACCGGACCAACGCCCAGCAGTGGCAATGCCTCTGACGCCCAAGCGACATCGGTGCTTGAATGAACAAATGACAGCGCCCCGGAAAATGCGATGGAGAAGAATAGTGCCGTATCGACGCTGCTGCCAATCAGGGTGCTGACAAGCGGCGCGCGCCACCACGCACCACCGCGTATCGCGGCAAAGATCGACACATCCAGCAACTGCGCCACAAGGAATGCGATCCCCGAACCGATGGCAATCCGAAGCGTAACAAGCGGCCCGAACTCCCCCATGATTTGCGTTCCGATCAGCGAACACAGGAGCCCTACGGCGAAGCCCGCCAGCACCACGCGGCGCGCTGCGGCGGCGCCGTAGACGCGGTTCATCACATCGGTGACAAGAAACGCCAGCGGGTAGGTAAAGGCGCCCCAGGTCAACCACTGACCATAGAGAAACTGGACAAGAATATTCGAGGCCACAACGATGGCGGCCATGGCAAGGATGCCAGGAAGCGGGGTGCGTGTCATATGTAAACCGTTTTATGCAAGGGTGCGGCGACTTGGCCTGCGGGGATCGCAGACGAGGGTGCATTACGGGGTCGTCCGACCCGGCGCAAGTCATTCCGTGAGCGTGAACTCTACGATCTGGGTGCGCTGTATCGGCAAAAAGTTGTCGTCAGAAATGGCGGTCAGACGTGTCTTTCCGTGCGGGTCGGTCCAGACGCTGAGCGATTCCAGATTGTCAAACCGCGCGGGCGTGGTGCTGAACAGGGTGAGTTCACCCAAGGCGGCGGCGTCCAGATCAAACCGGCGGATACGGCTGCGAAAGCCCAGCGGCGTGACCGTGCGTTCAAGCAGGTACAGCCGCCCGTCGCGATCAAAGTCAGCACCCACCGGCAGGAACGGACCCCGCTTGCGGATGCGCGCCACGATGCGCCAGCTTTCCCCGTCAAGCGCATAGACAGGGAAAAATCCAGCCCTGTCTGCAGCTTCGGGCAGGGCAAACAAACGCCCATCTGGATGGACCGCCAGCGCCTCAAGCCCCGCATTCGGGCCGAACAGGTTGTAATCAGGGCTTTGCGGCAAGGGCGCTGTTCGCCCTGTTGCCGGATTAATTCGCATCACACGATGTTTGTGCTCAAACGATACGAACAGGCTCCCCTGAGCGTCCTGCGCCAGCCCTTCCGCATCGGTATGATTGCCCTTAAGAAACCGTCCCGATGGATCTGTCATTGCCACCGATGACGTGACCTGTATCGCGCTCAGCGTGCCAGAGGTGTCCCGCAGCATCTTGGCGCGCACAATACGGCCCTTGTCGGAAACCACCGTCATCGTGGCACCGTCATTCGAAATCTCGATCCCTGAAAAACCGCCGAACCATGCATCGTTCTGCGCCCAGATCACGTTGGACATCACCCGAAGCCCCTGCTCTGCCTGTGCCGCCAAGGCAGCACAGGCGACAAAGACGGACAGCAAGGTACGGATCAGTTGGCGTCGAGGACGGATTTGCATTGTGCGGGCAGATCGGCCAGCACGAGTTCGCGCTTGGGCTTGGGTTTCGGCGCATTGGGATCCGCTGGTTTGCGCTTGGGCGGATTCAGGATGTCCGATTGCCATTTGCGTGCATCGGCGCAGCCATCACCGGCAGGCGGCGTGGACTGATCGACGCAACCGCGCAGACCTTTGGGGCAGGCCAGGCGCACATGGAAATGGTAGTGGTGACCATACCAAGGGCGGATCTTGCGCAGATAGCCTCGGTCGCCTTTTTCATCTTCGCACATCTGCACCTTGGCACCCGGAAAGACAAAAATCCGCGCGACGCGGGGGTCTTCTGCCGCAGCCTTGAGGACCTCGTGATGCTGACGGGTCCAACTGCTGTTAACGTAGGCCCCATTGGACCGACGCATTGATATGGAAGAGATATTCTCGCGTTGTGCCCGGCTGAGGTTCAGCGATTTCGGCGGCAGCATCCAGATGTCGGCATCCAGCCCGATCTGATGGCTTGCGTGACCGGTCAACATGGGCCCGCCGCGTGGCTGGCTCATATCACCGACGTAAATCCCGGACCAGCCGGGCTGGCGCGCGGCCTTGGCACTGAGAGTTTTGATAAAATCGACCGTTTCAGGATGCCCCCAATTGCGATTGCGTGACAGGCGCATTGCCTGCCATGTTGGCCCGGTTTCGGGCAATTGCGCACCACCTGCGAGGCACCCCTTGGCGTAGCTGCCGAATGGCGCGGGCGATTGGCCCGACGCATTGCTTTTTGCGCCAAACAGGCGCTTGGCCTGCACATTGCTCAGCGCGCCGCCGGAAGACCCGATGGTGGGCAGGGTCACGGCAGACCCGTCAATGTCGGTTTCCGTCTTGCCGCCGCCGCAGCTTGCGAGCGCCAGCGCAAGTGCGGCCGATATCAGGATATTTTTCAGGATCATTTTACGAAATCTCCCTTGGGTTTCACCCATGCTAGCAGAATCAGCCCGATAATGAACAGCCCCACAACGGGGGTGATGCCCAATCTTTGACTTCCCGTAAGGTCACTTGCCACTGCGATCAGTGCCGGCGCGATGAATGACGTCGCCTTGCCTGACAGCGCATAAAGTCCGAAGGCTTCGGTCATACGCTCTGGATTTCCTTGCCGCGTCAGCATGTTGCGCGACGATGCCTGAAGCGCGCCCCCTGCCGCGCCGATCAGCGCACCGGCAAGATAGAACAGATAATCCGGCAGTGGCGATGCTTCGCTTACGGTCATGCCAAGCACGGACGTAGGTGTCAGCGAGATGATCAGGCAGGCGGTCAGGATCAGGATGATGCAGCATGTAACAATCACCGGCATTGGCCCGATGGCATGGTCCACGCGCCCGCCTATCCAGCAGAAAATCGCGCCTGACAACGCCGCGATAATGCCGAAAACACCAATGTCGATGATCGACCAGTTCAGCACACCCAGCGCATAAATCCCGCCAAATGTGTACATCCCGTTCAGCGCATCCCGGTAAAACATCGACGACCCGAGGTAGGCCATCAGCGACGGGTGACGTGGCAGTTTGCGCAAGGTCCGGGCCAGATCAGACAGGCCCTGTCCCAACCGATAGCGGGCCGCCGCCGGATTGGGCTTGTCGCGCATGAAAAGAAAGAACGGTATCATGAAAACCGCATACCAGATCGCGGTCAGCGGCCCGACGATGCGGGTATCTGCATACGTTGCGGGATCAAGGCCCAAGGCCGGCGACAGCCCCGCCATGGTCTTGCCCGACGGCCCCGCCTGAAACAGTGCGATCATCACCATCAGCGCCAAAACGCCGCCGACATATCCGAACGCCCAGCCGGACCCGGACAGCCGTCCACGCTCATCCGGGTCGGGATCAAGTTCAGGCAGGTAAGAATTGGTAAAGATCGTCGCGAACTCCATCCCGATCAGGCCGATGCCAAAAAAGAACAGTGCCCAGATCACGGAAAAATCTGCAGGAGCCGTCCACCACAAGGCGCCAGAACCAATGACGTAAAGCGCGGAGAACAACCAGATCCACGGCATCCGCTTGCCTGACGAATCCGCGACCGCGCCAAGGATCGGCGCAAGGACGGCGATGGTGATGCCCGCCGCGGTCAGCCCGTAACCCCAATAAGCCTGTGCTTGCGCCTTGGCCGCGCCAAGCTCCATGCCCTGCGCAACCATTGAGGCTGTTGCAGTTTGTGCGAAATAGGGACCAAAGATGAACGTCAGCAGCAAGGTGTTGTAGGGTTGGCTGGCCCAATCAAAGAAATACCAGCCCCAGATGCGCTTGCGTCGTGTGATATCTGCCATGTCGTCCCTGTCCATTTTTATCAGGAGGTAGAGCAGGGCGCGGCGTGTCACGCAAGTTATGGTTTTTCGGCGTTGTCCGTGCAACAAGGCCCCGGACTGAGTTGCCCTTGCCCTTTGTGCGCTGCTTGCTTAACTGACTGTCACCGCAATGAAAGGCCTGCCCGATGACCTCACTCTTTCAGATCCTGATGCTGCTTTTGAACATCGTCTGGTTCATTATCATTGCGCATGTGATCATGTCCTGGCTGATCAACTTTCAGGTACTTAACCTGCGCCAGCCACTTGTTGCGCAGATTTGGGAAGGGCTGAACCGCCTGCTGGAACCTGTCTACAGCCGCGTGCGGTCAGTCATTCCGCCGATGGGCGGGCTCGACCTTGCGCCGCTGATCGTGCTGATTGCGGTTGCGATCCTGCGGATTGTGCTGATGAATAACGCAGCGGCGTTTTACTGAAAATCTGACGGGCGCCTTGCGCGGCGCAATCTGCAAAACCCTCACGGCGCAGCCTTGTTCACCCTTTGTTAGTGTGGGAGTCTGCATAGAAAGTGCAGACAATCTTAGGAAACCGGATGACAGGCGCTGCCACGCTTTTACGTGACGTATTTGGCTTTGATGCCTTCCGCCCCGGCCAGCAGGAGATTGTGGAGGCCGTAACAGCAGGTGAAAACGTGCTGGCCATCATGCCGACAGGCGGCGGCAAATCGCTGTGTTTTCAACTACCTGCATTGATGCGCGAGGGCGTCACAGTAGTGATCAGCCCGCTGATTGCGTTGATGCGCGATCAGGTGCGCGCCTTGCAGGAGGCGGGCGTGTCTGCGGGTGCTCTTACTTCTGGCAATACCGACGAAGAAACCGACGCAGTCTGGGAAGCGCTTGAGACGGGTACGCTAAAGCTGCTCTACATGGCGCCGGAGCGGCTTGCGGCGGGATCTGCCATGGGGATGCTGCGGCGGGTAAATGTGCGGATGATCGCGGTGGACGAAGCGCATTGCGTCAGCCAATGGGGCCATGATTTCCGGCCCGATTACCTGCGCATCGGCGAATTGCGGCGGACGCTGGATGTCCCGTTGGCGGCCTTTACCGCGACAGCAGATGCAGAAACCCGCGATGAGATCGTGCAGAAGCTGTTTGACGGATCGCCGCCGCGTACCTTTTTGGGCGGATTTGACCGGCCCAACATCCATCTGGCCTTCGCCGCCAAGGATTCTCCGCGCAACCAGATCCTGAACTTTGCCGCCGCGCGCAAGGGCCAATCGGGCATCGTCTATTGCGGAACCCGCGCCAAGACAGAAGGCATCGCGCGGGCATTGAACGATGCCGGGCAGTCCGCGCTGCACTACCATGGCGGCATGGAAGCAGAGGACCGGCGCATCGCGGAGCGACGTTTCCAGCAGGAAGACGGGTTGATCGTTGTGGCCACGGTGGCTTTTGGCATGGGCATCGACAAGCCGGATATCCGCTGGGTGGCACATGCGGACCTGCCCAAAAGCATTGAATCGTATTATCAGGAAATCGGGCGCGCAGGACGTGATGGCGCACCTGCCGAGACGCTGACGCTGTTTGGTTCCGAAGACATCCGCCTGCGCCGCAGCCAGATTGACGAAGGCCTCGCGCCTCCGGAACGTCGCGCGGCCGATCACGGACGGCTGAACGCGCTTTTGGGACTGGCCGAAGCGCTGCACTGTCGGCGCAAGACATTGCTGGGTTATTTCGATGAACATGGCGGTTCGTGCGGGCGTTGCGATCTTTGTGACACGCCACCCGAGGTGTTTGACGGCACAACCGCAGTGCGCAAGGCGCTGTCTGCGATCCTGCGCACCGATGAACGGTTCGGTGCGGGGCATCTGATAGACATTCTGCTGGGCAATGAGACAGACAAGATCCGCCAACGCGGTCACCAGTCGCTGCCGACGTATGGCGTTGGAACTGAATATAATCGCAACGAATGGCAGGCGGTATTCCGGCAGATGATGGGCCATGATCTGGTGCGGCCAGATGCAGAACGGCACGGCGCGTTGCGCATGACGGACGCAGCACTGCCGATCCTGCGTGACGAGGCGCAGATCGAATTGCGGCGCGACAGCATCAAGGCGGCGGCATCCGCACGGCGACCGGCGGTCAAGGCAATGGTCAGCGACGAAGACGCACCACTGCTGTCTGCGCTGAAGGCAAAACGGCGCGCCTTTGCCGAGGCGGGCAAGGTGCCCGCGTACATCATCTTTACCGACCGCACTTTGATTGAAATGGCAGAGACGCGGCCTGCCAACCTTGACGCCATGGCCAGGATCGGCGGCGTAGGCGCGAAAAAGCTTGAAAGCTACGGCGCGGCTTTTCTGGAAGTGATCAATGGCGAAGCGCAACAAATGCATCCAAGCCGCCGCAAGCTGGCGGGTCGTGGGGCGGGTGACGTGTACGACAAGCTGTTGCAAGTGCAGGCAGAATTGGCGCGTGGCGCCGCAGGCACGGACAAGCCGATGACCTGTTCGGCGTCGCAACTTGCAAAAGTGGCACAGCTTCATGCGCCGGATATCGCCACCATCGAGCGGCTGCTGGGCGCACGCCACGCCGAACGCTTTGGGCCGGCATTTCTGGACGCGCTGCGCGACGCAGGCTAGGTAATGCCGCAAGGCGCAAGGGGGCTAGATAATGTTGGTGGTGATTTCTCCGGCTAAACGGCTGGACTGGACAGGGCGGGACGTGATCGCGACGCAGCCGGAATTTCGCGATGACGCGGTGCGGTTGGCCCGCACGGCGCGCAATCTGACGCTGGGGCGGCTCAAGGCGCTGATGGATCTGAGCGATGATCTGGCGCGACTGAACCGGGATCGTTTCAATGCGTTCGAAGAGGTGCCTGATGTCGATGTGACGCGGCCTGCCGCGCTGGCCTTTGCCGGTGATACCTATCAGGGACTGGAAGCTGCAAGCCTTGATGCCGACGAAATGGCGTGGGCGCAGGACCATTTGCGCATTCTGTCAGGGCTATACGGGGTGTTGCGCCCCTTGGACGCGATCCAGCCTTATCGTCTTGAAATGGGCAGCCGTTTGAAGACGCGGCGCGGTAAGAACCTCTATGACTATTGGCGCGACGATCTTTCAAAAGCGCTGAATGCACAGGCAGAAGACATCGGTACTGACGTGCTGATCAATTGTGCCAGCCAGGAATATTTTGGTGCAGTGTCCTCCAAGGCGCTGAAACTGAGGGTGATCACTCCGCAATTCATGGAGGACAAGGGCAACGGCAAGGGGCCAAAGATCGTCAGCTTTTTCGCCAAAAAGGCGCGCGGCGCGATGGCACGGTTCATCGTGCAGAACCGTCTGGTCGACTCCGAAGCGCTGCGCGATTTCGACGGTGGCGGATACGTGTGGCAGGCGGATGCGTCCACGCCGGAACGCCCCGTGTTTGTGCGGCCCTACTCCGCAGCCTGATCGGGTACTTCCACGTCCAGCGGTTCCATTGCATCAGTCCAGGCATCTGTGATCTGCGCAATGATCAGCGGCTTGCGCAGCGGTTTGGTCAAATAATGATCCAGCCCCGCAGCCAGAATGCCCGCGTCGTCGCCATCCATCGCGTGCGCCGTGAGTGCGACAATGGGCACATGTCCACCGCTGTCTGCCTCAAGGGCGCGGATGGCGCGTGTGGCCTGCTTTCCATCCATCTTGGGCATTGAGATGTCCATAAACACAAGATCGGGCTGATTGGACTTGAACAAAGCGACGGCCATTTCGCCATTGTTCGCGACGCTAAGCTCAACGTTCAGGTTCTTGATCATCTTGCGAAACACCAATTGGTTGGTCTTGTTGTCTTCCGCGGCCAAAATGCGCATTGGCCGCAAGGGCGGTGGCGTGTCGGCCGGGGGCGCAGAGACCGCGGTTTCCGGGTGCGGCGTGCAGGCCTGAAGCTCTGCCAGCAATACCTGCCGCGACAAGGGCTTTTGCAACACTCGCTGCACCTGGGGCCGGGCCGGATTTTTCCGGGCGTGGTCGGGCGTCTCGCTTAGCAACAGGATCGGCAAAGCGTGGCCCGCACGTCGCAGGCTCTTTGCCAACTCGAAACCGTCGGAACCGGGCATTTTGTGATCGGTGATCAGCAGATCACACGTCGCGTCAATGCGATCCAGCGCGTCGGCGGCGCACGTGCAGGCCGTTACCT
>JAGXHC010000063.1 GCA_024636405.1 Sulfitobacter sp. | reverse complement strand
GATGTGTATAAGAGACAGGCACTGGACGACGTCCTGTCGCTGATGAGCGTGCCCGTCGAAGAGGATGACGTCCCCGAAGAAGCGGTCGAGGAAGAAGACGAATTGGCCTTCGTCTAACGGTCAATCGCATCACATAATAAGAATGCAGGCGCGCCGGTCAACGGTGCGCCTGTTTCGTTGCAGGGTCTGGGGTGAAGCGATGAAGGGCAGGGGGGGGGCGCTATATCAGCGTGGACTGCCCAAGGCGGCGCAACGGTGCTGGAGCCCTTTGAGTAATCTCAGATACGCGTGACTACAGCGGCCAGAAAAACAGAATGGCGGGGATTGATACGGCGATCACAATGATTTCCAGCGGCAGTCCCATGCGCCAGTAATCGCCAAAACTATAGCCCCCCGGACCAAGGATCAGCGTGTTGTTCTTGTGCCCGATCGGCGTCAGGAACGCGCTGGAGGCTGCGACGGCCACCGCCATTAGAAATGGATCAGGCGACACGTCCAGCGTTTGGGCCATCTGGATGCCCACAGGGGCGGCTACGATGGTGGTTGCCGTGTTATTCAGAACATCCGACAGCGTCATTGTGACCACCATCAGCACCGTCAGCACCACCCAAGCGGGCAGATCGCCGGTCAGCCCCACAAGGGCACCGGCAATAAGCTCGGTGCCGCCCGATTTCTCCAATGCGGCACCCAGCGGGATCATCGAGCCAAGCAACACGACCACCGGCCATTCGATATGAGTGTAAAGCTCTGACAGGGGCACAATGCGCGCCAGCACATAGGCGATGACCACCACCCCAAGCGCCACGGGAAGATAGATCAGCCCAAACGACGCGGCAGCGACGGCACCGGCAAACAGCCCGATGGCAAGCCAGACCTTGTTGTTCTCCGTCACGGCGAGACCCCGGTCGGCCAATGGCAAAACGCCAAGCCATTCGGTGACGTGCGCCGCTGTATCGCGCGGGACCAACAACAACAGGATATCGCCCGCCTGCAATTCGGTCTTGCGCAGTTTTTCAGTAATCTTGCGCCCGCGCCGCGAAATACCAAGCAGGATCGTGCGATGACGCCATGTCAGGCCCACAGCCTGGGCCGACCGGCCGTTCAGCCGCGAATCCTCTGGCACCACCACTTCGATGATCTCAACGCCTTCACCGTCCGCGCGCAGGCGTTCTTCTCGCGCAGCGTCAGCCAGTCGCAGGTCCAGCGTGCTGCGGAATTCATCCAGCGAATCCGGCGTCGCTTCCAGTACCAGCGCATCGCCTTCGCGCAAAACCGTGTTGCGCGCCTGTCCATAAATCCGCTTGTCATCGCGGATCAGCCCAAGGATCGAGACGTCGGCCTTGTCGGCGGCTTCCTGCAATTCCGCCACCCGTTTGCCGATTTGTTTGCTTTCGGCGGGGACGGTAAGTTCCGCAATATAGTTCGAGATGTCTTCGGAATCGAGCGTGGCATCATCGCGTGTCGGGATGAGCCGCCAGCCAATGAGTGCGACAAACGTCAGACCGGCAATGGCCGCGATGCCCCCGACCGGCGCAAAATCAAACATGCGAAACGGTTCGCCCAAGGATTCCTGACGGATCGCGGCGATTATGATATTGGGTGGCGTGCCGATCAGCGTGACCATGCCGCCCAGAATTGTGGCAAAGCTTAGCGGCATCAGCGACAGCCCAGGCACCCGGCCCGCCTTGCGCGAGTTCTGGATATCGACCGGCATCAGCAGCGCAAGGGCGGCCACATTGTTCATGAACGCCGACAGAATCCCGCCGACCGCGCCCATAAGGGTGATATGCGCGCCCAGACTGCGCGAGGAATCAACCAATGTGCGGGTGATCAGCATCACAGCACCCGAGCGCACCAAGCCCGCAGAGACCACCAGCACCAGCGCCACAATCAATGTTGCAGGGTGCCCAAAGCCGTCAAATGCGTCCTTGCTGTCCACGACCCCCAGCACAACACCGGCCATAAGGGCTGCGAATGCCACAAGATCGTAGCGGAACCGCCCCCATAACAGGAGACCGAAGACGGCAGCGAAAAGCGAAAAAAGAATAATCTGATCTGTTGTCATTCAGGTGATGTAGCGTGGATGCTGCATTTGGAAAAGCGAACTTTGCCATCGCTCTGCGGGGTGGATGCGCCACGCCTTCTGTCGTGTGCCCCGTCAATGCACGCATTTGCATGTGCAAAGCGGTAATGCGGTGGCTTGTCCGTTCCCGGCCGGTCGCATATAGAGTGCCGATCACGCAATATTCGCAATGAGGTTTTCATGGCCGGCCATTCCAAATGGGCAAATATCCAGCACCGCAAGAACAGACAGGATTCCGTGCGCGCCAAGATGTTTTCTAAGATGTCCAAGGAAATCACCGTGGCCGCCAAGATGGGTGACCCTGATCCCGACAAGAACCCGCGCCTGCGACTGGCCGTGAAAGAGGCGAAATCGGTCTCTGTGCCGAAGGACGTGATCGACCGTGCGATCAAGAAAAGCCAGGTGGGCGATAGCGAGGACTACGAAGAAATCCGCTATGAGGGCTACGGCCCCAATGGTGTGGCCGTAATCGTCGAGACAATGACAGACAATCGCAACCGCACCGCATCGAATGTACGCTCAACCTTCAGCAAGAACGGCGGCAATCTGGGCGAGACCGGCAGCGTCGGATTTATGTTCGAGCGCAAGGGCGAAGTCGAATACCCCGCCGCCGTAGGGGACGCGGATACCGTGATGATGGCCGCCATTGAAGCCGGGGCAGAAGACGTCGAAAGCGCACAGGAGGGCCATGTCATCTGGTGCGCCGACACTGATCTGAACGAGGTCTCGACCGCGCTGGAAACGGAGTTGGGCGAAAGCACATCAACGAAACTGGTTTGGAAGCCGACCATTACGACGGAAATGGATCTGGAGAACATGGAAAAGCTGATGAAGCTGGTGGAAGCGCTGGAAGACGATGATGACGTTCAGCGCGTGACTACCAATTTCGAGGCGTCAGACGAGGTAATGGCCCAGCTTTAGTGGCATCACCAAAGGCCGCCGCACCCTGTCCGCTATGCCGGGCCGCTCTTTCGAGTGGCCCGTTTTTGTTTTCCGCGATCCAAGGTTTCAGCCGAACAGCCGGGACATGCGCAGTCTGCCAAAGCCAGCAAATCTGCGACAGCGCCGTGCGGCGGGTTCGTGTTGTTCCATCCGCGCCAGCAAGCGCTTGACTTCATTCAACCTTTTGCGCGCGACGGCACCGCCTGCACTGGCCTGCATGTGCAGGATCTTGGATTGGGTGTGAAGTGCCGCCTCGATCAGGGCACGCTCTTCCTGGCTGATTTCCAGCTTCTTTTGTGTATCGCGCATCTGGTTATTCCTTTATTCAGATGCCGCATATAGGTCAGGCGGATCGCGCATTCCAGTAGATGCAAAGACATTCACCGTTTTGTGTGGGCGGTTTGGCGGGTTTAAAGGCGCGGATGGCGCCCGCCTGAAGCAAACGCCAGACAGAACACGCGCCAATCTGGCACTTTGCGCGAATTCCGTGCGCAATTTACTTAAAGTTATGAGACAACTGTGAGGAGTAATGCATTGTATCTGAACATAAACGGGCGACAGACCCGGCATTTGCGCGTTGATTAAACATTGACCTCATTTTTACCCGGTTTTGCGCTCAGCCTGACGTTGATCCTTGCCATCGGGGCGCAGAATGCATTTGTGTTGCGGCAGGGTTTGCGCCGGCTCCATGTGTTCTGGGTCTGCCTGGCCTGCGCGTTATCGGACGCTGTCTTGATCGCGGCCGGTGTCGCGGGGTTTGGCGCACTGGCGCAGGCAATGCCCTGGCTTGAACGCGCGATGCGTTTTGGCGGGGCGGCATTTCTGATCTGGTACGGCTTTATCAATGCGCGTGCGGCCTGGCGCGGGGGCAGCGTGTTGAAGGCCGAAGGCAATGCCGACAGCAGCCTGAAACGCACATTGCTGACGGTGCTGGCGATCACATGGCTGAACCCGCATGTCTATCTCGATACGCTTGTGCTTGTCGGATCGGTGTCGGCGCAGTACCCGGATCGGCTTGCTTTTGGTATCGGCGCCATACTGGCAAGCTTTGTTTTCTTCTTCGCGCTTGGCTACGGCGCGCGCCTGCTGCAACCGCTCTTTGCCCGGCCCCGCAGTTGGCAGGTGCTGGACGGCTGCATCGCGCTGATTATGTGGGCAATTGCTGTGAAACTTCTGCTGATGTGACCTTGTCCTTTCTGGCGCTTTGCGAAAGTGTCCGGATATGGCAACTGCGCTTCCTCACCGTCCCGTCGCGGGCATATTCTGGATGCTGGTGACGGGACTGTGTTTTATCATGGTGACGGCGCTGGTAAAGTATATGGGGCCGCGCCTGCCTTCGGCAGAGGCTGCATTCCTGCGGTATGCGATGGGTCTGGTTTTTCTGCTGCCTGCGCTGGGTGTCTTGCGCAATGCACATCTGTCGCGGCGTCAATGGGGCCTTTTCGGATTGCGGGGTTTTTTGCATGCCATGGGGGTGATCTTGTGGTTTTTTGCCATGACCCGCCTGCCGATCGCGGAAGTCACGGCAATGAATTATCTCGCGCCAATCTACGTGACCGTCGGGGCGGCGCTATTCCTGGGTGAAAAGCTGGCTGTGCGGCGGATCGTAGCGGTGATCATGGGTTTGGCAGGGGCGGTGATCATCCTGCGCCCCGGTTTTCGCGAAGTCAGCCCCGGCCACATTGCGATGCTGTTTGCGGCGGTGGTTTTTGCCGGGTCATATCTACTGGCCAAGATGTTGTCGGACGAGGTCAAGCCAGCGGTCATCGTGTCGATGATGTCGATCTTCGTCACGCTGGGGCTGGCGCCCGCCGCCTTTCCGGTCTGGATCACGCCGACAACCACGGAAATCACGATACTTGCCGGTGTCGCCTTCTTTGCGACTGCGGGGCATTACACCATGACGCTTGCGTTTGCCGCGGCGCCGGTCACGGTGACCCAACCTGTCACGTTCACCCAACTGATCTGGGCGACGCTTTTGGGTGCGCTGTTCTTTGATGAAGCGGTGGACGTCTGGGTCATTCTGGGCGGCTGCGTGATCTTGGGCTCGGTCATCTTTATCACCTGGCGCGAGGCAATGCTGAAACGGCCCGTCACCCCGACCAGCAACGAGACCAAGGTCTGACACGGCTTTTCTTGATTGACGGGTCAATAAAGCGTCCTCTATCCTGACGCGGTCAGCCGCGAAAGGACGATTCCCTCATGCCGAAGATCGGAATGGAACCCATCCGCCGCTCTGCACTGGTCAAGGCCACCATCGAAGAGATCGGTGCCGCGCAGTCGCTTGATGTGACCGTCGGCCAGATTGCGCGCCGCGCGGGGATGTCCACGGCGCTGGCGCATCACTACTTTGGCGGCAAGGATCAGATTTTTCTGGCCGCCATGCGCCATATCCTGTCGGAATACGGCGTGCAGGTGCGCAAGCGTCTGGACCTTGCCACAACACAGCGCGAACGCGCCGAAGCGATTATCCTCGCCAGTTTCGACGAGACCTGCTTTGCGCCCCAGACGGTCAGCGCGTGGATGACGCTTTATGCCGCGTCACGCACCAGCGCGGACACCCGGCGGTTGCTGCGGATCTACCAGCGGCGTTTGCGGTCCAACCTGACCCATGCGTTGCGCGGGATCAGTGCGACGCCCGACGCGGATGCCGAAACCCTCGCGGCGTTGATTGACGGCCTTTACCTGCGTGCCGCCCTGTCTGGTGCTGCCACGGCACAAGACGCCAGCGCCAGCGCGCTTTCCACGCTGGATCTCCTTCTGAAGGTGCGAAGATGACGAAACCCAACATCCTCATTCTCATGGTTGACCAGCTTAACGGAACCCTGTTTCCGGACGGCCCGGCCGATTGGCTGCACGCGCCGCACCTCAAGGCATTGGCGAAAAGATCGGCGCGGTTTCGCAATGCCTATACGGCAAGCCCGCTTTGTGCGCCGGGACGCGCGGCGTTCATGTCAGGACAACTGCCCTCAGCGACCGGCGTATATGACAATGCGGCGGAATTTGCGTCCTCCATCCCCACCTATGCGCACCATCTGCGGCGCGCGGGCTATCATACCTGTCTTTCGGGCAAGATGCATTTTGTCGGTCCCGACCAGCTTCATGGGTTTGAGGAACGCCTGACCACAGACATCTACCCGGCTGATTTCGGCTGGACCCCCGATTACCGCAAGCCGGGCGAGCGGATTGATTGGTGGTATCACAATATGGGGTCCGTCACGGGGGCCGGCGTGGCCGAGATCAGCAACCAGATGGAATACGACGACGAAGTTGCGTATCATGCCACCCGCAAGCTTTACGATCTGTCGCGCGCGGCGGACGACCGGCCCTGGTGCCTCACAGTCAGCTTTACACACCCGCATGATCCCTATGTCGCGCGGCGCAAATACTGGGACCTCTATAACGATTGCGCCCATCTGGAGCCTGAGGTCGCACCGATCCCGTTTGATGCGCTCGACCCCCATTCACAGCGGCTTTACAAAGCGATGGACGCTGAGAACTTCTCGATTTCGGATCAGGATGTCCGCCGGTCGCGGCAGGCCTATTTCGCCAATATCTCCTATCTTGACGACAAGATCGGCGCGCTGCTGCAAACGCTGGAAGACACCCGGCAAGAGGCCATCGTGGTCTTTGTCAGCGACCACGGCGATATGCTGGGGGAGCGTGGGATGTGGTTCAAGATGTCCTTTTACGAAGGCTCTGCACGCGTGCCGCTGATGATTGCGGCGCCGGGGCTGACGCCGGGGCTGGTGGAAACCCCGGTCAGCACCATCGACGTTTGTCCGACGCTTTGCGACCTTGCAGGCGTGAGCATGGACGAGGTGATGGAATGGACCACGGGCACATCACTGGTGCCGCTGGGGCAGGGCAAGGCGCGCAGCGAACCAGTGGCAATGGAATACGCCGCCGAAGGATCGCATTCGCCCTTGGTGGCGCTGCGGCAGGGGCGCTGGAAATACACGAATTGCGCCATCGATCCTGAACAATTGTTCGATCTGGAGGCAGATCCGCACGAATTGGCCGACCTCGCACAAGACCCGGAACATGCGCAGACGCTGGAACACTTCCGGATGGAGGCCGCCGGGCGCTGGGATCTGGAAAGCTTTGACGCTGATGTGCGCAAGTCACAGGCCCGCCGCTGGGTGGTGTATGAGGCGCTGCGCGAAGGGGGATATTACCCCTGGGATTACCAGCCTCTGCGCCTCGCGTCTGAACAATACATGCGCAACCACATGGATTTGAATGTGCTGGAAGAAAACAAGCGTTTTCCCCGTGGGGAATGAACTTGCATGCCTCGAAATACGTACGACGACGCCAGGAAAGCTCTGAAGATGCCCTATGATATCCAGCCCAAGGCCAGCCATTTCATCAATGGTGCCTATGTCGAAGATACTGTCGGCACGCCGATCGAGGTGATATATCCCGCAACGGGCGCGCGGATCGCGACGGTTTACGCAGCAACCCCGCAGATCATCGAACAGGCCATTACGACCGCGCGCGCAGCACAAGGGGCATGGGCCGCGATGACGGGCACCCAGCGGGGCCGTATCCTGCGCCGCGCCGCCGATATCATGCGCGAGCGCAACCATGATCTGTCGGTGCTGGAGACATGGGACACCGGCAAACCTTATCAGGAAACCTCCGTGGCGGATGCCACCAGCGGGGCGGACGCGCTGGAATATTTTGGCGGCATGGCGGCGACACTCACGGGCGAACATATCCAGCTTGGGGATGATTGGGTCTATACCCGGCGCGAACCGCTGGGCCTGTGTGTCGGGATCGGGGCGTGGAATTATCCGACGCAGATTGCCTGCTGGAAAGGTGCGCCGGCGCTGGCCTGCGGCAATGCGATCATCTTCAAGCCATCCGAGACAACGCCGCTATGTGCATTGAAAGTGGCTGAGATCCTGCACGAGGCGGGATTGCCCGCGGGGCTTTACAACGTGGTTCAGGGCATGGGCGAGGTCGGTGGCGCGCTGGTCAGCGATCCGCGCGTGGACAAGGTGTCACTGACCGGATCGGTGCCGACGGGCCGCAAGGTCTATGCGGCGGCGGCAGCGGGGATCAAGCATGTCACGATGGAATTGGGCGGCAAATCCCCGATGATCGTCTTTGACGATGCCAATATCGAAAACGCGGTCAGCGGGGCGATCCTGGGGAACTTTTATAGTTCGGGGCAGGTCTGTTCCAATGGCACGCGGGTTTTTGTGCACCGCGAGATCAAGGAGATTTTCCTTGAGCGTCTGGCGACGCGACTGGCGACTGCGGTGATAGGCGATCCGATGGACCGAGACACAAATTTCGGCCCGATGGTATCGCAGCGGCAATTGGACATCGCGCTGGGATATGTGGCCAAGGGCAAAGCCGAGGGCGCGCGTCTGGTCTATGGTGGTGAGCGGCTGGACCGGGGTGGGTTTTACATGATGCCAACCGTCTTTGCCGATGTGACCGACACGATGGCCATCGCACGCGAAGAGATTTTCGGGCCGGTCATGGCCGTGCTGGATTTCGAGGATGAGGATGATGTGATTGCGCGGGCCAATGACACGGAATTTGGTCTGGCCGCAGGTGTTTTTACCCGCGATCTGTCCCGCGCGCACCGGGTCGCGGCACGGTTTGAGGCGGGAACCTGCTTTATCAACACCTACAATGATGCCCCTGTCGAAGCGCCGTTCGGCGGGTCGAAAAACTCAGGTGTGGGCCGCGAGAATTCGCGTGCGGCAATCGAACATTATAGCCAGTTGAAGTCGGTATATGTGCGGATGGGCGATCTTGAGGCGCCGTTCTGAGGTGGGCGTGATCCAAAGGAGCGCTGACGCGCACGACATTTTTGGTGGGTGTTGCTGCGTGAGCCCGTCCTTGCCTTGGTGGTGGTGTGTGGCGCGCACGGGATGAGTTTTGCTGAGAGGTGCTTGAGGCCACAATCTGTGGCTCAAGACACCTCGACAATATTGAGATGCGATTCCCCAAAGCATCAAGGACAAGCCGTGCGATGCACGGTGCCTGCGGCATCCTTGACCCTTTGCAGAATCACGAAAATGAGGGGCCGAAAATGGATGCTGAATATGTGATCGTGGGGGCGGGCAGCGCGGGTTGTGCAGTGGCCTATCGGTTGGCAATGGCGGGCCGCAAGGTCATCGTGATCGAACACGGCGGGACCGATATGGGGCCGTTCATCCAGATGCCGGCCGCGCTGAGTTATCCGATGAACATGAAGCGGTATGACTGGGGTTTTCGGACAGAACCCGAGCCGCATTTGGGGGGGCGGCGGTTGGCCTGTCCGCGCGGCAAGGTGATTGGCGGGTCGTCGTCGATCAACGGCATGGTCTATGTGCGCGGTCATGCAATGGATTACGACCATTGGGAGGAAGCGGGCGCGCGTGGCTGGTCCTTTGCCGACGTGCTGCCCTATTTCAAGCGTATGGAGACCTGGCATGACGGCGGCCATGGCGGTGATCCGGACTGGCGCGGCACCGACGGGCCGCTGCATGTCAGCCGGGGACCGCGTGAAAATCCATTGTTTGATGCTTTTGTGCAGGCCGGGCAGCAGGCCGGTTATCAGGTGACGGATGATTATAACGGGCCCCAGCAGGAAGGCTTTGGCCCAATGGAACAGACGGTCTGGAACGGGCGGCGCTGGTCAGCCGCCAATGCCTATTTGCGCCCGGCACAGAAGACCGGAAACGTGACCGTCATCCGCGCGCAGGCGCGGCGTGTGGTGATCAAAGAGGGGCGTGCCGTGGGCGTCGAGGTGACGCGCGGCGGACGGATCGAGATCATTGGCGCGGGGGCAGAGGTGATACTTGCCGCATCGTCGATCAATTCGCCGAAGTTGCTCATGTTGTCGGGCGTCGGTCCCGCCGCCCATCTGGCGGAGCATGGCATTGATGTCATTGCGGACAGACCCGGCGTGGGGGCGAACCTTCAGGATCATCTGGAGCTTTATATCCAGATGGCGGCGAGCCAGCCGATCACGCTGTTCAAGCATTGGAACCTGTTGTCCAAGGCGATGATCGGGGCGCAGTGGCTGTTCACCAAACGCGGCATGGGGGCATCCAATCAGTTTGAATCCGCGGCCTTCATCCGTTCGGCACCGGGGCTGGCTTATCCGGACATCCAGTATCATTTCCTGCCCATCGCCGTGCGATATGACGGCAAGGCAGCCGCAGAAGGCCACGGATTTCAGGCCCATGTCGGGCCGATGCGGTCGCGGTCGCGCGGCGCGGTTACCTTGCGGTCGGCAGATCCGTTGGCCGATCCCGAGATCAGGTTCAATTACATGTCTCATGACAGCGACTGGGAAGAATTCCGTACCTGCATCCGCCTGACCCGCGAGATTTTTGCGCAGGAGGCGTTCAAGCCTTTCGTGAAGCATGAGATCCAGCCGGGGGAGGCGGTGCAAAGCGATGCCGAACTGGATGGTTTCATCGCGGAACACGCAGAGAGCGCCTATCATCCGTGCGGAACCTGCCGCATGGGATTGGCCGATGATCCGCATGCGGTGGTTGATCCGCAGGCGCGGGTGATTGGCGTCAGCGGTTTGCGGGTGGCGGACAGCTCAATCTTTCCGCGCATCCCCAACGGCAATCTCAACGCGCCCTCGATCATGGTCGGTGAAAAGGTGTCGGATCATATTCTGGGTCTGGACCCGCTGCCGCGCGCCAATGACGCACCTTGGGTGCATCCCAACTGGCAGGTGGCGCAGCGTTAACCTCTCTTAACGATTTGGATTGCCGACGGCAGGGTGCTGCGCAATATTAACCAAATGTTAAGACTTTGTTCATCTTTTGCCCTGATACTGGTGCTCCTGTCCGGGACTGCTGAAGCACAGACAGTGGCGGGTAGGGTGCGCGTGATCGACGGCGATACATTTGATGTCGGCGGCGAACGTATTCGCCTGCACGGGATTGACGCGCTGGAGGCCGGGCAGACCTGCGAAACCAATGAAGGTCAGCCGTGGGCCTGCGGTGATTGGACCACCCGCCAGGTCCGCGACCGGTATCAGAATGCGCAGGCGATTTGTACGCCGCTGGACCGGGACAGGTACGGGCGCATCGTGGCGCGCTGTGTTGTTCAGGGGGTGGATATGGGTCAGGTATTGGTGCGCGAGGGGCTTGCCTTTGCCTATCGCAAATACGCGATGGATTATGATCTGGACGAAAAGGAAGCCTTTGTTGCATATTCCGGAACATCCGGCCACCCATTCCGATCACATCCGGCCACCTGTTCCGACGCATTCGGCCACCTGTGACGCGTTGCCGTAAGGCAGCGTGTTTCGGGTATCAGGTTTGAGGCATTTCGTCATCCATTTTGGCGATGGTTTTGCGCATGGACGCTCCCTCGAGTTCGAGACGGTATGCGTTGTGGACGATGCGATCGAGTATGGCG
>JAGXHC010000062.1 GCA_024636405.1 Sulfitobacter sp. | reverse complement strand
CGTCACAAGGCGGGGGGCCGTGTCCTCGAAGACGCGGGTTTCGGGCAGCCGGATCACGGTGTTTTGCGGCGCACATGTGGCACAGGCCAGGGTGGTCAGCCGCAACGCCCCCCATTCGACGGCATCCCCGAGAATGCCGTGCGCGTAGCGCGTTGTCGGTTCGGTGTATTGCGCGGCGGTGATTTCTGCCGCGCGGACCGGCAGGGCGGCGAGGCACGCCAGCAATGCCAGCGCCACGCGGCGCATCAGATCTGCTTTTCCGGCATCTGCACGCGCAGGCCGTCCAGCGCATCGGTGACTTTGAGCTGACACGTCAGGCGTGACCGTGCCGGGTCTGGCTCATACGCGAAGTCGAGCATGTCTTCTTCCATGTCGTCCTTTGCAGGCAGTTTTTCGACCCATGCGGCATCGACATAGACATGGCAGGTGGAGCAGGCGCAGGCGCCGCCGCAATCCGCCTCGATGCCCGGAATGTTGTTGTCCCGCGCGCCTTCCATGACGGTCAGCCCATTGGCGACCTCGACCACATGTTCCTTGCCACTGTGTTCCACGTAGGTGATCTTTGCCATTGCTGAGCCTCTTTCGTCTTGATCTGTCGGCCACTGTCTAACCGCGCAGCGCGACCGGTGCCAGCCCCATTTACGGGCGTGGGCCGCGGCCTGCCGCCTGATGGTGAGGTCTGTGGGTCAAGGTGCTGGGCAAGAATTGTGAAACACGCTAGAGAGAGCATTGAGCAGACCCAAGGGGCATTGGGCCATGAAACAGGCAATGACCAAAAACGGCGCGCGGCGTCTGTCCGGCGCGCTGGCGCTGATGTTGGGGCTGTTGGCCTGCGATGTCGGCAGCGTCGCACCGGATGCAGAACCGCCGGAGCCGGGGGTGCAGGAAGCCACCCGCATCGGCCCGCCGGGCGCGCCACCCGGCAGTTGCTGGGGGAAGACCGTGAGCCCCGCCACCATCGAGACGGTGACAGAGCAGGTGCAGGTGCAGTCCGCGCAGGTAAACCCCGACGGAACCGTGGCCAAACCCCCGGTCTACAAGACAGAAACCCGCCAGGAAATCGTAACGGACCGGCGTGACAACTGGTTCGAGACGCCCTGCGCGGAGGTGCTGACGGCGGAATTTGTGTCGTCCTTGCAGCGCGCGTTACTGGCGCGCGGGTTCTACACCGGCGCGATCAGCGGCGTCATGGACCGCGATACCCGTAACGCGGTGCAGCAGTTCCAGCGGGACGCGGGACCAGACAGCGGCGTGCTGTCCCTCGCGGCGGCGCGCAGTCTGGGATTAATCGCTGTGCCGCGCACCAAGAGCTGATCTGGTCAGGGCGTTACGGGGCTGATCTTTGGCTCAGAATTTCGATTGCGCGCCGTGCCGGTCTGCCCCATCTTACAAAAGCCGCGAACGAAAAAGGGCACCGCGAGGGTGCCCTCTTGTCATTCCAGATCAAGCGCGTTCATTCGCCCAGCGAAAGCGCCACAAATCGCGGATCGCCAGCGCGGCGGACGAGCAGCAGCAGCGACTTGCGACCGGCATCGTTGGCGGCTTTGACGCGTTCCGACAGATCGTCGATGCTGGTCACCTTTTGCTGGCCTGCTTCGGTGATGACGTCGCCGCTGCGCAGACCTTTTTCAAAGGCTTCGCTGGCTTCGTCCACCGCCGTGACGGCAAGACCGTTGGTGCTTGCGTCTATGTCAAGCTCCTGACGAATGGTGTCGGTCAGCGGCGTCAGTGTGAGACCCAGCAGCGCGGTTGTATTGGGCGCGTCTTCGGTTGTGTCATCATCGGGAACTGCCACTGCAATCTCGCCGTCCGCTTCTTCGCGGCGGCCCAGAACAACCTTGATGGTCTGGCTTTTGCCCTCGCGCAGGACGGTCACGCGCACGGTGGCGCCCACAGGGCTGTTGCCGACCTGACGGACAAGCCCGCGCGTGTCTGCGACATCGACGCCATCGAAGGACATGATCACGTCGCCGGTGGCAAGGCCTGCTTCCTTGGCGGGGCCGTCAGGCACGTCGGTAATCAGCGCACCGGTTGCCTTGGCCAGACCCATCGCGTCGGCCACGTCCTGTGTCACGTCCTGAATGCGCACGCCCAGCCATCCACGCCGGGTTTCGCCAAATTCCTTAAGCTGATCAACCACCCGCGTTACAACGTTGGACGCCATCGAAAAGCCGATTCCGATGGAGCCGCCGTTGGGCGACAGGATCGCGGTGTTCACGCCGATCACCTCGCCGTCCATGTTGAACAGCGGGCCGCCGGAGTTGCCGCGGTTAATCGCCGCGTCGGTCTGGATGTAATCGTCATAGGTGCCTGAAAGGGCGCGGTTGCGCGCCGATACGATCCCCGCAGAGACAGAGAACCCCTGCCCCAGCGGGTTGCCCATGGCAATGACCCAGTCGCCTACCCGCGCAGCATTGCTGTCACCGAAGTTGACGAAAGGCAGCGGCACTGCGGCTTCCACCTTGAGCAGGGCAATGTCGGTCTTGGGGTCGGTGCCAATCAGCGTGGCTTTCAATTCCTGTCCGGAGAAGAATTCGATCAGGATCTCGTCGGCGCCTTCAATCACATGGTTGTTGGTGACCACATAGCCATCTTCGGAAATCACGAAACCGGAGCCAAGCGCAGAGGACCGGCGCGGTTGCGGGCCTTCGCCGTCTTCGTTGTTGCGGTCCTGAAATTCGCGGAAGAAATCCTCAAACGGGGAACCTTCGGGGACCATGCCTTGCGGTCCGGTGCGCCCTTCGACCATCGTGGACGTCGTGATATTCACCACGGACGGGCTGATTTTTTCGGCCAGCGGTGCCAGACTTTCGGGTTTGGCCAGCACGGCCATCGCCTGAACCACCACCAGCGCGAGCGTCAGCAAACTGAAGAGGAAGGCTTTGAACAGCGGGCTTTCACGAAAATCCGAGGTCTGGGCTTGCGCCTTGGGCTGCATGCATTGTCTCCTGCTGAATAGGGGGCGGGCGGGCCGCCCCTGATATGCGTTGATGGCAGAGTGCATCCTGTGTGCGCTCACCGCAATATCTAAGATGTGACGTATCACCGTGTTTTCAACTGCCACGCCTCACGATGCGGTGACATGACGGGTGTAGTAATGTCGGCTTTGATGGCGTTGGGGGGCATAGGGACCACCCAATCGGTGATCAGCGCGGCATGGGGTGGGTGTCTGGGGTGCCTGTGCGCGTCCCGCCAGGCCAAGGTCATGACGGCAGCGCCTGTCCGGTGGTCAGACGCCAAGCTGAAAGGCAAGCCAGATCAGCACCAGGCCCGCGACCACAACAAGCGCGCCGATCTGGCGCACCGCGTCTTGGGGGATTGTGCGCAACAGCTCGAGCATGCGTTCCAAAAGCGAAGGGGCCAGTGCGTACACCAGCCCCTCCAATACCATTACCAACCCAAGGGCGAGTATCAGCAAGCTCATTCCGTGGGCGCAACCGGTGCGGGCTCAGCGGTGGTGGTGCCGGTGGCGGGCGCCGTCGTTTCTGCCTGTGTCTCGGGCTGCGGTTCTGGCTGCGGTTCTGGCTGCGGTTCTGGCTCCGGCTGTGTCGCCGCAGGTTCAGCAGCGGACGCTGGCGCAGTCGAACGTGTGGCGCGCACGCCTTCGCCTTCGGCAGAACGGCTGCCTTGGTCAGACCGCAGATAGTTGAAGAATTCGCTGTCCGGCGACATCACCATCGTCGAATTCTTGCCCTGCAAAGCCATCTCGTAAGCCGTCAACGACCGGTAGAATTCAAAGAATTCGGCGTCCTTTGAATAGGCTTCGGCGAAGATCTTGTTCCGCGCGGCGTCTGCTTCACCTTCCACGATGCGGGCATCACGGCGGGCTTCGGACAGGATCTCTTCGTAGGTACGGTCGGCAAGGGATGTCACACGCAACGCCGCCTCACGGCCACGGGCGCGTTCATCGGTTGCTTCGCGTTCGCGTTCGGCAATCATCCGTTGCAGGGTCGCATCGAAGTTCTGTTCCGGCAGGTTGGTCTGGCGCAGACGCACGTCAACGATCTTCAGTCCCAGCGCCGCGGAACGCGCATCAGCGCGGTCCCGGATCTGGTCCATCAGCGCGGACCGTTCCGGGGACAGAATGGTGTTGGATGTCACCCCCTGCGAACCCAGAACCGCACGTATCTGACCCTCAAGAATACCGTTGAGCTGTTCAATGGCAGAACTTTCGCCGCGCGGACCAATGGCTTGACGGTACTGAACCACATCGTCGATCCGGTAAAGCACGAAGGCGTCAATCTCAAGTCGGCGATCGTCTGCTGGCGTGACTTCGATCACCGGGGTTTCCAGCGTCAAAATGCGGTCTTCAAACCGGGCCACTTCGTCCAGCAAAGGCACCTTGAAGCTGATGCCCGGCTCTGTGCGGACCTGTTTGATCTGGCCAAAACGCAGCACCAGCACCTTTTCACGTTCATCCACGACAAAGATCGAGGCCAGGATCGCCACAAGGGCAATCACCACGATGGGAATGATAAATCCAGTTTTCCGCATCAGTTAGATCCTCCGCTGCGTCGCAATTCATTGAGAGGCAGGTAGGGTACGACGCCCTGCCCGCCATTGCCGCCGATATCACTCCCCAGAATGATCTTGTCGACGTCGCCCAGCACCTTTTCCATCGTTTCGATGTAAAGACGTTTGCGCGTGACTTCGGGGGCGGCGGTATATTCCTTCAGCACGGCCTCAAAGCGGCTGGCCTCACCCACGGCATCGTTCACGACGCGGGCGCGGTAGCCTTCTGCGGCCTCAAGCAACTGTGCACTTTGACCGCGCGCCTCTGCCGTGCGTTTGTTGGCATAGGCGTCAGCCTGACGTTCCACACGGTCGCGTTCCTGTTCAGCAGCCTGCACATCGCGAAATGCATCCACGACCGAAACGGATTCAGTTTGGCCTGCGGCGTTGGTGACCTGCACTGTCTGGCTTGGTGGATCGACCTTGTTAAGGTTGACGCGCAGAATGTTGATACCAGTCTTGCGGTTATCAAGCGTGGCCTGGATCAGTTCGCGGACCAGCGCTTCTACCGAGGCCCGGTCCCGGTTCAGGATCGGGGCCAATTCGGACTGTGCAATGACTTCGCGCATGGCCGATTCAGAAATGGCGCGCACGGTGGCATCCGGGTCACGCAGCGAGAATCTGAAATCGCGCGCGTCCTTGATGTTCCAGACCACCTGAAAGTCGATGTCCACGATGTTCTCATCCGTGGTCAGCATCAGCCCGTCATTGCCGCTGCCCGAGCGGCGCACGCCCAGCTCTTCGACGCGGTTGGTGGTGACGTCGAAAACCTCTGCCGTGACAACGGGCCAAGGCGCAAAGTTCAGACCTTCGGTGCCGATACCGGAAAATTCACCCAAGAAAAGCTCGATGGACTGCTGTTCAGGTCGCACGGTATAAAAGCTTGCGAAGGCCCAAAGCACGCCTGCCGCCAGCACGCCAAGGCCGACGGTGCCGCGTGTCAGCATCGGGCCGTTGCCGCGTCCGCCACCAGTGCCGCCATTGCCGCGATCACCGCCGCGCCCGCCCATCAGAACGCGCAGTTGCTCCTGACCCTTTTTTACCAATTCTTCGATCTCGGGGATCTGGGGTTTTTCGCCCGGTCCGCGACCACCGCCGGGCCGTGGACGATCACCACCGTTGCCATTGTTCCCGCGGTTCCCCTCCGAACCCTTGTCGCCTCCGCCGCCGCCCCAGGGGCCGCCCGTGTTTCCAGCCATTTCATCTTCCCTTCATCGACCGCATCAGCGGCCAGTTGTCTCAAACTTGTGCGCAGGTCGCGCGAAATTCAAGTTGTGCGCACCGGCTTGCGCATCGTCACCAGTTCCTCGGACATGGTGGGATGCACAGCACAGGTCGCGTCGAATTGTTCTTTTGTTGCGCCCATCTTGATCGCGATGCCTGCCATCTGGATCAACTCGCCTGCATGGGGTGCGACGATGTGACAGCCCAAAACGGTACGATTTTTCGTCGAAACGATGAGTTTCATTAGCACCCGGTCGGATTTTTCCGCAAACGCGGTCTGCATCGGGCGGAACGAAGTCGCGTAAACCTCGATCGGTTCGCGGTCGCGCGCGTCTTCTTCGCTTAGGCCCACAGCACCCATTTCGGGCTGTGTAAAGATCGCCGACGGGATCAGATCGTGATCCACCGGCGTCGGGTTGCCGGCAAAGACCGTCTCCACAAAAGCCATGCCTTCACGGATTGCCACAGGCGTAAGGTTCACCCGGTCCGTCGCGTCCCCGATGGCATAGACCGACGGCACGCCGGTCTGGCTGTATTCATCCACGATGATCTTGCCGTTGCGGCCCAGTTCGACGCCGATGTCCTCCAGCCCCATGTCATCGGTATTGGGTCTGCGACCCGTGGCAAAAAGCACCATGTCAAAGATCTTGTCGCCGCCGTTGGTCGACTTGACCCAGATCGGTCCCGCCTGCCCGGCGGGTGCGCCGCTGGACGGATCGCGCGGCGGTTTTGTCTGCTGTACATTGGCGCCCATCGCGGCATCGGACGCGGTGGGCGTGGCGCCTTCTTGGTGGTCGGCGGCACGTTTCATTTCGACAATGTTGGTGCCCAGATGCAGATCAATGCCGTTCTCAAGCATGCTTTCGGCGATCAGCCCACGGGCCTCTTCGTCAAAGCCGCGCAGAATCTGGGCACCGCGATAATACTGTGTCACCTCCACGCCCAGGCCATTCATGATGCATGCAAATTCGCAGGCGATATAGCCGCCGCCAACGATCAGCAGCGATTTCGGAAGCGTCTCAAGGTGGAAGATATCGTCAGAGACAATGCCGAGTTCCGCATTTGGCGTATCCGGCCGCACCGGATGCCCGCCGGTGGCCACCAGAATGTGTTTCGCAGTTTTGGTGGTGCCATCCGACAGTTCCACCGTATGCGCATCCCTGAGCCTGGCACGTAGATCGAACGTGTCCACATTCGCCCCCTTGAGCAGATTGCGGTACACCTGTTCAAGCCGATCCAACTCGGTGTTCAGCCGCTTGGCAAAGGACGGCCAGTCAAACGGTCCCGGCTTGATGTCCCAGCCATAGCACTGTGCTTCGTCCACCAGACCGGCATATTCGGACGCAAAGACCATCAGTTTCTTCGGCACACAGCCCCGGATCACACAGGTGCCGCCATATCGGTCGGCCTCTGCCAGTGCGACGCGGGCCCCGTGTTCACCCGCCGCGACCCGCGCGGCGCGCACACCGCCCGATCCGCCGCCAATGACGAACAGGTCATAATCAAACGCATCCCTGGTTTCGTCTTTTTTCTTGGCCATGTATACGCCCTTCAGTCAGTGAGGTCGGAGAACAGATTGTCGGTCTCGACAAAATCGAGCCGCTCGGTTGCCACTGTGCCGTCGTTGATGTCGCGCACCTCGACCCGACCATCGCCGTAGCCGATCACCACGGTATCGCAGATGTCGATGAACAGCCCGTTCTCAACCACCCCCGGCATCTGGTTCAGCACCAATGCCAACTGCCGCGCATTGCCGATCCGGTTGAGGTGCAGATCAAGGATGTGATTGCCCTCATCGGTAATGAAAGGCGATTGCCCGTTCATCCGCAATGTCGACGTGCGCCCCAGCACATCCATGCTGATCAGCGTTTCTTCGATCAACGCCTGCGTGGTTTGCCAGCCAAAGGGAATCACCTCTACCGGCAACGGAAAGGCGCCCAGCGTTTCGACTTCCTTGCCGATATCCGCGATCACCACCATCTGGTCGCTGGCCGTCGCCACGATCTTTTCCTGCAACAGCGCGCCGCCACCGCCCTTGATGAGGTTCAGGTCGCCGTCAAATTCGTCTGCACCGTCAATGGTCAGGTCCAGCCATTTCGCCTCGTCGAGGCTGATCACCTCG
>JAGXHC010000061.1 GCA_024636405.1 Sulfitobacter sp. | reverse complement strand
GGTGGACGTCGCGCACTTCGAAGCCCGCGCGTTCGCGCGTCAGACCGCCCGGCCCGAGCGCCGACAGGCGGCGCTTGTGCGTCACTTCCGACAGCGGGTTGGTCTGGTCCATGAACTGCGACAGCTGCGAGGAGCCGAAGAATTCGCGCACAGCCGCAGCAGCGGGCTTGGCGTTGATCAGATCCTGCGGCATCACCGTGTCGATCTCGACCGAGGACATACGCTCCTTGATGGCGCGCTCCATCCGCAGCAGGCCGACGCGGTACTGGTTTTCCATCAACTCGCCGACCGAACGGACACGACGGTTTCCAAGGTGGTCGATATCGTCGATATCGCCCTTGCCGTCGCGCAGTTCGCAAAGCGCCTTGATGCAGGCCACGATATCTTCGCGGCGCAGGGTGCGGATCGTGTCTTCAGCGTCCAGATTGAGACGCATGTTCATCTTCACGCGGCCAACAGCCGACAGATCATAGCGATCCGCGTCGAAGAACAGCGTGTCGAACAGAGCGCTTGCCGCGTCAACGGTGGGCGGCTCGCCGGGGCGCATGACGCGGTAGATGTCCATCAGCGCGCCATCGCGGCCGATGTTCTTGTCAACCGTCATGGTGTTGCGGATGTAGGGGCCGACATTGATGTTGTCGATGTCCAGAACCGGAATGTCGGTGATACCCGCATCCATCAGTTCCTTGAGCGAACCACCCGTGATCTCGCCGTCCTTGTCGCGTGTCAGGGTCAGCTCGTCGCCAGCCTCGACATAGATCGCGCCGGTTTCCTCGTTGATGATATCCTTGGCGACGAACTTGCCCAGAATATGCTCGAACGGCACCAGAAGCTCGGTGACCTTGCCCTCGTCCTTGAGCTGCTTGACAGCGCGCGGCGTGATCTTCTTGGTGGCTTCGGCAATGACTTCGCCGGTGGCCGCATCAACCAGATCAAACGTCGGGCGGGTGCCACGGACGCGGTCGGGGAAGAACTTGGTGACCCAGCCCTGACCGGAGGTCTTGGACTTCTGCAGCTTGTAATCGACAGTGTCGTAATAGGCATCCATGATCGCTTCCTGATCAAGACCCAGCGCATAGAGCAGGGTCGTGACAGGCAGTTTGCGGCGACGGTCGATGCGCGCAAAGACGATGTCTTTGGCGTCAAATTCGAAGTCCAGCCACGAGCCGCGATAGGGGATGATCCGGCAGGCGAACAGCAACTTGCCCGAGCTGTGCGTCTTGCCCTTGTCGTGGTCGAAGAACACGCCCGGCGAGCGGTGCATCTGGGACACGATCACGCGCTCGGTGCCGTTCACGACAAACGTGCCGTTGGGCGTCATCAGGGGCATGTCGCCCATGAACACGTCCTGTTCCTTGATATCCTTGACCGACTTCGCGCCGGTATCCTCGTCCATATCGAACACGATCAGACGCAGCGTCACCTTCAGGGGCGCGGCATAGGTCATGTCACGCTGCATGCATTCTTCAACGTCGTATTTCGGCTTTTCCAACTCGTATTTCACGAATTCCAGCACGCTGGTCTCGTTGAAATCCTTGATCGGGAAAACCGACTGGAACACGCCCATGATTCCTTCGCCCTCTGCGGGTGCGGGGCTGTTGCCCGAATTCAGGAATAGGTCATAGGAGGATTTCTGCACCTCGATGAGGTTCGGCATTTCCAGTACTTCGCGGATTTTGCCGTAGTATCTGCGCAAACGTTTCTGGCCGAGGAATGTCGTAGCCATGATCGATGTCACCTTTCGTTTCGTTCCGGTTCCGCAATTCGTCGGGCCACGACTGCGTACCTCTTTGAAACAGGACTGTTCGGATCCATTCATGGCCCCTGTCCCACCAGAGGCCTCCCGATCCTTGAACCGCACCTTGGAAAGAGCTTGCGGACAAGCCCTTGCCAAGACGGGTTCGGCTGGGCCCGGAAAACCGGACCCAGCCAGATGTCACATCCGGGTTTCCCCGGAACCGATTACTTCAGCTCGACGGTGGCGCCAGCTGCTTCCAGCTTTGCCTTGATCTCGTCTGCTTCGGCTTTCGAGACTTGCTCTTTCACAGCCTTGCCGCCAGCATCGACCAGATCTTTGGCTTCTTTGAGGCCCAGACCGGTGATGGCGCGGACTTCCTTGATCACGTTGATCTTGGAAGCGCCTGCTTCTTTCAGGATGACGTCGAATTCGGTCTGCTCTTCAGCAGCCGCACCGCCGGCATCGCCTGCGGGGCCAGCCATCATGACGGCGCCACCGGCTGCGGGCTCGATGCCATACTCGTCTTTGAGGATGGTTTTCAGTTCTTGGGCTTCGAGAAGCGTCAGGTTAACGATCTCTTCTGCCAGTTTTTTCAGATCAGCCATTTTACTGTTTCCGTTCGTTTAAGATGTGTTCCAACGTGCAGGTATTCCACACGCAGATCAAAAGGTTGCTCACGCAGCCGCCTTGTCCTCGATCGTGGACAAGATGGACGCGATATTCGAAGCAGGCGCGCCAATCGCACCGGCGATGTTTGCAGCAGGTGCTCCAATGCAGCCCACGATCGAAGCGATAAGCTCCTCACGCGACGGCATTTTCGACACAGCCTCAACACCGGCCCGGTCCAGAGCCGTGCTGCCCATTGCGCCACCAAGAATCTCGAACTTCTTGTTATCCTTGGCGAAGTCCTCTGCCACCTTGGCTGCTGCCACGGGGTCATCGGAATAGGTCAGTACGGTCATGCCCGTCAGAAGATTGGCGATGCTTTCGCAAGGCTTCCCTTCAAGGGCGATCTTGGCGAGCTTGTTCTTGGCGACGCGGACGGACCCGTCTACTTTGCGCATACGTGCGCGCAGGTCCTGCATCTCGGCAACCGTGAGACCTGCGTAATGGGCTACGACCACAACGCCAGAGCTTTCAAAGATCTGGCCGAGTTCCTCGACCACTTTCTCTTTTTGTGCTCTATCCACAGTTTCACTCCAAATTTGGGGGTTACCCCCCGGCTCAGTTTAGCCCCCTGCAAGCAAAGGGCGTTCGGGTCCAATTTCAGGGTCCCGAGGCCAGATCTACCCGAGGGATCACACCCAACGGAAAGGTTGTCTCGTTCCCCATCTCGGGAAGGATTTATTCAGGCGATTGCCTGAACCCTCCGTCTCGGACAGGACAGGGTCTTGCGACCCCGCCATTCGACCCCGGACATGGTCCGGGGCGGAATTCTTATTCAGCGTTGGCAGATGCCAGATCGACAGAAACGCCGGGGCCCATCGTGGACGACAGCGAGACCTTGCGGAGGTAAGAACCTTTGGCACCCGCCGGCTTGGCCTTGGCAACCGCATTCACGAATGCGCGGATGTTCTCGACCAGTTTGGCTTCGTCAAAGGATACCTTGCCGACGCCTGCGTGCACCACACCGGCTTTTTCGACCTTGAACTGCACTTCACCACCTTTGGCAGCTTGCACAGCAGTCGCGACATCCATTGTCACCGTACCGACCTTGGGGTTCGGCATCAGGTTGCGCGGACCAAGCACCTTACCCAGACGGCCCACGACGGGCATCATGTCAGGGGTGGCGATGCAACGGTCAAAGTCGATCTTGCCGGACAGGATGGTTTCCATCAGGTCCTCGGCACCAACGATATCGGCACCTGCGGCGGTGGCTTCATCAGCCTTGGCACCACGGGCGAACACGGCGACGCGCACGTCTTTGCCTGTTCCGTTGGGCAGACCGACAACACCGCGGACCATCTGGTCTGCGTGACGCGGATCAACACCGAGGTTCATGGCAATCTCGACGGTTTCGTCGAACTTTGCAGCGGCGTTCGCCTTGATCAGCTTGACAGCTTCCTCAACGCTCAGGTTCTCTTTTCCGGCGACGGCTTCGCGTGCGGCGCGGGTACGTTTTCCAAACTTCGCCATTACTTCACCTCAATGCCCATGGAGCGGGCAGAGCCCAGGATGATCAGCATCGCGCCTTCGACATCGTTGGCGTTCAGATCGACCATTTTCGCTTCGGCAATCTCTTTCACCTGCGCGACGGTTACGGTGCCGGCCGTCGCACGACCAGGCGTCTTGGAGCCGGACTGCAGCTTGGCGGCCTTCTTGAGGTAATAAGACGCGGGCGGCGTCTTGATATCCATCGTGAAGGATTTGTCCTGATAATAGGAAATCACCACGGGAGTCGGCGCACCGGCGTCCATGTCCGCTGTCTTGGCGTTGAACGCCTTGCAGAATTCCATGATGTTGATGCCGCGCTGACCCAAAGCGGGGCCGACGGGCGGGGATGGGTTGGCTTGCCCGGCTTTCACCTGAAGCTTGAGCTTGCCGATCAGTTTCTTGGCCATATGGCCTCTCCTTTTTTCCAACACCGCGCTGACGCGTCAGGCGGCACTTCGTGGCGTGGTCCGGTCCGACGGTCGCGACCGCCTCGCCTCCCACGAGTTACACACTCAGATCTGTTTAGAAACCTGCGTGAATTCCAGTTCGACCGGGGTCTCCCGGCCAAAGATAGATACAGCAACCTTGAGGCGCTGGTTTGCTTCGTCGATCTCTTCGATCATGCCGTCGAAATCCTCGAACGGGCCGTCGCTGACCTTGACCTTCTCGCCGATCTCGAAATGGATCAGGGTGCGCGGGCTTTCCTCGCCCTCCTGCACCCGACCGAGGATCGTCTCCACTTCGGCATCCCGCATCGGCATCGGGCGGCCTTGCGGGCCCAGAAAACCGGTGACGCGGTTGATCGAGTTGATCAGATGGTAAGTCCGGTCAGACATTTCCATCCGCACCAGCACGTAGCCCGGCATGAAGCGACGCTCCGTCGTGACTTTCTTGCCGCGACGCACTTCGATCACTTCTTCCGTGGGAACAAGAACCTCTTCGATTTGGTCCTCAAGACCGTTCTCGTTGACGGCTGTTCTGATCTGTTCGGCAATCTTCTTCTCGAAATTCGAGAGAACACTCACCGAATACCACCGCTTCGCCATCGCTGTTCCAGTCCTCAACTTCCGGCAGAGCCGGTATTTTCTTTGCATTCCAAAGGCTTCACAGCCCATATCCGAAAACAAAAATCGGCGTGCAGCACGAATCGCAGCACGCCATTTCCGGATTAGATGTGTCCCCTACAAAGGAAACCATCCAGATTCAAGGGCAAGCCGTGATTTTTAACCCTGCGGGATCAGCCAAACAGTCCCAGAACGTTCCGCAGACCGAACTGGATCGTCAGATCGACCAAGGTGAAGAACAGCGCTGTCAGCGCCGCCAGAATGAAAACCATTACGGTTGTCAGCAAGACTTCGCGACGCGTCGGCCAGATGACCTTGGATACCTCTGCGCGGACCTGCTGGATAAACTGGATTGGGTTGGTGGTGGCCATGGATGCATCTTCTCTGTCTGGATCAGCCGATCACTTACGCGGATCGCGCGCACATTTCAAGGCCCGGCAACTGAATGCCAGCGCGCGCCAGACCCTTTGGGTTTCGGTGATCCGGTGAAATTGGCAGGGGCAGCAGGGTTCGAACCCGCGACCTACGGTTTTGGAGACCGTCGCTCTACCAGCTGAGCTATACCCCTAAGGCCGGTGCACCGGATACGACGCGCCGCCCTCAAGATCAAGGGCGATTCTGCGGTCCTGTCTGCGAAATAGATAACGCGCGAGGGCTTACCCCCGCGCGCCAGCGTCATCCCTGATAGGATTACTTCAGAATTTTGGACACGACGCCCGCGCCGACGGTACGACCGCCTTCACGGATGGCGAAGCGCAGGCCGTCTTCCATCGCGATCGGTGCAATCAGTTCGACGGTGAACTTCAGGTTGTCGCCGGGCATCACCATCT
>JAGXHC010000060.1 GCA_024636405.1 Sulfitobacter sp. | reverse complement strand
TCGCCTTTTCGATGGCGGTGTCATGCACGTCGCCGGTATTATGGGTGTCGCAGTAGATTGACAGCGGTTCGCTGACCCCGATGGCATAGCTTAGCTGGATGGTGCATTTATCCGCCATCCCAGCAGCCACGACGTTCTTGGCCAGATACCGCGCCACATAGGCCGCTGACCGGTCAACCTTGGTCGGGTCCTTGCCCGAAAACGCGCCGCCGCCGTGGGGTGCTGCACCGCCGTAGGTGTCCACGATTATCTTGCGCCCGGTCAAGCCTGCGTCGCCATCCGGTCCACCGATCACAAAAATGCCGGTCGGGTTCACGTGCCACTTTGTATCGGCGTCGATCCAGCCATCGGGCAGAACCTCGCGGATATAGGGTTCCACAATGTCGCGGATGTCAGCCGGGCTTTGGCTCTCGTGGCGGTGCTGGGTGGACAACACGATGGAACTGACGCCGACCGGCTTGCCATCCACATAGCGTACCGAAAGCTGGCTTTTGGCGTCGGGCAGCAGCGAAGGCTCCGTTCCGTCCTTGCGCACCTCGGTAAGCCGTTTAAGAATGGCATGTGCGTAATGGATGGGTGCCGGCATGAATTCCGGCGTCTCGCGGGTGGCAAATCCAAACATGATGCCCTGATCGCCCGCCCCTTCGTCCTTGGTTGCCGAGGCATCAACGCCCTGTTTGATATGGGCGGATTGTTCGTGCAGCAGATTGGTGATCTCGCAGGTTGCGTGGTGGAACTTGTCCTGCTCATAGCCGATGTCGCGGATGCAGCCGCGCGCAATCTGCTCGACCCGTTCCAGCATCTCTTTGGTTTTGGCCAGCGTGCTCAGCCCGACTTCGCCGCCGATCACGACGCGGTTCGTGGTCGCGAAGGTTTCACATGCCACGCGCGCCTCCGGTTCCTCGGTCAGGAAGGCGTCCAGCACTGCGTCGGAAATGCGGTCACACACCTTATCCGGGTGGCCCTCGGAAACGGATTCCGAGGTGAAGGTATAATTCTGTCGGGACATGTCGTGCTCCAATTTGAAATATGCTGCCACGTCAGGAAGCCGTTGTGGCGCGCTTTAAGCGGCTTAGCCAAGGCCGCACGAAGGGTCAATGAATATATCTTCCCCGGCCCGCGATCGCTGCCAGCGCAAAACCAAGCAGCAGAAGTACCGCAAAGGGCAGATCGCCGGTCCGGCTGTAGAGCGTCGGCGCGCGCGGTTGCGGCAGGCGTGCGTCAATGAACCCGGCACGGTTCAGGGGCAGCGACGCGGTGATCCGGCCCCAAGGATCAATCATTGCGGACACGCCGGTATTGGCGGCACGCGCCAGCGGCAGACCCTGTTCAATCGCGCGCATCTGCGCCTGTGCCAGATGCTGCAACGGTCCCGCGCCCTTGCCGAACCAGGCGTCGTTGGTGAGCTGGATCAGAAACGCAGGCCGCGACGGGGCGGCGTTCACGTCATGGGCAAACACGGCTTCATAGCAGATCAGCGGCAGCGCAAACCCCAATGGCCCCAGATCCAGCAACCGCGCGCCCGGCCCCGGCGAAAACCCGAAACCTTCGCGTGCGGCCATGCCCCGAATGCCAAAACGTCCCAGCAGATTGCCAAACGGCACATATTCGCCAAACGGCACGAGGTGGTGCTTGTCATAGATCTGCGTCACCGCGCCGTCCGGTCCCAGTACGGCGGCGGAATTGAAATACCGCGTGTCATTGCGCCGCTGTGCACCCAGCACGACCTTTGCAGGCGCGGCGGCGGCAGCAATATCGGCCAGCGCGCCTTGCGCCACATCAAGCGACCAGGGAATGGCGGTTTCCGACCAGATCACCAGATCCGGGGGCGCGGCCGCGTCCTGTGGCGGCGCGGCGCTGTAGCTCAGGTGGCGGTCGAGGAAAAATTCAAAATTGGTGGGATCCCATTTGTCACGCTGCGCCGCATTGGGCTGTAATAGCCGCACGACGTGATCGCTCAGCGGCGCAGGGCCGGCGTTTGGCGGCAAGATCACCAGTGCGCCCATGCCAAGTGCCAATACCCCCTGCCCGACGCGCAGCGGCCATGACACCTCCCCCGGCAGACCCAGCGCCACCGCCCCGGCCATCAGCCACAGGTTCAGCGCGTAAGGCCCAACCAGCGCCAGCGCCTGCCCGGCCATCCCGTCAACCAACACCTGCGAGGGCATCGCCCAGGCAAACCCCGTGAAAATATAGGCGCGCAGCAGTTCCACCGCGGGCAAACACACGATCAGCGGCCAAGCGTGATTGCGCGAGATGCGCCGCGAGGCCCAGAACGCCAGCCCCCAGAACAGCGCCATTCCTGCGGCCATGCCGATCAGCGCAAAAGGGGCGATCCAGCCGTGACGCTCCACATCAACCATAAAGGGCGATACGATCCAGCGCAGCGCATGGGCGAAATACCCCGCCCCAAACGCCCAGCCAAAGAGTGCCGCCGCACGCGCCGTTTGCCGCAGATGGAAAAGCCAGACCGCCGCCGCAAACGCCGCAATCAGCAGCAGCGGCAGGCCGTAAGGCGCCTGTCCGAAGGCCGCGATGATGCCCAGCAGAAACCCCAGAAGGATCTGCGCCTTGCCGCCGGACACAAAGTTCACCCGTTCGGGCCGTGGGTACGCACGCGCAGACGCTTGATCCGGCGCGGATCTGCGTCGATCACCTCGAACTCGGGACCGTCGGGATGCAAAACGACCTCGCCCCGTGCCGGCACGCGGCCCGACAGCATAAAGACCAACCCGCCCAGAGTGTCGATTTCTTCTTCGTCCACGGTGTCATGGGCGGTCAGTGAATGGCCGATCTCAGCCTCGAAATCCGCCAGCGGAGTCTTTGCCAGCGCCAGGTAGGTGCCGGGTTTTTCCAGCGTCCAGTATTTGCCTTCATCGACGTCATGTTCGTCTTCGATTTCACCCACGACCTGTTCGATCAGGTCTTCGATGGTCACCAAACCGTCCACACCGCCGTATTCGTCGATCACCAGCGCCATATGCCGCCGCTCCGCCTGCATCTTGGTCAGCAGAACGCCGATGGTCATGCTGGGTGGTACGAACAACAGCGGTCGCAACATGGCCGGGAGGTCAAATTTGGTCGACTTGCCGTTGAAGCCGTGGATCAGCGCAAGGTCCTTGAGGTGGGCAAGGCCGACGGGCGTATCAAGCGTGCCATCATAGACCGGCAGGCGGGTCATGCCGCTTTCCTTGAAGACCGCGACGAGTTCGTCCAGCGTAGACGTCACCGGCACCGCCGTGATGTCGGCCTTGGGCACCGCCACGTCATCCACCCGCATCGTGCGCAGATTGATCATGCCATGCGTGATGGGTCGGTCCTGCGAACTGGTCTGCGGCTCTGCCGCACCATCGCCGTCGGACGGCGAGAACGCTTCGATCACGCGGGTGAAGAAATTGCCGGACCGTGCCGTGATTTCGTCGATCTGGTCCGTGTCGATATCCGGCAGCGCGCGTTGCGCTGCGTCAGATGATCCGTCTGTATCGCCCATTGGGTCCTGTCTGTTGTTGTGACGAAAAAATTCCGCCTAACTATCTGTATATGGGTCATCATGACCCATTTTGCCAAGTATTTCGACCTCAATCGCCTCCATCAGCGCGGCATCGGGGTCATTTTCGTGGTCGTACCCCAACAAATGCAGCAGCCCGTGGATGATCAGATGGGTCACATGCGCACCGGGCGGGCGCCCTGCGGCCGCCGCCTCTGCCATGATGGTGTCAAAGCTCAGCGCGATGTCGCCCAGTTCGCGCATCCCGTCAATGCCCGCGCGCGGTGCCTGCGGATGTCCGCCTGCCACCTCGGTGCCAAGATCATGGGCTGGCCAGCTGAGTACGTTCGTCGCGGTCGGTTTGCCCCGGAAATCGGCGTTCAGGGCGGCAATGCGCGCGTCACCGCACGCCAGCAGCGTGACCTCTGTGCCCTCGGATGCGATGCCCAGATGGCGCAGGGTCTGTGTGCAGGTTGCGGTGGCAAGCCTTTCAAGATCAAGCGCGTGCCAGCGGTCGTCTTCTACAACGATATCCAGCGCGTCCATCTAGGCAGGACGGGGGCCAGCCCCCGAACCCCCGGGATATTTGCGGCCAGAAGAATGATCTGTTTGGTACATCACGTCAGGCCTGTGTCCGCCTCATAGGCTTCGATGATGGCCGCGACCAAGGGGTGGCGTACCACGTCCTTTGAGGTGAAATAGTTGAAACTGATCGATGGGATTGTCTTGAGCAGACGTTCGGCATCGGCCAGGCCCGACGGCACCCCGCGCGGCAGGTCAATCTGGGTGCGGTCGCCGGTGATCACCATCCGCGACCCCTGACCAAGCCGGGTCAGAAACATCTTCATTTGCATGGCTGTGGCGTTCTGCGCTTCATCCAGCACGACAAAGGCATTGGCCAGCGTGCGACCGCGCATAAAGGCCAGCGGCGCGATCTCAATCCGCTTTTCCTCCAGCAGCTTGGCCAATTGTTTGCCCGGCAGGAAATCGTTCAGCGCGTCGTAAAGCGGCTGCATATAGGGATCGACCTTGTCCTTCATATCGCCAGGCAGATAGCCAAGCTTTTCGCCCGCTTCCACAGCGGGGCGTGACAGGATGATCTTGTCGACATGTCCGCCGATGAACATCGACACGCCCACCGCCACGGCAAGATAGGTCTTGCCTGTGCCCGCCGGACCGATGCCAAAGGCAAGTTCATTGGCAAACAGCGATTCAACATACGCCTTCTGGGCCGCAGTCCGCGGTTCCACCCGTTTCTTGCGGGTCTGAATTTCCACGCTCTGGCCGATCGCCATCTCGATCTGGTCACCGTCGAGCATACCGGTTCCCGTCGCGGAATCGCCCATGCGCAGCAGGCTGTCCACATCTGCCGCCTCAACGGAACGGCCGCCCTCAAGACGCGCGTAAAGCGTATTCAGATGCGCGGCCGTCTGGTCCGCAGCGTCGGCTTCTCCCAAAATTGACAGGTGATTGCCGCGCCGCACAATCTGAACCCCAAGCGATTTCTCGATGGCGGTCAGATGCGCATCATACGCGCCGCACAGATCAATCAGCAGGCGGTTGTCAGGAAATTCCAGCACCCTTTCGGCGCTGGCGGGAGACGGGCTCAGAAGATCGCTGGAAGGCAAATCATGCTCCTAAAAGGGGTGCTTTGGTTCAACACATAGGGTGCCGCGGGCCGCCAAACAGCCCCCGCCAGACAAAAAGGGCCGGGGCGCATTGCGCTCCGGCCCTTGAATGCGGTTCAGCATTGCCAAGATCAGTTCGGATCGGGGATGGAAGACCCCCCCTTGAAATCGCCCACGGTATAGGTCGGCTGCGCCACGCCAGAGCAAACCGGCTTGCCGTATTGGTCCATCCGATCAGACAGATAACCCTCAACGCCATCGTCAATGATCCAGTGATCACAGCCTACGGGGTCCACCCAGATGCCGGCCTGAAGCTGGCTGAGGTGTTTCTTGTCGATGCCACGGTCATAGGTTTTGTCGGCAGGATAGCCCCGGCCAAGTCCGCCTTCATAATCGGCGCAGGCGCTCAGACCAAAGGCACAGGCGGTGACCAGCAAGATTTTCGTTTTCATCACGGTATTGTCCCTTCAGCGAATGCAGATGATTTCAACGCGGCGGTTCTTCGCCATGTTGGCCGCAGAATTGTTCGGCGCCGCTGGCAGGCGTTCGCCGTAGCCGCGCACATCCGCAATCCGCGCGCCGGTACGCTGGGCGACGGCGGCAACGGAATTGGCCCGGTTCAGCGACAGGCGCATGTTGTATTCGTCCGATGCGCGGCTGTCGGTATGGCCGGTGATGATATAGGACACCGCCCCGGTGGTCTGAAAGAAGCTGGCCAGCCGCGCCTTGCCCTGCGCATGGATACGGTAACTGTCGGTGGCAAAAAACTGATCCGATTCCATCACGCCACAGACATTGCCACGCCGGCATACCGGCATCCCCTGACGGGTGCGGTGCGGTGTCATATAGCCTTCGGCACCGTCGTCCATGACCCAGTGTTCGCACCCGTCCGGATCGACCCAGATGGTTGGAATATACTGGCCCTTGTCGCGTCCCTGTTGCGATCTGGTCTGGGCATCGGCAGCTGCCCCCTGAAGTGCGAGCGCAGCCACGAGTGCCAGACTGGCGACACCGCGTACGGCTTTGGAAAATGTGTTAACCACAGATCATGTCCTTGTCCCTAATCCCCCACGAAAGGACCGCGCCACCCCCAGGTCGGCGCAACCCCGCATATAACAAGCAGGTTAGGTAAATTTTTCAGGCCTGTGAAGGACCGATTGCCACATTTTGTGTCTAATTTGGACACACTTACTAGGAAACTGACGAATACGGCAACAATCGGGCACAATATGGCCGCGACTCTTCTGTCTGAAAAGCAGATCAATGACTTGGCATTCGTTTGCACATCACAGCCGCCGGGACGATTCTTACCCGAAGCAGGCGCATCGTGCGGCGTTTCCAATAGGGCGGCAATCATCGGGTAATTCGCCACACCTGTGCAGCCACAGGCGAAATTACATACGTGTGGCGCACCAATGCGCGCAAATAGGGCTGAACTGTCGCCAAATGGTAAACAATGGCGACAAAACACACTTGAAATACTCCGGCAGCCCTCTAACCCTTAATTCATTCAGTCGTGGGGGCTGTCTGCTCTGCCAACTACACTTTGCGCGCAGCGCCCGGTTCTGTTTGCCCGGCCGAGGGTTTCGGTCATCAACTGGGGTGTGGGATATGATGAAACAACTATTATTGGCTGCTGTCGCGACCGTCATGGGTCTGCCTGCCATGGCAGGTGGCGCGCGCTACGAATATCACAATTATGGCTCTTACGGACCTACGGGAAACGTCATCGTCGTAAGCTGCTACCGCGGCCCGTGGAAAGAAGTGATCTGGGACCGTCCGAATCCCGTTTTTATCGATAGCCTGGTATCGGTCGGTTATGATTTCTCCACGGCGACGTCCATCGCGGAACGTATATGTCGCGATCAGGGGCTGGTGGGCAATTCCGCCGCACTGAAGGCCAATATGGAAAGGATCTGGAGCGATCCTGCCTCGCACCGTCGCCACAACTACTAGGGTTCGCCGTGCGCATTCCTGCTGCAGGGGCCTGCGGCAGGAACATTCCAAATAAGCGGCATGGTCATTGATCACGCGCTCGCCAGATACGTCGCTGGAAATGAATGCCGCCGGCGTTCATTGCGAAATGAGCGGACCTTTCGCAGATATGCAGACATAATGGGCGCAAAGAACCAGTTTCTGATACCATCCCCCTTTCGGTGACAGCTTGCAAAACCGCAGGCAGGCACCGAACGGATCACGCGGCTGCGGGAAGGGCAAACCAGATGTCAGGAAAAAACGAGGGCCGCTGTCTTTGCGGAAAAATCCATTACGATACGGGCGGTGATCCGCTTTGGGTTGTTATTTGCCATTGTCGGTTCTGCCAGCGCGCGACAGGGTCCGACCGCATGATTGAACCGATCTACAACTTCGCATCCTTCACCTTTTTCGGCGATCCGCCAACGGTCTACACCCTCCCCTCCGAGGGCAGCGGCAAAAATGTCCACGTCCATTTCTGCCGGGAATGCGGCACGAAACTGGCCCTGACCTTTGAACGTTGGCCTGACAGAATTGGCGTTTACGTGGGAACGCTGGATGACCCGACTTCGGTCTGTGAAACGCCGCAGAACTCAAGGCATATCTTCGCGTCAGAGGCACGGCCGGGCACGATATTGCCAGCGGGCGTCGATATTTATGACCGCCACGCGACGCTCAACGACGGCACGCCGCTCACGCCAACATCACACACATCGCCTTTCATCATCGGCCAACTGCAGTAAGTGCTGCTTTGGATCACGTGCGGCAAAAACGCGCGCTGCGACAAGATATCAAATGCGTTTGCCCCTCGAAAGCGACGCCCGTAATGCGCCGTCAACGCGTCCGCCAAGCACCGAGGCCCCGCAACCTGGCCCCATTCTTTTGGCCCTAAATATCTCGGGGTCTGGGGCAGAGCCCCAGCCGGTCGGATCGCGTCAGCGATCCGATCCTAACACAGCACAGTCTTGCAAATACGAACCGCTCAGCCCCTAGACCAACACTCCAGCCAGCGAATTGGTCTTCGCTTCGACGATCCGCACGCGCCGGACATCACCAATCACGGCGTTGGCATCTTCAATATGTACCGAATGCAAGTATTCCGACTTGCCCAGCATCTGCCCCGCCATGCGGCCCGGCTTCTCCACCAGCACGGACAATTCGCGCCCGACCATGCTTTGCTGCAAGGCGCGCTGCTGGCCGGTGATCAGGGTCTGCAAGCGCTGCAAACGCGCGTCGGCGACGGCAGGATCAACCTGCGGACGTTCCGCCGCCGGGGTGCCGGGACGGGTGGAATACTTGAAACTATAGGCATAGCCATAGCCAACCTGCCGGACCAATTCCATTGTCGCCTCGAAATCAGCGTCCGTTTCCTCAGGAAAACCCACAATGAAATCGCCCGACAGCACAATATCGGGGCGCGCGGCACGGATACGCTCAATCAGGCTAAGATAGCTTTCGGCGGTGTGGCTGCGGTTCATCCGTTTCAAAATCCGGTCGCTGCCCGATTGCACGGGCAAATGCAGATAGGGCATCAATTCAGGCACCTCCGCATGGGCCGCGATCAGATCATCGCCCATGTCGTTTGGATGGCTGGTGGTATAGCGGATGCGGTGCAGCCCGTCGATCTTGGCCAGCGCGCGGATCAATTCGGCAAGGGTCATGCCGCCGTGGTAAGCATTCACATTCTGGCCCAACAGCGTGACTTCGCGCACGCCGCGCTCTACCAGATCGCGCGCCTCTTCCAGCACACGCGCGGCGGGGCGCGACACTTCTGCACCTCGGGTATAGGGCACCACGCAGAAGGCGCAGAATTTGTCACAGCCTTCTTGCACCGTCAGAAATGCCGCCGGCGCGCGTGCTGCCTTGGGCCGCGACTTCAGGTGATCAAATTTGTCCTCTTGCGGAAAATCTGTATCAAGTGCGGTCAGCCCGCTGCGTACCCGCGCCTCCATCTGCGGCAACCGGTGATAGGATTGCGGCCCCACCACCAGATCGACGGCAGGCTGGCGGCGCATGATCTCGGCCCCCTCGGCCTGTGCGACACAGCCCGCCACGCCGATTTTCAAATTCGGATTCAGCGCCTTGAGCGGTTTCAGCCGTCCCAGTTCTGAATAGACCTTTTCGGCCGCCTTTTCACGGATGTGGCAGGTGTTGAGCAGGATCATGTCCGCATCTTCCGCACATTCCGTAGCGACATAGCCCTGCGCACCCAGCGCCTCGCCCATGCGTTCGCTGTCATAGACATTCATCTGGCAGCCATAGGTCTTGATAAACAGCTTCTTTGGGGGCGTCATGGCAGGTATCCGGGATCATGGGGCAGAACCCACGACGTAACAGTGCGCGGCCCCGCTTGCAATGCACGTGGATTTAACCGATTCTATGCAGTATCGCACCAGCACGAGGGCACATGCATTACACCAGTCTCGAAGAACTGATCGCAAAGGAACGCGCGGCACTGGCCAAAGGGCCGATCGCGATCGTTTTGATTGAGGATGACGTGGAGGTGGACACCACCCTGCGCCACCACCAGCAGGCTGGCTTCAAGACCGTGCTGGCACTGATGCCGGACAGCTTTGAATTGCCCCGCGATCTACAGGAAACGGTACTGCGGGCGGATTATAACACCTCGCGCGAGGGGGCGATGTCCCATGCCATCAACGCCGTGATCGACGTGGCGTCGGGTCAGTGGCTGTATTACTGCTTCAACGCGGAATACCTGTTCTATCCCTTTTGCGAGACCCGCAATATCGTGGAAATGCTGGCCTTTCACACAGAAGAACGCCGCCACGCGATGCTGACCTACGTGATCGACCTGTATGCCGAAGATCTGGATCAGCATCCGCAGGCCGTTTCGCTGGATCAGGCACATCTGGACCGGTCAGGATATTATGCACTGGCCCGCAACGATCTGGCGAACCACGGCCACCCAAAGGAACGCCAGCTCAATTTTTTCGGCGGGCTGCGGTGGCGCTATGAGGAACACGTGCCCGCCTCACGGCGCAAGATCGACAGGATCGCGCTGTTCAGGGCCAAGCCGGGCCTTCGCCTGCGCGAGGACCACACCTTCAGCGATGAAGAATACAATACATATGCCTGCGCCTGGCACCACAACATCACCGCGGCAATCTGTTCATTCCGTACGGCCAAGGCGCTGAAATCCAACCCCGGCAGCACCTTCGATATTCAATCTTTCAAGTGGCACAACTCGGCGCCGTTTGAATGGCATTCCCGGCAATTGCTGGATCTGGGGCTGATGGAGCCGGGACAGTGGTTCTGATCCGCGCAGCGCACAAACCGCACAACGCATGGCCCGTCGCACCAAAAAGTGCGCCGTAGCTGCACGGGCACGGCTTTAGTAACCGTATGGGTCCGCCATCGTGCGGCCTGCATTTGGGGCGGTGGCATCAGCCGCTGCTAACCGCCCCGGATCATCGGGAACCAATCCTGGCGCAGCCGCTGTCCCGGCACCATATCATGCCCCGGAAACGGCGGCGACGTCGGGCCGGGGCGCGCCACATACCGCGCATCATCCCCCAGCAGCCGCAGCGAAAACGCGCGTCGGCGCTGGCCGCTGGTATTGCCGCGCGCACCGTGCAGCGTGCCAAAGTTGAAGGCCACCGCATCGCCCGGTGCCATCTCCCATTCGCGCACATCCATTTGTTCGGCGTCCGGGTCCGGCACCGGCATGTAGGGCGCGGGATCAAAGAATGCATCCCCCTTGGACCACCGGGTTGGCAACACCGGCTTTTCCCAACGATGCGAGCCTGCCACACATCGCAGCGTTGCCTGCGTTACCGGATCCAGCGGCGACCAGAAACTGACCGTCTGCGCGCCTTCTACGAAATAATACGGCCCGTCCTGATGCCACGGCGTCGCCATCGAGGTGCCGGGCTCTTTGACCAATACGTGATCGTGAAACAATTGCACCGTCTCGCTTTGCATCAAATCGGCAGCCACGTCAGCGGCGGGGGAATGGTCAATCACCTCGGCAAACTCCGGGATGCGCTGCCAGTTGCAGTAGTCATCGAAAAATCGCCCCGTCTCGCCCGGCTTGTCATTGTTGGAGGCATAGGCCCCCGGTTCTTCCATATTGCGCGCGATACCGGCGCGCAAAGTCTCGACATGATCTGCAAACAGTCCCTTGATCAATACCACGCCGTCGCGCTGGTAGCTGTCAACGTCGGCTTGGGTAATCAGCGGATGGGTCATGGGGGCGGTCCTTTTGCGGTGGGCTTTTTGTTGATCTTGCGGCGACAATCGCGCGGGGTCGACTTATTTCTGCGGCCTGTGTTTGGTCAACTGGCACTGCATGCCTTTGTGCCGGTCTCGCATCCGCTGATCCTGCCAGATGACGGGCTGTCGGAGCACCTTATGCTGCGACATGGTGCTCAGGTCAGGTTCACCCCGATTTTCACAGCTTTGTCAGCGGGCCGCTACGTGCGATCCCGGTGCGGACGCCGCGACACCGCAACCGATGATACTCACCCAACGGGGCGCGCCGGTGGCGGGTGATACGCTTGATCTGATGTCACGCGCTTGGCGGGCGGCGGGTTTGATAACGCAGGCTGCGGACCCGAACGGGCCGATCAGCCTTTGCGTCGCAGCCGGATCACCACATCGACCGACGCAATTTCGGCCCCGTCGGGGGCTTTGGGCAGATGTGAGATAACCAGCTGATCTGACGGCGCATCGGTCAGCTTGCCGTCTTCTTCCCAAAAGAAATGCGGGTGGTCGTAAGTATTGGTGTCAAAATAACTTTTGGACCCATCCACCGTGACCTCTTGCAACAGCCCCGCCTCGCAGAAAGCGCGCAGGGTGTTATAGACCGTGGCAAGTGATACCGCGTCGCCCTGCCCCTTGGCCGCCTCAAACAGGCTTTCGGCAGTGACATGGCGGTGCTGCCCGTCGCCGACCAGCAGACCGGCCAGCGTCACCCGCTGGCGCGTGGGGCGCAATCCAGCCTTCACAAGCCAGTCGGTGCCATTCTTTTGGTGCAGTTCGGTCATCGTCGCTCCGGTCTTTGTCTACCCCATATAAGGGCGCATCCGCCCAGTTTTCAATTGAAAAGCGGCGTTGAGCCATTGCGGTTGCCATTGCTGCGGGTCTGGCGGCGGCTCTTGCAGGACAGGCGGGGCAAATGTTAGACCAAATATGACACAGGAAGCCCCCGACCAGGAGATGTGCGTTCATGGCCGACTATCCCACCAGTTTCGACAAGGAAGCTTTGCTGAAATGCGCCCGTGGGGACCTTTTTGGTCCCGGCAACGCACAATTGCCCGCCCCGCCGATGCTGATGATGGACCGTATCACCGAAGTATCCGCCGATGGTGGCGCGCACGGCAAAGGGCATATTGTTGCTGAATTCGACATCACGCCCGACCTGTGGTTTTTCGAATGCCACTTTCCCGGCAATCCGATCATGCCCGGCTGTCTGGGTCTGGACGGTTTGTGGCAGCTGACCGGTTTCAACCTTGGCTGGCGCGGCTGGCAGGGGCGCGGCTATGCTTTGGGTGTAGGCGAAGTCAAGCTGACCGGCATGGTGCGCCCTGACCGCAAGATGCTGACCTACAAGATTGATTTCACCAAAGCGATCCAGACGCGGCGCCTGACCATGGGCGTGGCAGACGGCATCGTGGAGGCGGATGGCGATGTGATTTATCAGGTGAAAGACATGAAGGTCGCGCTCAGCGAAAGCTGACAGG
>JAGXHC010000059.1 GCA_024636405.1 Sulfitobacter sp. | reverse complement strand
TAAGAGACAGGCATCAATGGTAGGACTTGCAGACCAACTGCAGGTTGGTTTCATCCCAGAACAGCACCGGGTTGCCCCGATGCGGCACAATGTGGTCGATCACCGGGCTATGCGGCGCGGGATATGTGCCGATCAGCAGGTGCGGCACCGCGCAGCCCTGGCACATCCAGCCATCGCGGGCCAGGATCACCTGGCGCAGATCACGCCAGGGCTTGAGCGCATAGAGGTGGCGCAGCGGGTTGCCCTTGGCCCGCACCTGGGTGGTGCGCGGTGCGGCGCCGGGGCGCGGGTCAGGTGCGGCCCCCAGCCTCGGCGGCGCCGGTGTCAGGCGCGATGGCGCGGCTTTCAATCGGCCCATGGGGCACCTCGGCAAGTTGATCAGATGGAAAGGGCCGCGCGGATCACCGGCGGCCCTGGTGGCGCGGTTTGGCGCGCCGGGTTTGCATTGTCTCGCCCGCCTGATCTGGGGTTGCTTTGCCCCTGGCACATTTCTGCACCGTCTTTTCGGGATATGGCCAGACGGGTGGTAACGGTCAAGGGTTTTGTTTGGGCGCCGCCCGGCCCAGGCCATCGGCCACGCGGGCCAGGGTGTCCAGGATCGCCTGGCGCAAGGGTGCGCGGTTGGAAGCCTGGGCACTCCAGCCATGGCGGCGCAGCAATGTTGACAGATCCAGCCCATCCACACAGACCGCCACCAGCGCATCAAAGGCCATGATATGCTGACGATCATCGCCGCCGCGCTTCACCTCCAGGGCCACCCGAGGGGCCAGGCCATGGCGGCCACGCTGGGGGCCGTGCACCTTGTCCACGGGCCAGCCATTGGCCTGGTAGCGGATCAGTTGCAGGCGGGCGGCATGCTTCACGCGGGTGGTGGCACCGCCATCCGAGGCCCCGGCCTTACTATCCGTCCCACCCCAGTCCACGCCCTTGACGCTGCCAAGCCGTTCGCAGGCATCGCCCAGGAATTGCGCCGCCATCAGGCGCGGATCATCGCCCGCCAGATCGGCCAGCACCCGCGGCACCGGATCGGCGCGGCGCGCGGTCTTATAGCCCACCGGCGTGGTTGCATCACTCAGCCCGCCCTTGATCATCACCAGGCGCACCAACGCTGCCCCCAGGGCGGCGGGGGCACGCGCGCCGGTGCCGCGATCCTGGGCCTGGCGGCGGGCACCGGCGGCCTTGACGATTTCAAAGTTGACGCGGGCCAGATAGCGCGGCGCGGCCCTGATCGCGGTTAACCGCAAGTAACATCCCAAATTTTCCACATATAGACAAAGCCAAACTAGGCCATGCCACATATAGAAAACCCCAGGGATCAGTGAGAATTCCAGGGATCAGTAGGGGATCAGTACGGGACTATCAGTTTTTTTAACCCTTTGCTTTTATTACTATAAATCCTCTTTAGGGATTGAAGGGATCAATAATGGTAAACCAATGTGTGAAGGCCTACCATTTATAAAAACCCGCGCCCCATTGCGTATGTAATGCTTACAGAAAATTGGCCCCATTGATCCCGTAAGCCCGGATTTGCCCCTTATCCCGTTGGAATAAAACAGAAATAAAATGGGATCAGCGGAAAATATTGGCCCCTTTTCCGCGGTCAATGGGATCAGTGGGTTTTTTCTGCACATTTTAGAGGGTGGGGTGTGGGGTTTTGAGAGGCGGCGCGGTCGGGCGGCACGCGCAGGCCGCGGCCCCCTCTCCCAATCAGGGCCACGCTGATCCCACCGAAATCAGGCGCAGCGGCGGTGCGCGGCGGCCGGGTGGAGGGGCCGCACCGGCGCGCCACATGCTGCACATTCGTCCGCCATTTCCGCCTGGCGGATTTCCAGCGCGCCGCCCATGGTCGCCAGCTTGTCCCTTAGCACCGCGGCGGTGGCCTCGATTTCCTCCAGCATCTGGGCCGGGTCAAGGGCGGTATAGGCGCCACTGGCCACCCGGCGCAGACATTCCAGCATCGTGGCCACGCGGGCCAGGTCAGCGGCCGGAAAGTGGGCGCGGTCCATAGGCGGGCACACCGCTATACCGCGCACCTTCCAGGCGCAGCTGCCGGCCGGGCGGCGGAGCGCGATCCCGCAAAAGCCAGCGGCGTGCCTTATCCTGGCGGGCAGAACGGGGCGGATCAGAGCCCATTGCGCAGGCAAACCGGCGCGCCGGATCACGCCAGGGCGGCCGCAGACTGCACGGATTTTGCACGGTTTTGCCGGGGAAAGCAGAAAAAGGGCGGTGCAAATAGGTGCATACCATGCAATGCATTTTATAACGCGCGAAGATTGTCACGCTGCAGCGGGTCATTTTATTCTATAACTTCAATGGGTTGGGTGGCGGAGACGATGGGATTCGAACCCACGAACGCTTGCACGTTACTCCCTTAGCAGGGGAGCGCCTTCGACCACTCGGCCACGTCTCCACCGACGCGTATAGCCAAGCAAACACGGGTATTACAAGGTGAAAATGCCCTTTCTTGAAATTTGCGCCCAAGCCCCCAAAATCGGCTCAAATGGCACCCGGAGGCACCGAATGGTGCTGGGATCAGGCAGCATTTTGGCAAACTTACGATAAAAACTCGCCGCCGCTCAAATATAATAACTTCACCTCGCATCGTGAATCCGACGCAGGAGGCCGTTATTGTCAAAGATTTGCGAAAGGCGTATCAAGTCAAACGCATCATCGACGGTTGGATCTTATTTTACAATGCCGGGCGGCACATGTAGCGAGCGAATGTTGCTGGCCACTGCGCCTTAAAGCCCAACTCGGATCGCATCTTCACCGTGCCGCAAATCTGCCCCGTGAAGCAGGGCCACTTCACCCGCTTTCTTGCCCGAAAAACATTTCCAGCCTAAAGCGTCAGTGTTCCGATGCTGGAACCGCCACAGACAAATAGCGTCTGACCTGTGACAAAGCTGCTGGCCGGGTCGCAGAAGAACAAAAACGCGTTGGTCACGTCCGCCACCTGACCCAGACGGCCCACGGGAATACGCTTGGCAAGTTCGGCCTCGCGTTCACTGTCCTTGGCGATGATCCCCCAGAAATTATCCGTTTGCACCGGGCCGGGGGCCACCACATTGACCGTGATCCCATGTGGTGCCAGTTCAAGCGCCCATGTCCGTGCCATGCCGATCATGCCGGCCTTCGAGGCGGAGTAGGCCGTGCGCGTCGGTGCGCCCAACGCGGCGCGCGACGCATTGAACATGACGCGGCCAAAACCCCGCTTTTTCATGGCGGGCAAAAAGGCCTGCACCAGCGTCAACGCCGACCCCAGATGCAACTGCGCCAGCCCGGTGATCTCTTCGGGCTTTGCGTCCTCGATCAGATTGGGCCAGATCAATCCGGCATTATGCACCAGATGCGTGACGTCGTAGCGCGCGGCAATATCGGCAGCGACATGGGCCACGGATGCCGGATCAAGCAGGTCGGCCTCGATATGTTCGCACCCCTCCGCAGTCCAATCAGCACCATTGCGCGCGATGGACACCACGCGGTAGCCGCGTTCCAGCAATCGCTGCGCCAGATCGGCACCGATGCCCTTGCTGCCGCCTGTGATCACTGCTGTATAATTGGTCATGCGTGCGCCCCCGGTATCAATGCCAGCACGCGCAGAGGACTGCCGGTGCCGCCCTTGATCTTGAGCGGCGGCGCGATCAGCATGGCCCCTGTGGGCGGCAACAGATCAAGATTGCACAGACATTGCAGCCCGTATTTTCCTGCGCCGTGCAGCAGGTAATGCGCCGGATAGGGCGGATCATAATGCATCCCCTGCCCTGCATCCGTACCAACGGTTTCGGTGCCAAACCCACGAATGCCGCGTTCCAGCAACAGCGTGATCGCCGCAGGCGTAGGGCCCGGTGAATGAGGCCCATCGGCGCGCATGTTGAGATAATCAACGCCGCGCCGTTTCGACCAATCGGTGCGCATCAACACCCACACATCGGCGGGGATCAGGCCGTGCTCCTTTTCCCAGGCAGTGATGATCTCGGGCGTCAGTTCAAAGTCGTCGTCCGTCGCGCACCTTTGAGTGCAATCGATCACCACCACAGGGCCCACGAATGCTTGGGGCGAAATTTCATCGACAGCGCCGTTGGGCACGTCTTTGCCGGAAATCCAGTGGATGGGCGCGTCGAAATGGGTGCCGGTGTGTTCGTTCAGGGTCAGGTTGTGCCACTTCCAGGCCGGGCCGCGGTGATCGTAGGCTGACACCTCTTCCATGCGAAACCTTGCGCATTGGCCGAATTCCGGCGGCAAGATGATGACCGGAAAATCAGCGTCCAGCGTATGGGTCAGGTCAACCACCTTTGCCTGCCCGTTTGCCAGCGCCGCAACCAGCCCCGCGATTGCATCGTTCATGTTTGCCCCCCGCGCATTTCACGTTCCAAAAGGGCCGGGTCCGATAGCCACCGGTCAAGCATATCTTCCGCAATATTGCCACAAGCGACGTCTTCGAGACCATCAATCAACCCTCTGACCACTGCCCGCGCCAAGGCATCTGGTGACACTTTGGGCGGTGGCAGCGGTTGGTGCCATGCGTCATCAACGGGGCCCGCATAGACGTTCATCACCCGCAGTCCCGACACGCCAAATTCGGCGCGCATCGTGTGGCTGATCGATCGGGCGGCGGCCTGGGAGGCGCCGAAACCGCCAAATGCCGCGTCGGGTGTCAGGGCCTGAACCGACAGGATATTGACCCAGGCCGCCGCTGAATTGATTCCGTCAGCGGTGCGTGCGCACATGGCAGGGCCAAAGCCCTGCACCAGACGCATCAGGCCCAGAACGTTTGTGTCAAACCCGTCGCGGGCAAAAACAGTATCGCCGCCCATCACACCGCCGGGGCGGATAAATTGCGCGGTATTGATCAAGATATCGACCTTGCCACCGATCTGGGCCGCCAGCCGCGCAACAGAACCCGTATCGGTCACATCCAGCGCCATCAGCACCACGTTTTCCATCGCCGCCAATGCCTCACGGCCGTCCCAACGGCGCCAGCTTTCCGGTTCACCGATAAATACGGTCGTGGCCCCGGCGCGCAGCAACGCTTTGGCGAGAGGCCCGGCAAGGGGGGACCGCGCATCGGTGATCAGCACGCGGCGGCGTTTGGGATCGCACGACATCGCACGCAACATCGGATCGTCCTGCATGTGGTCACTTCCTTTCAGCGGCAGGGCAACCATCACGCCTTGCCCGGCCTTGTCCAGTTTCAATGCCATGCGCACTGCATCGCCGCGCGCAACTTTGCCGTGCAGATGGCACACCACACTTGGCCCCGCCGCGAGTTGGACAGAACCCATACGCCACGGCAGGCGTTCACGGAAAAAGGGGTCCGGCGATACGCGAATGGTGGTTTGCGCCAACACCTGCGCCGCCGGATCTGTCATACGCCAAAGCAAGGCGACGGACAGGCATTTGCAGCAGGCATCGCGCGGCGGGTACTGAACGGCACCACAGTCCGCGCAGTGCTGCAGCGCGAACTGCCCCCGCGCTGCGGCAATGCCAAGGCCCAATGCCGCGCGCGACCGTTTCGTTGGCGGCAGCGTCGGCACAGTGGTCCGTTTTTGCGGGTCTTTCTTTACCGGCAGTGGTAGCGGTTTAGTCATGCGCCTGATCCTTCGATGATGGCCGCGGCGGTGCAAACACCGCGGTCATAGTTGATCATGCCAAACCCCGACACCATCGCGCGGCGTGCGTCTGTCACCTGCGTGCCGTACGCCCGTCCGGTGACTTGCCGGATGGCTTCGACCAGGCCAAGATATCCCCCCGCAGCTCCCGCCTGCCCGACAGAAAGCTGCCCGCCTGAAGTGTTATGTGGAAAGTCTCCGGTGATCGTCAGATCATGGGCGCGGACAAAGGCAGCGCCCTCACCCTTGGCACAGAACCCCAGATCTTCGAACTGCATCATCGATATCAGCGGATAGTCGTCATAGGTCTGCAGCAGGTCAATAGCTTCGGGACCGTGGCCCGCCATGCCGTACAGCTCGTCTCTGTCAATCACCCAGCCGCCGCGAAGTTGGATCGGATCATCGGCAAAGGCATTGTGCCGCTCAATCGTGCCACTGATACGGGCAAAAGACAGCCCGCGTCGCAGTGCCTCATCCTCCCGCATGACCAGGAAGGCTTCTGCCCCCGCGCAGGGCATCACGCAATCAAACAGCGCAATCGGGTCCGCGATCATCCGCGCATCCATATATTGCGCCAGCGTCAAAGGCGTCTTCATCAGCGCATCGGGATAGAGCAACGCATTGGCGCGTTGTGCGACCGCGATCTTGCCAAAATCCTCACGGGTGGCCCCGTATTCGGCCATATAGGCGTCCATCAGCAGCGCAAAACTGGCGTTCGGTCCGCCGAAACCATAGGGAAATGTCGCATCCATCGAGAACCGCGAAAATCCGCTCAGCAAGGTGCGAAAACTGTCAATCCGGTTGGCATCCCCGGCCACGCAGGCCACCACATCCGCATCCCCCGCCTGCACCGCACGCGCAGCGCGGCGCATCGCAATCACCCCGCTGGCCCCCCCTGTCGGCACAGTATCCAGCCAGCGCGGGCAAAGCCCCAGATGCTGGGTCAGACCCACCGGGGTATCTGGAAAGAGTGAAAAGCTGGACACGGAAAAGCCGTCAAGATCCCGCGGCGCGATATCAGCCTGCGCCAGCATGTCGCGCAAGGCACGGGCGATCCACCAATGTGCGGTTTCGTTGCTGAAGCGCACGTAAGGCACGGAAACAGGTGCCGCGAGCACCACACCGTCATAGCCTTGCCGCTTCATGCGGTGCTCCGCTTTTTCAAGTCGCGGGTGTCGATGGTCGCAGGGTCTGTGACAAGATCAGCCGCCTGCGATTTCAACACCGCCCGTTGCAGCTTTTGGGTGGAGGTCAGCGGTAGCGCATCGACAAAGTTGATAAAACCGGGGGCTTTGTAATAGGCCAGTTGGGTCAGGCACCACTGCGTAATCGCGCGCGCCAGCCCTGCCGGATCGGTCGGTGTCTGCTTTGGCACGATGCAGGCGAAAACCTCGTCGCCGCGCACCGGATCGGGCACCGCGGCAACCGCTGCGCTCGCGATGTCCGGGTGGCGCATCAGGGTCGATTCCACCTCTACCGCCGCGATATTTTCCCCCGAGCGGCGGATCACGTTCTTCTTGCGGTCGACAAAGAACATCGCGCCGTCCGCCTCCTGCCGCACGATATCGCCGGTGTGAAACCAGCCGTCGGCCCAGACTTCCTCTGTCGCCGCCTCGTTCTTGAAATAACCCGCGAAAAACCCTCGGCGCGGATCGTCGCCCGCACGCCGCACCAGCAGTTCGCCCTCCGCAGCATCCGCGCCTGCATCATCAACCAAACGCACGTCCAGCCCGCTTTCAGGCTTGCCAAGGCAGCTTTCGCCGACGCGGCGCGGTTCGCGGTTGGCACAGATCACCGCCCCTGCACCGGTCGCGGTCATTGCCCAGGCCTCGACCAGTGGAAAACCAAAACGCGCCTCGAAATCAGCGTGCAGATTAGCGTCGACGCCGGCACCAAAGCCAAAGCGCACCTTGTGATCCCGGTCGCTTGGGTCCGCCTCAGCGCCCATAAGCATCGACGGCATGACGCCCAAGTAATGCAGGCAGGTGGCCCTGGACGCGCGGACCGAAGCCCACCAACTGCGCGGATGAAACCGGTCCAGTGCCGTCAGACTCCCCCCCACGGCGATCATCGCCATGAAGGAATAAGCCATCGCGTTCATGTGAAAGATCGGCAGCGGCGTGATCATTCGTTCGCCATCTGCCCCAAGCGCACAAAGTCCGCGCGTTTGCGCATACCAGCGCCCGGCCACAAGGAAATAGGTATTGGTCAGGATACAGCCTTTGGGCTGACCCGTGGTGCCGGACGTATAAAGCAACGCCGCCTCAGCATTTTCACCCCCGCCCTCACGCGCCGCGATCGCGTTTTGCGTAATGGGCAAGGGCAACGGCTCACCAGGCGCGATCACCGGCATATCGCACCCCACCTCGGCCGCTGCCGCGCGCAGTTCCGCACATCGTCCAGGCATCGCCACGGCCAGCACCGGCTCTGCATGGTCGATCATATAGCTCAGCTCTGCCAAGCGCAGATCGGGGTTGACCGGCACTACCGTTAGCCCCAGCCCGTTCAGCGCCAGCCACCACAAGAAGAATGTGGGCCGGTTTTCCATCAGCAGCATTATCCGCTGCCCGGCGCGATACCCGGCATCCTGCACGGCGGTGCGCAGCTCTCTCACCTGATCCGCAGCTTCAGCATAGGTCATTTCGCCCGCTGTGATGCCGTAGATATCGGCAGTTTCCGGTAGAACGTTCAGAAAGGCACGCTCAGGATAACGCTCTGCTGTGGCCTCGAAAGCGGCAAAGACCGATGCCGTTTCGGGCGCGATCAAGGCAGCAACTGGATGTTGCGAAAGGCAGCGTCGCAATTGACGATATCGACCCGCTTGTTGGCGATGCGCAGCTTGCCTTCGACCCACGCCAATTCGTGCCGAGCGGTGACGGCCAGCAATTGCTGCGCGTCCAGCCGTGTCTCAACGTAATGCATGAAAGTTGTGGTTACGAACCGACCTGAGTCCTCATCCACCTCATCCACGAAAGGCCGCTGGATCACATGGTGGCAACGGCTTTTGGGCTTCTGGCTGAAGGTCCGCGCGCCCACCAGCCGCTCCACCCGCAGCTTAAGCATGAACATATCTTCATACATCAAAGAGGTCTCGTTAATTGGATCGCTCTGTTTGTAATCCAGTGGCATCCAGTAGTGGCCGTCAGGCAGCCACAGGTCCAACCACTCGGTAAAACGCCCCTCGTCCAGCATGCGCACTTCATCATAGATGAAATCAATCAAGCTCTCGCGTGTGACAGTCATTCTGCGGCCTCCGCAGTCTTGTCCATGCCCATGGTCATGAACTTGACCCATGCGTGGAACTGGTTGCGCATCTGGCGCTCGGTGGTACCGTTCTCAACCGCTTCGACCGCGAAGTCCTCGTCTTCCTCAATCAGACGTTGGATATTGACCCACTCCAACCCGTCGACCATCAGCCCTTCCTGGGCGCGCTCGTACATCTCCAGATCGTCATGCCCCACTATAGAGGTCGGCGCATTGATCATCCGGTTGTACATCGCCGTGCGCGCGGTCAGTTCATCGGGTGCATCGACCAAGCGGTAGATATAACTTTCCACGATGGTCCGGTCCGCCGCCAGCGGGATAAAGACGCGCAACTGCTGGATCGGGCCTTTGATCATGATGTTCGGGAAATAAACGGTGTTGTGGCGGTTTTCGTCCAAGATTGCCTTGGCCTTTTCCTCGCCATAGCTGTCGCTCAACGCCTCAAAATACCCCGGAATAGCGGAATAATCCGAATGGATCGAATGGTTCACCCCGGTGTGCCCGTGCCCGTTCGGCCAGGTTCGAATGCCCATGCCCTCAAAGAATTCGTAGGGAGACATGAAAGGCGCGATGATCTCCATCGCCGGAGGTTTTGGCGCGCCTTCCGGCAAATTCAACTCCTCGTAAAGCTTCACCGCCGTCCCGGCAGAGCTTTCATGTGCCACCATCGGGTGGCAGGTGTCGGTCTGGTTTTCGACCAGCATCTTCCAGTTGCAGTGATGCAGATAGCGCAGCGGCGGGCCGACAACTTCAAGCCGCCCGGCAGGAGAACGGTCGACCATATTGTCGAGCGATGACAGGCTGTTGCCAAAGAACTCCTCGAAGCTGATGCCCTCCTCGGCAAGCCGCGCAAAGATGAAGCCCCGGTAGTTTCTCACATCGCCGACGGCGCGCATTCCCTTGCCGCTGTCGGTCGTTTCCAGCCCTGTGTCCTGATACCCCTTCTTAAGCGGAATTGCCAAAAGGCAGCCGTCGGTCTTGAACGACCACGCGTGATAGGGACAGCGAAAAAACTTGCCGGTGTTGCCCTGCCGGTCGATCACGATCTTGGTGCCCTTGTGCGGGCAGCGGTTCAGCAACACATGGATGTCGCCCGTGGAATGGCGCACCTGAATCACCGGCTGATTGCCGATTTGGGTGCTGAAATAATCACCTTTGTTGGGCGTCTGGCTTTCATGGCCAACAAAAACCCAAACATTGGCAAAGAGATGTTTCATCTCCTGCTGGTAAACTTCGGTATCAATGTAGATGTCGCGGTGAACCTGATGCGGTTCTACAAGCGCCGCCAGTGCCGCAGGATTGTCGGTATAACGTCCCATAGGGTCCTCCCTCAGATATCCAGCACAAGGCGGGGTGATTTTGCGCGGCTGACACAAATCTGCATGACATTGCCCGCCGCGCGTTCCGCCTCTGATAGTACCACATCGCGGTGATCGGGCGTGCCGCTGATCACATCGCATTGGCAAATCCCACAATCGCCACGTTGGCAGTCATACATCACATCGACACCGCCCTCTTCCAACGCCTCGATGATCGACTGGCCGGGTGCCACGGTAAATACTGCTCCGGTCGATGCGAGTTCGACCTCAAAGGCCGTGTCGCCCACCTGTTCTTGCGGTGCGTCAAACAGCTCAAAATGTATCCGCTCTGCCGGGATCCCGGCCGTCTCGGCCTTCGCCTTGGTCGCATCAATTAGCCCCTTCGGACCGCAGACATACAAATGCGCTGCCGAACCCATATCAGCAATCACAGCGTCCAGATCCAGCGCACAGGCAGGGTCGTCGTCACAATGCAGATGCAGTTTATCGCCAAATGATTCTTGCAGCACATCGCGGTAGGCCATCAGGGACGCACTGCGGCCTGAATAGTGAAAGGCGAACTTTTGCCCGCGGTCCTGCAGCGTCGTCGCCATTGAAATCATCGGCGTGATCCCGATGCCGCCTGCAAGAAACACGGCGGGCGCATCGGGGTTCAGCGGAAAATCATTCTTGGGTGCAGCGCAGGTGATGGTCGCCCCGGCCCGAAGCCCGTGCATATGCGTTGAGCCGCCCTTGCCTTCCGGCTCGCGCTGCACCGCGATGCGGTATGTCTGCGGCGCGGCACTGATCGGCTCAAACGCAATGAGGGAATACGCGCGGGTGTCGCCATCGGGCAGGTCAAAAAGCACATGCGCACCCGCATCATAGGTCGGCATCGCCGCGCCATTAACCGACACTAAACAAAACTCGCTGATACGTTCTGTGAGCGGCGTCACCTGCATTACCTTAGCTTCAATCTTTGACATCTGCGGCCCTCCCTGCTAAACAATATGAAATTTCATATACTTTTGGTCAAGGGTTTTCTTGCCAACTCTGGCCATCACAGTCATTTAAGAGCCGCCGGATCTATTTGTTTCCGGCCTGTCAAAGGGTTCAGACGCGTGTCGCAACAGATTACGGAACCAGACACCTCAGATAACGGGGTGCCGCCTGCGGCCTTTGTACCCGACTACCTGTTGTATCTTCTGGCTGCGGCCAGCGAAGCGGCCAGTGCGCAGTTCCACGCAAAGGTGCGCACGATGGGCCTGCGGGTGCCGGAATGGCGCGTGCTGGCTTGCCTCTCGGATCAAGATGGCGCGATGATCACCCAACTTGCCCGCGTCGCCTTGGCGGAGCAATCCCGATTGACCCGCATTATCGCGCAGATGGAACAGCGCGGGCTCTTGACCCGTCGCAATGACCCCGAAGATGGCCGCCGCGTTCGGGTTTTCCTGACCGATCAGGGGCGTGATTTGGCGGCGAAACTGGTTCCCCAAGCCCGCGAACACGAGGCCGCCCTGCTGAAGCTTTTGCAAAGCAACGAGGGGGCCCATCTAAAGCCCGCGTTGAAGTCACTTTTGGGGGCGCTGGAAGCCAGCCAGCCTGGGTAAGCAAGACAGGCGTCCATAAAAAACGGTTCCAATCGCCTTTGAAATGTGAATACATGAAAACGCATATACTTGGTAAGCGGGCCAAAGGCGCGTCCATCAAGGCATATCAAACGATATGGGGAGGAGCCCGAAATGACCAAATTTACCAAGTTTCTGACAACGTCGGCCTTGGCAATCTGCACTGCCACTGGTGCCTTTGCAGCCGAAACCCTGACGATCTCAACCTGGTTGCCACCAACGCACCCGGTCAACACCGGCATGTTTGCCAAGCTGACCGAAATGATGTCCGAAGCCACAGGAGGCGAGATCACAACCGAGCTCAAGAACGGCTTGGCACCGCCCCCCGCACAGATGGACCTGCTGCTGGATGGTGCCGCAGATATCGCTATCGTGTTTCATGGTTACACCCCCGGTCGTTTTGTTGGCACCAAGCTGGTTGAGGTTCCCGGCTATGAAGGCAGCGCCGAGGCCGCTTCTGTCGCGCATTGGCGCGTACACGAAGCGATGTTGGCCGAACTTGACGAACACCGTGGTGTGAAAGTCATCGCACTTACAACACACGGTCCGGGGCATATCCATTCCAACAAAGAGGTCAGCACGCTTGAGGACCTCAATGGTTTGAAAACCCGTCTGGGTGGCGGTGTATCGGCTGATGTGGGGGCGGAACTCGGTCTTGTCGGGATTCAGGTGCCCGCTCCCAAAGTCTATGAGACATTGGATTCCGGTGCCGCCGACGCGGTGGCGATGAACATGGGCGAGCGGATCAGCTTCAAATTGGACGAAGTTGCCAAGAACGTCTACGAGATGCCCGGTGGTTTTTACCGCGGTTCTTTTGCCGTGATCATGAGTCAGGAAAAGTTCGACAGCCTGCCCGAAGAGATGCAAAAAGCTTTGGATGAACAGGTTTTCGGTGAAACCGCCAGCCGCATGATGGGTGCCGTATGGGACCAGAGTGACGTCGACGCCCGCGCCCAGACCGAAGCGGCAGCAGACAATAAAATCGTGACCGCCTCCGCTGAGGACCAGGAGCGCTTTGCAGAAATGGCCGCACGGGTACGCGAAAAAATTATCGCCGAAATTACGGATGCTGGAATAGACGGTCAGGCCGCATATGAAATGATGCGCAGCGAAATGGCCGCCGCGAGCAAGTAAAACGACGTTTGGCAGCCGGGTGCATCTGATCGATGCGCCCGGCTCGACCGCAGGGGAATTCCATGCGCTCTTTGATCCGCCTGTTCCAGATCGTCTCAGTAATTCCAATGGCAATGGCCTCGTTGGCGCTATTTGCGCTCATGGGGCTGACCTTTGCCGATGTGCTTATGCGATCCCTGTTCAACGCCCCCATCCAAGCTGCTACCGAGCTGATCCGCATCGGGATTGCGCTAATCGTCTTTTCCGCCCTTCCGATTTTGTCAGGTCGCGAGGGGCATATTGCAGTCGATCTGCTTGACGGCCCGTTTGCCCAGTTGCGGTTGGAACGCTTGCGCGATGCGCTGGTGGCATTGGCCTGCGGTGCCATGCTTTGGTTGCCAGCGTTACGTGTGGTCGATCTGGCCTACCGCGCGCGCAGCTATGGGGATGTGACGGAGTACCTTGAAATTCCGACCTTTTATATGGGTATGTTCATCGCCGCCATGACCTTTCTAACCTCGATCGTGCTGATCGTGCGCGGCCTTTTGCACCTCTTCGCACCCCAGCTTCTGGACACATCCAAATGATTGCATCCGCCATCGGTTTCGCCGCCGTGTTCCTTCTCGTGCTCCTGCGTATTCCGATAGCTTTTGCGATGGGTTTTGTCGGCATGATCGGGCTTGTCTATGAAACGAGCTATCGCGCATCCATCTCGATGGTGTCACGGCTGATCATTGACACGAGTCAGGATTACGGCCTGTCGGTGATCCCTTTGTTCATCCTCATGGGACTCTTCGTGAACAAGGGCGGCATAAGCCGCGAACTTTACCAAGTGTCTAACGCCTTTCTGGGGCATTTTCGCGGCGGGCTGGCCATGGCCACGATTGTCGCCTGCGGCGGGTTTGCCGCGATCTGCGGCTCATCCCTCGCGACTGCGGCCACCATGTCAAAGGTCGCCATGCCGGAAATGCGCAAATTCGGCTATTCCGACAGCCTGTCCACGGCCTCCATCGCCGCAGGCGGAACGCTGGGCATCTTGATCCCACCGTCGGTCATCCTGGTGATCTATGGCCTACTCACCGAAACCTCCATCGGGGCCTTGTTCATTGCAGGGATCATTCCGGGGTTTCTTGGCATTATCTTCTACCTCGGTGCGGTCCGGTTTTCCGTAGCCATGAATCCCGAAGCCGGGCCTGCGGGCCCTCGCGCCACTTGGGGCGAACGGCTGCACGCTCTTAACCACGTCTGGTCCGTGCTGGCGCTTTTTGCGCTGGTGATTGGCGGCCTCTACGGAGTGTTGGATTTCTGGCCGATCCATCTGGCCTTCTCCCCAACAGAAGCCGCTGGCATGGGGGCCGCAGGTGCGTTCTTGATCGCCTTGGCGCGCGGCGGTCTCAATTGGCGCGCCCTGCGCGAGGTATTGGAAGAAACGACGCTGACCACTGCCTCGTTGTTTGCTGTGCTCATCGGAGCTTGGATTTTCTCAAACTTTGTCAACCTCGCTGGCCTGCCCGAAGGATTGCTTGCGCTGGTGACCTCATTGGACCTCGGGCCTTGGGTGGTGATGGCGCTGATCTTGCTGATCTACATCGCCCTTGGGTGCATATTTGAAAGCATGTCGATGCTGTTGCTGACCGTGCCGATATTTTTCCCGCTGGTGACCAGTCTTGGTTTTGACCCGGTGTGGTTCGGCATCATAGTTGTGGTTGTTACCGAGATCAGTCTGATCACACCGCCCGTTGGGCTGAACGTATTTGTTCTGAAAAGCGTGGTCGGCGATGTCACCACTGGTACCATCTTTCGCGGCGTAACCCCCTTTTGGGTGGTCGATATCCTGCGCTTGCTGCTGCTCTTAGCCTTTCCAGCCTTAGTGCTTTTCTTACCGTCGCAAATGTAGCGCAGATAAGAATGAGATGCCCGGTCTACACCGGGCACCCCTTTTGCTAAACGCGGACAGGTTAGTCCGGATCGCGTATGGTGATCGCCGGGTTCATCGGAAAGAAGTTATGCGGTTTGATATGTACCGTCTTCCACTCCATCGACATCACCGGCCAGTCTTCCATTCGCGGCACATGATGGAACCCTGCGGTGAACCATGTGACGATATCTTGGTCCTGCAAGGGTGCGTCTTCCTGCACCCACTGCGCAAGCGTATCAGACCCGTCACTTTGCAACGCGAACTTACCGCCAGCATAGCGTTCATCGGGGTCATGGACCGTGTTCCAAACCGAATTCTCGATATAGGCGTTTCGGATCATCGGCGGGTCGTTCTCGAAGTCGAACGGGCCATAGGCGACGCTGCCGTGGTGAATCATGTAGCCTGGCGTGTGCCCGAGCGGCCCCTTGCGGTCGGGGTTCTGCAACATGAAATAGCGCGGATTGAAGGAAGATATCTGATAGGTCGCCTCCGCCTCGGAGGCAGGCATGTTGTTCTCTACCTTCCACAGCGACCGGCGCGGGCTGTCCTCGGCCACCTTGGCCGGAACGATGTCCATGGTCATGAAGCGGTTCTTCGGCTGGTCAATGTCGAAGTCGAGGCGGAAGTTGAAGTAGTGGTCATGGTTGGCCGCCACCAGATTGGGCGCGATCAGCGTGCCATACTCCGTCTCGCGCGCCGCTGACGGGTCGTCCATCGACGTTGCATCGGCTCCCTTCACGCCATCAAGGCCGGTCGCGCCGATCTTGATCTCCATCTGCCCATTCTGATGGAACCGGTAATCGATCAGGTAATCGTAATTCCCTACCTCGGAGGCGGTGCGCACGACCAGTTCCGTCGCGGGGCGGCCTTCGGCAGGGGTGTATTGATCGGGGCCTTGGGCGAAGACCTCGAAGTGCCGCCAGGCCGGATCGCCGATGTTGCGCTCGAAGATGCAGACTGCGTCGGGAATTTCCAGCGGCTGGCCGTCGTCACCTGCGATCATCGCGGGCAGGAAGGTGGCATAGGCGGGGCAGTCGATGCCCGCGACCAGCGGCGTCAGGAACAGGCCGAAGCCGTATTCGCCGCTGTCCATGTAGGTGCGCCAATAGAGCCCCGCGCTGGGGTCCATATAGGGCACGAAGACCTCGGACAGATGCGCCTGATAGAGCAGCGAGCGCCATTCGTCGCCATCTTTCACGTCAATATTGGACAGCACCGGTCCGGGGCGCTTGTCGACCCGCAAGCGCATGCGCCACATGTCCCATTCCAGCGCGCCATCGGCGTAGGTGTAGTTCGGATCCCCCTCCTGGCTCAGAGTGGCGGGGTTCATGTTGGCGCGTTGCGGGACGCGGGCCTCGATCTCCTCGCCGGTGTAGCCCCAACCGTCCTCGGGGATCGCCACGTTGCCCTCGTCGATCACCCGCAGCGCCTTGCCGCTTTGCAGATCGACGACGGCGTATATGTTCTCGATCGGTTTGGCGTAGAAATTCGAGCCCTCGGGATTGACGTAGCACGGCACCTTCATCAGCCGTGTGCCTTCGTCCTCTTCGGTGAAGAAGTTCCCGGCGGTGAGCGGCAGGCAGAAGACCTGATCGGGGGTTAGGCCACGTTTCTCCAGCCCGGTGATCATGTCGGGATGTTCCAGCGCGGCGGCCATGGCATTGGCGAATTCGTTGAACAGGACCATCGGCTGCCCGCCGACGGGCGCACTGCTTTCGATTTCACCGGTGGTCAGGTTGACGATGGTTTCGACAAAGCCGCTGTTGTCGGCGTTCGACATATGCACCATGGCACGGCGGTCGAGCGTGTCTCCTTCCTGCCATGCCAACACGTCGGCCTTGGGCGGTTCGACCAGTTCGATCAGCGGATAGAGCGTGTCATCCCCCGCCAGATCACCGGCGCGCAGGATTTCGTTGATTTTCTGGTATTCCGGGCCGGAAAGCCCATCCAGCGGGTGCGCCATCACGCCCCCAGCCAGGATCGTAAGGGCCGCACTGCCCCCCAATAACGTTCTACGTAACATATCTTTCTCCTTCATGGATTATAAAGTTCCAGGTGCCCGCGCCGGCCTCTACAGGCGTGGGCAAAATCAGATTGGCTCCGACAGGATCATGTCAGCCTCTTTTTTCGGCCTCCATGATCACCGACGCATTGGTGTTGCCCGCAGGCACGCGCGGAAAGACCGATGCATCCACCACCCGCAACCCATCCACGCCGCGCACCTTGAGCTGCGGGTCCACCACGGCCATGTCGCCTGTACCCATGGTACAGGTGCCGTTCTGGTGATGATAGAACATAACGGCAGAGCGGGCATAGGCGGCAAGGGGCGTTGTCGGGTCAACTGGCGCTTTGTTGCTCGCGTCGCGGTTTGGACGTATCTGACGGCGATGCACACACCGACCATCAGCTACGAATACCGCCGCTTTCCATCAAAGATTATCGCTCATGCGGTCTGGCTGTAAGCACGCTTCAACCTGAGCCTGCGCGAGGTTGAGAAGCTTTTTCTGGAACGCAGCGTCGACGTATCTTACGAAAGTATCCGGCGCTGGATGATTAAATTCGGGCCGCAGATTGCCCGGAACCTTCGGCGTCGTCAGGCCTATTCCGGCGATGTTTTGCATCTCGACGAACTCGTCGCGAAAATCTCGAGAAGACAATTCTGGCTGTAGCGGGCTGTTGATCAAAATGGCGTCGTTCTGAAAGAGATTGTCCAGTGCCGACGGAACAAGCGGGCGGCAAACCGACTTCTGACCAGCCTGATCAAGCGCTACGGCTTTGTGCCAAAGCGGATCCCTCACCTCTCAAGATAAATATTCAGCGCACCCTATCTGTTTGACTTGCAAATCTTTGGTTTATCTGGCATCCAAACCCTACCACAGGGGAGCCGCGTAACGCCGCGGCTGAGATGGGGGCGCAAGCCCACGGACCCTCGAAGCTGATCTGGATAATGCCAGCGTAGCAAGGAGGACAGCAATGTTTGC
>JAGXHC010000008.1 GCA_024636405.1 Sulfitobacter sp. | reverse complement strand
GCATGAAGCCGGTCGAACCGTTGCGCTTCCCGATCAAAAGCACCCGTGTTGAAGCTGACCCACGCAGTCTGGACGGTGTCGGCAAAGGCGCGCGCATCGCCATGATCGGTACCGCGCAAGATGACATCCCTATTTGCGGACACCTGCAAAGACAGCGTTGTTCCAAGTAGGCCCTTCCGAAGGGCTGGTGCCTCGCCAATATCCGCCAAGGAAAGTGGTGCAGGCATGCTCCGCCCGGTGACCAAAAAATGATCACCCTTCAACTCAATGGCGCGCGCGGTCGTGCCAAAGGGGTTCAGGAAAAACCCAAAAAGAGGTCTTTGTTGTAGTCGAATCAATTGTATGCGCCCTGTGCCTTATTCCGGGCACCTTGCGCTTTGGCTCTTGGAAACTGCAACCTTTAGGAGACTGGTTTTGGGCGCGCAACAAGCTGCCGTTCGGGCGAAAGGTGCGCTGATTACCGGCGCTGTGTTGGTGTTCGAGCAAAAGTCGGGAGGCGATGTGACCATATAATGCGGCCGAAATCACATACAGGGCGGTGCGTGGCGGTTGAGCGGTATTTTTTGCAGCGGGGCCCGCACATGCGTCCAAATGTGCAGGCCAGTTTTATCAAACAGTACCGCCGAGTGAGCCTTCCAAAGTCGCGAGCTCCTGCCCACCTGCCATCATGTCCTGCAACTCTTCTGGCGTCACGTCGCCCCGCGTTGCCGTGCCAAATGTCTTGCCCCGGTTCAGCACGGTAAAACGGTCGCCCACTGCCATCGCGTGACGCACGTTATGGGTGATGAACACGACCGAGATCCCCTGCTTGCGCACCCGGTCCACCGTTGCCAGCACGTTCGCCGTTTGTCGTACCCCCAGCGCGGATGTCGGCTCGTCCAGGATCAGCACCTTGGCTCCAAAATAGACCGCCCGCGCAATAGCGACAGTCTGACGCTCGCCACCCGAAAGCGTCCCGACCGCCTGATCCGGGCCACGCAGATTGATGCCCATAGCGCGCATTTCTTTCATGGTAACCTCGTTGGCCAGTTCATGGTCAAAGAACGGCAGGCCCATCCGGTGCTTTATCGGCTCGTTGCCCATAAAGAAATTGCGGCTGACCGACATCAGGGGGATCATCGCAAGGTCCTGATAAACCGTCGCAATGCCTGCCGCGATCGCCTCGCGCGGATCATCAAAGTGCATCGGCTTGCCTTCAAAGCAAATCTCGCCGCGGGTCGGCTTGTGCACGCCGGACATCGTCTTGATGAACGTCGATTTGCCCGCGCCGTTGTCACCCAAAAGGCAGTGACATTCGCCCGGAAAGAAATCTACCGTCACGCCATTTAGCGCAATGACAGAGCCGAAGTGCTTTTCGATATTAGTCATGCGGATGATGGGTTGCATCAGCGTTCTCCCGTGATCAGGCGGCGAATATAGGTGTTCAAAATGACGGCCAGCAGCAGGATCACCCCAAGAAACACGCGGAACAATGACGACTCGACCCCGGCAAAGAACAGACCTTGTTGTACGACGCCAAAGATCAGCGCCCCCAGGGCCGCACCGATCACTGACCCGTAGCCGCCCGTGAGCAGCGCGCCGCCGATGACCACCGCGATGATCGCTTCAAATTCCTTTAGAAGGCCCCGGTCAGCACCAGCGGACCCGAATTCCATCACCTGGCAGACCGCAAAGACCGTGGCGCAAAAGGCGGTGAACATAAACATCAGAATTTTGACCCGCTCTACCGGCACACCGACATAGCGCGCGGCCTGCGCGTCGCCGCCTGCCGCAAAAATCCAGTTCCCGAAACGAGTGCGGGTCAGAACGATATGCCCGACGATCACGAGCCCCAGCGCCCAGATGATCAGCATCGGAATCCCGTCAACGACGGGCTGCCCCGCTTTGTTGCCGCGTTCAAAGACTGAAATCATGCCAATATCGCCCAACCAGGCGAAGAACCCCTTCAAGACTTTGCCGCCAAAAATCGCGGCAAGCCAGTCGCCCTCCGCCGCCTCGGTAATGCCGCCGATGATGGTCTTCCGTTCCAGCGTTTGCGGAATGAATATGGTAAAGCCGCGCAGGATAAACAGGGTCGCCAGCGTCACGATGAAGCTCGGCAAGCCAGTGCGCACGACGATATAGCCGTTCAGTGCCCCCAACGCGATGCAGATCGCAAATGTCACAAGGATCGCCATCCACATCGGCCAGCCTAGCGTCACACCGAAGATGGCGATCATCATGCCTGCGAAACCGATCATGGATCCGACGGACAAGTCGAACTCTCCGGCGATCATCAGCAGACAGGCCCCGACGGCGATAATCATGAACTGCGCCGAAACGACAGACCAGTTCAACACGCCGGTGGAACTGAACATCCCGCTATCCGAGGCGGTGAGCAAGAAGAAGGTAAAGACAGCGACACAGCCAACCATGCCCCCTAACTCCGGGCGGATCAGGGCGCGTCGCAGGCGCGACATCTCCTTGATACGTTCGTCACTATTGGTTGCATCAGTCATGATACGGCACACTCCGACAAGTATTTGGTGGGGGGATTAGGCGTGGACCGGGCGCGGCTGGCGCGCCCGGCGGTGTTTGGTCAGATCAACGGAATTCGCCTGCGAATTCTTCGACCTTGGCCAAACCGTCCTTGGTCACGAAACCGGGGCCGGAGTTGATATTGTTGCCCGGCAGCACGCCGTAACGGTCATAGTTCGCCAGAATCACGACTGGCAGATAGGCCTGCAGAAAGGGTTGCTGGTCGATTGCCCATTTGATCACATCGGACTTCAGACCTTTGACGATGTCTTCGCCCAGATCGAAGGTGCCAAAATAGATGTCACCAGCCAGACCGTTCTCTTCCAACGCCAAAATCGTCGGATCGGCAGAGGTCGGCCCGAGGGTCAGCACCGCATCGGTGTCGGGATTGGCAGACAGATAGGCCAGCACGCGATTCTTGATCTCGGACGGGTCTTGGCCCGCATCGATCATCTGGTTGCCAAGCTCAACTTCTAGACCATCGGCAAAACCCTGACACCGCTCAGTCGAGGACGGAGAACTGATATAGTGGTTCACGCACAGGAAACTGCCAACACCGTCACGCTTGGCGCGCTGACCGGCTGCAAGGCCCGCGTCGTATTCCGGCTGACCGACATACATCAGCGCACCGACTTCAACCGCCTGAGCAGCCGTGCCGGAGTTCATGATTATCACGTCGATGCCTTGATCGACCGCCGCGCGAATCGGACCGCTTAGCACGTCAAAATCGGCCAGCGTTGTGATGATCCCATCGGGGTTCGATGCCGCGGCCTGCTCGATGATCCGCGCCATATCGGCAAGGTCACCGGATGGTGGATTGCGGTATTCCACGGTCACGCCCATTTGGTCGGCGGCCAGCGCTACGCCGTTTTTCACCGTGTTCCACCAGCTGTCACTGTCCGGTGCATGGCTTACCAGCACATAGTTCAGATTGTCGCCATGCGCCTCAGCCGTAACCGCCAGCGGCGCAGCGATGACCGTGGTCGTTAGCAATAATGTCTTCAACGTAAATGTCATGATTTTTCCTCCCAGAAACGCCAGTTCTTCGTTGCAAAGGCAGGCCTCCCCCACCCTTGCCGCTAAGGAAAGCACGAAACGATTCACTTTGCAACCGGTTGCAAAAGATGTGCGCTATCTTTAGCGTGCAGGACAATCGGCGATGAGGTAAACGCCCATTTTAATCTTATAAGGAATGGTTTGGACACATGGTCGCAACGCTGAAGGATGTGGCGCTCCGCGCGGGGGTCTCAACATCAGCCGTCTCGCGCGCCTTCACGGATGGCGCATCCGTATCGGCCAAAATGCGGCGCAAGGTCGAAAAAGCGGCCGCAGAGCTGGGCTATAGTCCCAATTTCTTGGCTCGCAGCCTGACAACCCGCCAGACAAAGCTGATCGGATTGGTTTCCAACAACTTTCACAACCCGATTTTCCTAGAGGTTTTTGATCTGTTCACCCGCGGCCTGCAAGATCGCGGTTTGCGGCCCCTACTGGTCAATCTTAGCGATGAAACCGATCCCGAACATTCGGTGCGGATGCTGCAGCAATATTCGGTCGATGGCGTGATCGTCGCATCATCTACCTTGCCGCCCGCCTTTGCCAAGGGGTTCCGCGACAAGGGCATACCAGTGGTCAACACCTTTGGCCGCTATGCGAGCAGCCCCGACGTGCATGTCGTCGGCATCGACAACGCAGTCGCCGGCAGCGTCGCGGCCAAGACCATGATCGCCCGCGGCTACAAGCGCCTTTCCTTTCTTGGCGGGCCTGAAAGCGCGACCTCGACCATGGACCGGTTCCGCGGCTTTGCCGATGAAATCGCCAAGCACGCGGATGTGACCTGCACACACTCCTTTGCCGCCGCGTATACCTTTCAGGCCGGGCGCGCTGAAATGCTGCGCCTGCTGGAATCCGCCCCGGCGGAGGCCTATTTTTGCGGTGACGACGTGCTGTCCATCGGCGCCCTGAGTGCGATCAAGGACAAGGGCCTGACGGTGCCAGGGGATATCGGCATTATCGGGCTGAACGATATGGAAATGGCCAGCTGGGAAAACATCAACCTGACGACGATCCGGCAGCCTATTCGCGAAATCGTGGATTCGTCGGTGGAGCTTATGGTCGCGATGATGGATCAACCGGACCGCTATCCAGAGGCGCGGCTATTCCCATGCCGCGTCATTGAACGCGGGACCCTGCGGCCCCGCGTTCAGGCTGATTAGCGGAACATCGGCGGTCGCGCATCGACCCATGCGCCGTCCGCCTTGGCCGACTCTACCGCCGCATAGACAGCTGCCATCGACCGCAAACCATCGGGTGCCAGCGGCAGACCGTCGCGCGCCTCGCCGTTGATCGCGTCGGCCAGATCGCAATAGATATTGGCGACAGCCAGCGGAAAACCTTCGGGGTGGGCGATGGACACGCGGGACAAGCGCTGCGCATCGGGATGCAGGCCGCCCTCACCCTTTTCAATGATCTGCGTGCGGCCGCCGACGGGGGTATAGATCAACTGGTTCGGCTGCTCTGACGCCCAGCGAAGCCCGCCGGTTTCGCCAAAGACCTGGATGTCGAACCCGTGCTGCCGCCCGATCGCCACTGAAGAGGTCCAAAGCCTGCCAACCGTGCCGCCCGTCATGCGGAAATTGACCATCGCGTCGTCCTCTAGCACGCGGCTGGGAATGGTCGAGGCGAAGTCAGCCGACAGCTTTTCAACCGTATCATCGCAGATAAAACCCGCCATATGCAGCGCGTGAATGCCGCAATCGGCAAACTGGCCCGACACACCCGCCATCGCCGGATCATAGCGCCAGCGCACCCGCGGATTGTTCGCATCCCCCGCATCGCCGTGGTGACCGTGGCTGAAGTTCGTGACCACAAGGCGGATCTTGCCGATCTCCCCCGCGCGAACCATGGCGCGGGCCTGCCGGATCATCGGGTAGGCAGAGTAGCAGTAGTTCACTGCACAGATCTTGCCGCTGGCGTTGGCAATGCGGACAATCTCTTCGCCCTGTTCGACGTCCATTGTCATCGGCTTTTCACATAGCACGTTAAAGCCGGCCTCTAGAAAGGCCTTGGTGATCTCAAAGTGCGTCGCGTTGGGCGTCGCCACCGTCACCAGATCGACGCGGTCAGTACGATTGCGTTCACCGGCAAGCATTTCGGTCCAGTCGCCATAAGCGCGGTCTGCCGCGATCCCAAGGCGCTGGCCGTAGGCCCGCCCCTCTTCGGCGCGATGATCCAGCGCGCCAGCTGCGAATTCAAAACGACCATCCGCCTGTGCGCCCAAACGGTGCGCTGGTCCAATCTGGCTGCCTTCGCCGCCGCCGATCATGCCCCACTTTAGTTTTGTCATGCTATGTTCCTAAAAGCCGATGGATTGCAGATATTCACGATTGGCGCGCGCATCTTCCAGCGGCGTGCCGGGGACAGACGGGTCACAGTCCTGCTCGACCGTGCACCACCCCTCGAAGCCGGCATCGATCAGGCGTTGGCGCACCGCAGGAAAGTCCACATCGCCCTTGCCCAGGTTACAGAAAATGCCCTGCCCGCAGGCTTTGTAAAATCCGGTGCGGTTGGAGACGACATCCGCTTTGACCAAGGGATCGATGTCTTTAAAATGCATATAGGAAATCCGGTCCATATGCCGGTCCATGAATGCAATCGGATCGTAGCCCGCATAAGAGTGATGGCCGGTGTCAAAGCAGATTTTCAAGATGCTTTCGTCCACCTCGTCCAGCAGCCGTTCCAGCTCTGGCTCGAAGTCGATGAAACCTGCCGCATGGGCGTGGATGCCAACGGTCAGCCCGTATTCTTCGGTGCCGATCTTGGCGATCGTCGCCAGCCGATCACGAAAGGCGGTCCATTCGGCATTATCCATCTGCTCTGCCTCGGCAGCACGGCCCGCCGTCGGGGCGCGGCGGGGAGAGATACTGTCAATCAGCACCAGATGCTGCGCGCCGTGCGCTGTCAGTGCCTTGCAGGTACGGTGGCTGGCGTCCAGCACGTCATCCCATTTGGCGGGATCGTGAAAGGCGCGGAACACGACACCGCCGATGATTTCCAACCCACGCTTGGCCAGCTCAGGTGCCAGTACGGCGGGGTCTTCGGGCAGATAGCCGATTGGGCCAAGCTCGATCCCCTTATACCCCGCCTGAGCGCACTGATCCAAGACTGACTGCCAGGTGGGATAGGCCGGATCACTGGGAAATTCGATGCCCCACGAACAGGGCGCATTGCCGATCTTGATTGTCATAGTGATGCCTTTCGAATGCTAAACAGAGGCGACGTCGATCCAAGCTCCTGCACGGGATGACTTCATCGCCGCCGCGACAACTTGATTGACCGCCATGCCGTCCTGGAACGTCGGCCAGACGGGCGTGCGGGTTTCGATTGCACGCAGAAAATCGCGCGCCTCGATGATGATCTGATCCTGATATCCGGTGCCATGCCCCGGCCCCTGACAGAAGGGTTCATAGTCCGGATGCGCCGGACCGGTCAGTATTTTGCGGAATCCGCGGATCGCCTCGGGCTCGTCCGCGCTATAGAACCACAGCGCGTTTTGATCCTCTTGGTCGAACCGAAGCGCACCTTTTGTGCCAGTTATTTCATAGGCATAGCCCATCTTGCGGCCATGGCTGATCCGGCTGAAATACATCTGCCCCATCGCCCCATTGGCAAAGCGGCACATCATCTGCCCGTGATCATCATTGGTCACATCGCCCCCCGGACGGGTGGCGTGAACAGTCTCTATCATGGCGCTCAGCGCCGTGATCGGACCAATCAGCGCCAGCGCGCCGTTGATCATATGCGGGGCCAGATCGCCCATGGTGCCGTTCGCGCCGCCGCTGGTGCGCCAAGACGCTGGCTGCTGCGGGTCCGCCAGAAAATCCTCTGTATGCTCGCCGCGAAACCATGTGATGTCGCCGATCGCACCCTGCGCGATCAGCTTGCGGGCAAACTGGCTGGCAGGGGTGCGGATATAGTTGAAGCCGGTCATGCTGATCTGGCCCTGCGCTGCCGCGACCATTGCCCGGCTCTCGGCCAGCGACGCACCGAGTGGCTTTTCGCAAAACACCGGCTTGCTCAAGGCAAAAGCGGCCGCTGCGATTTCCAGGTGCGTCTCTTGCGGCGCGGCGATGATGACCGCTTCGACCTTGGGGTCATTCACTAGCACCCGCCAATCATCCGTGCCCCGCGCAAAGCCGTAGGCCTTGCGGTAGCGCTCGGCAGAGGCGGGCGTGCTGGCGCAGACCATTTCCAGACGTGGGCGCAGGGCCGTATTAAAGACCGCCCCGACTGCCGACATCGCCACTGCATGGGCCTTTCCCATGTATCCGCCGCCGACAATCCCGATGCCTATTTCCGTCATCCCGCCCCCTGTACCCGAATTAAAGTTTGCAACCGGTTGCAAAACTTGTATCGTTGGAGTCGATAGCGCGCAAGATGCAATCGCAAACGAACCCTTGATGATTGAAAAGCAGGCAGATTATGAACGAGACGGTAAAGCTGACAACGGCGCAGGCGATCATCCGCTTTATTGCCAATCAGTATATCGAAATTGACGGCAAGGAGATGCGGATTTGCGGCGGCGGCTTCGGCATTTTTGGCCACGGCAACGTCACCTGTCTGGGCGAGGCGCTTTACGAAAACCGCGCTGCGCTGCCGCTTTATCGGGGCCAGAACGAACAGGGCATGGGGTTCGCCGCCGCCGGCTATGCTAAACAATGGCTGCGCCGCCGCTTTATGTTCTGCACCGCCAGCGCCGGTCCCGGGACAGCGAACCTTCTGACCTCTGCCGCGCTGGCCCATGCCAACCGCTTGCCGGTTCTGATGCTTTGCGGCGATACCTTCATCACCCGCCTGCCCGATCCGGTGCTGCAGCAGCTAGAGCACTTCGGCAATCCGGCGCTGGGGGTGAATGACGCCTTCAAGGCCGTCTCTCGGTTCTGGGATCGCATCACCCATCCGGCGCAGATCCTGCAATCTTTGCCAGCCGCCTTTGCGACCATGCTGGACCCCGCCGACTGCGGCCCCGCCTTCATCGGCCTGCCGCAAGACGTGCAGGGCTGGACCTATGACTACCCCGCCAGCTTTTTCGCCAAGCGCGTTCACCGCATCCGCAGCCAAGCCCCCGATATCGCAGAGATCGAGGAAGCCGCCGCAACCCTGAAGGCCGCCAAGCGCCCCGTCATCATTGCAGGCGGCGGCGTGCAATACGCCGGTGCGGTCGATGCATTGATCGACTTTGCCACGCATCACAACATTCCAGTGGTTGAAACCATCGCAGGCCGCGCGAATTTGACTCAATCGCACCCGCTCAACATCGGCCCCGTCGGCGTCACCGGATCGGACAGCGCCAATACCGTGGCGGCGCAAGCCGACGTGATCCTTGCCCTCGGCACCCGGTTGCAGGACTTCACCACCGGATCATGGACGGCCTTTGCAAAGGACGCGCGGATCATCGGCCTGAACGTCGGACGTCACGATGCGGCCAAGCACCTGTCCCTGCCCGTGGTGGGCGACGCCAAACTGGGCCTTTTTGCTCTTGGCGAGGCACTGTCCGGATACCGCGCACCCGATGACTGGACCATGAATGCCCAGACAGAGCGCGCCAAGTGGGTCGCCTATACCGACACGATCACCACCCCCGGCAATGGCCCAAATTCCTATGCGCAGGCGATCCGCGTCGTTAACGATCTTTGCGATTCCCGCGACCGCGTCGTTGCAGCCGCGGGTGGCCTTCCCGCCGAGGTGACAGCCCATTGGCAAACCAAAGAGCCCGGCACCGTCGACGTGGAGTTCGGATTTTCCTGCATGGGCTACGAGATTGCAGGCGGTTGGGGTGCACGGATTGCGCAATTCGAGCGCGAGCCTGACCGCGACACCATCGTCTTTACCGGCGACGGGTCCTATTTGCTGATGAACTCCGACATCTACTCCTCGGTTTTGACGCAGCGCAAGTTGATCATCTGCGTGCTGGATAACGGCGGCTTTGCGGTGATCAACAAACTGCAAAACAACACTGGCAACGAGAGTTTCAACAACCTGCTGGCCGATTGCCCCACGATCCCACACCCCTTCGCCGTGAATTTCGAGGCGCATGCCGCCGCGATGGGTGCCAATGCCGAAACCGCCGCCAACCCTGCGGAATTCGCCGAAGCCTTCAAGCG
>JAGXHC010000058.1 GCA_024636405.1 Sulfitobacter sp. | reverse complement strand
GGCATGAAACACAGATCAACCAGCGACACATTCAGCGTCGGCACCCGCACGGCAGACCCTTCGAGCCGCCCCTTCAGATGCGGGATCACCAATGCAATCGCGGCGGCAGCCCCGGTAGAGGTCGGCACCATCGACGCTGATGCCGCACGGCCACGGTAGAGATCGCGGTGCGGCGCATCATGCGTCGGCTGGTCGCCGGTAAAGGCGTGGATCGTGGTCATATACCCGGTTTCGATGCCAAACGCGTCGTCCAGCACCTTGGCGACCGGGGCCAGACAGTTGGTGGTACACGACGCCGCCGACACAATCACATCATCGCCCGTCAACCCGGCATGGTTGACCCCGTAAACCACCGTGCGGTCCGCGTCTTTGCCGGGGGCGGAAATCAGCACGCGTTTGCTGCCGTTTTCCAGATGCGCCGCAGCCTTGTCGCGCTGGGTGAACAATCCGGTACATTCATAGGCAATATCGACGTCACCCCAAGGCAATTTTGCCGGATCGCGCTCCGCGGTCATGCGGATTGTCTGGCCCGCGATGATCAGATTGTCGCCTTCCAGCCGCGCCGTGCCCTGCAAACGCCCATGCACGGAATCGTATTTCAGCAAGTGCAACAGCGTCTCGGGCGGTGCCAGATCGTTGATCGCGACCACCTCGATCCCGTCAAAGCCATATTCCACAAGCGCGCGGAGCACGCATCGGCCTATGCGGCCAAACCCATTGATTGCGATTTTGATGGTCATACGCGGTGCCTCCGGATTGATGTTTCGATGGTGTGACGTTTCGATGTTGATATATCTGTTAGCGCTATCATAGGTCAATCGCTGCTTCAGATCAACCGGCCCGGCATTGCACTTTGCCTCGGTCATATTAAGGTGGACCCATCCCTGAGCAAAGATCAGATCCGCCGAATGAGCCATGTCTTGCGCCGCACCCTGACCGGGTACCAGCCGACGATTGTCGCCGGAGAAGGCAGCTATCTTATCGACGAAACCGGCAAGCGCTATCTGGATGCTTGTGGCGGTGCCGCCGTATCCAGCCTTGGCCATGACAATCAGGCGGTGCGTGATGCCATTTGCGCACAGGTCAATACGCTGTCGTTTGCCCACACGGGCCTGTTCACCAATGCCCCGGCAGAAGATTTGGCCGATTACCTGATCGCGCGCGCCCCCGAAGGCACCGGTGAGGGGCGGGTGATGTATCTGGGCAGCGGGTCAGAGGCGATGGAAGCGGCGCTGAAACTGGCGCGGCAGTATCATCTGGAACGCGGCGACGGCAAACGCGCACGGATCATCGCCCGCGCCCCCAGTTATCACGGTAATACGCTGGCAGCACTTGCAGTGGGCGGCCATGCCGGACGCCGGGCGCCCTTTGCGCCGATGCTGATGGACGTGTCGCATATCGATGCGGCCTATGCTTACCGGTTGCAGCAAAGCGGCGAAAGCGAAGCGGATTTCGCCACGCGGATGGCCGATCAGCTTGAGACCCGGATCATGGAACTGGGCGCTGATACGGTCGCTGCGTTTGTCGCCGAACCTGTGGTTGGCGCCTCGCTTGGATCACAGCCGGCACCTGCGGGCTATTTCAAGCGCATCCGCGAGATCTGCGACCGCCACGGTGTATTGCTGATTGCCGATGAAGTGATGTGCGGCATGGGTCGTACCGGCAGCCTGTTCGCGCTGGAGCAGGAAGGCATCTGCGCCGACATTACCACAATCGCCAAAGGGTTGGGCGCGGGGTATCAGCCGATTGCGGCGGTGATAGCGTCCGAAAAGGTGGTCGGTTCGATTCTGGATGGCAGCGGTAAACTGTGGAACGGACATACCTATATGTCGCACGCGGTTGCCACCGCAGGCGCGCTTGCGGTCATGCAGGAGATTGAGCGACGCGATTTGCTGACTGCTGTGCGTGTGCTTGGATCGCGGCTGGAACAGGGACTGAAGGACCGTTTGGGGCAGAATGCACATGTCGGCGACATCCGCGGTCGCGGGCTTTTCTGGACTGCGGAAATTGTACAGGATCGGGGCGAAAAGATCCCATTTGATGTCAGGCGCAACCTTGCTGGCAAAGTCCAGGCGGCAGCCATGGCGGCGGGGGTGATCTGTTATCCTTCGCAGGGATGTGCCGACGGCGTTTCGGGCGACCATGTGCTGCTGGCACCGTGCTTTACCTCCACCCCACAGGAGATTGACCTGATCGTGGACACGATTGCCACAGCAATTGAAGGCGAAACAGCGGCGGGCTGACCGCCGCAAATGACAATAGCCCGCACCCGTGCCAAGCGGTCACGTCCCCCCTCGTACCGAGCGCCGCCAAAGGATTATCAGCGATAGAGAAGCACGGGGATCTTGACCGTCTGGATCATTGCCGTTGTCGTCGACCCAATGATGAGGCTGCGAATTCGGCTGTGCCCGTAAGCCCCCATAACCAGCAGATCAAAGCCTTCGGCCTCCACGATCCCGCTCAGCACCTTTTCGGGCTCACCGCTGGCGATGCGCGGTGAAGCAGTCAGGTTCGCCGCCTGTAATTTGTCCACCGCAGCAGCGGCGTTGGCCCGCGCGTGCGCCTCATCCGGCCCGATGCAAAGCACACATATCTCAAGATCCGTGAAGACAGGACTTGTCGACATACGCTCAATCGCGACTTTGGCACTGGCGCTGCCATCATAGGCAACCAGCACCTTGGAAATCGGCCTGAACTCCCGCGAAGCCACGAAAACAGGCACGGTTGAACTGCGCACGATGCGTTCCAGATTGGACCCAAGGTGCCCCTTTGCCGCTTCAGCGCCCTCGCCCCGCTTGCCAATCGTGATTGCGCGGATGTCGCTTTCGACGGCGCGCACGGCGTCCAACAGATCGCCCTTGCGCAGCCGCAAGTTCACCTGCGGCACACCGTCCTGTTCCAGAATTTTCTTTGCGTCTTCCAAAATGGCATGGCCCTTGGCCTGCGCCAGCTTGGCCCATTGTTCATCAAGCGCCGAAAGCTCCTCCAACAGTGCCGAACGCGCCCCGAGGTGCAGCGCCCCCGAATAGTCATGGGTTGCGGCGCCCTCGCGGCGACCGATCACGTGCATCGCCTCGACACCAGCGTTCAGTTTCTGAGCGATCCAGGCGGTATGGTGACAGACGCTCTCGGAATAGGCCGAGCCGTCCAGCAGCGTAAGTATCTTGTCCATGTCGTTCCTCCTCAATGCCCCATCAACTTGTCCATCGCGCCGGGCTTGTCATGAATGGCAAGCTTGTCAACGATGGTCTCGGACGCCTCGTTCAGGCCGATGACCTGTACGTCCGCGCCTTCACGCCGCCACTTGAGTATCGCCATGTCCAGCGCCTGCACCGACGAGATATCCCAGATATGGGCCTGACTGACGTCCACAATGACACGGTCAAGCGCTTCATTGAAATCGAAAGCATCTGCAAAGTCCTCTGTCGATCCGTAGAACAACTGCCCCTCAAGGACATAAGTCCGCGCGCGACCGTCGGCAGAAAGCGTTGACGAAATGCGAAACAATTGGGCGATTTTTCCGGCGAAAAAGATGCCGGACAAAAGCACACCAACCAACACGCCGATGGCAAGGTTGTGGGTATAGACCACGGTCGCCACCGTCGCGATCATCACAATGGAGGATGATCGCGGATGCACCCGCAGCGCCTTTATTGAAGACCACGAGAAGGTGCCGATAGACACCATGATCATGATCGCAACCAGTGCAGGCATCGGAATCCGGGCAACCAGATCACCCAGACCGACAACAAGGATCAACAGCACAACACCCGCCGTGAATGCAGAAAGCCGCCCGCGCCCCCCCGATTTTACGTTGATGATAGACTGGCCGATCATGGCACACCCGGCCATGCCGCCGATGAAACCGGTCGCAGTATTGGCAATGCCCTGGCCAATACATTCCTGATTCCGGTTGGATTTGGTATCGGTCAGATCATCGACGATGTTCTGCGTCATCAAGCTTTCGAGCAGGCCGACAACCGCAACGGCAATCGAATAAGGCAAGATGATCATCAGCGTCTCAAACGTCAGCGGTATCTGAGGGATCAGGAAAACCGGCAATGTGTCGGGCAGCGCGCCCATATCACCAACAGTCCGAACGTCCCAGCCTGTCACCAAAATCAGAAGCGTCAGAACCACAATCGTGACCAGCGGCGATGGCACCGCGGTTGTGATACGCGGAAAAAGGTAGATGATCGCAAGGCCAACGGCGACCAGCGCATAGGTCAGCCAAGTGACACCGGGATTGCCCAAATTCAATTCGGGCAGTTGCGCCATGAATATGAGAATGGCCAGCGCATTCACAAACCCCGTCATCACCGATTTCGACACATAGCGCATGAAACGACCAAGCTTCAGCAGCCCCGCGCCGATCTGGATCAATCCCGCCAAAACGGTGGCTGCAAGGAGATACTCAAGCCCGTAGTCCCTGACCAATGTGACCATCAAAACAGCAGTAGCAGCGGTGGCGGCCGAAATCATGCCAGGCCGCCCGCCGGTAAAGGCGATCAGCACCGCAATCGAGAAAGACGCATAAAGACCAACCTTGGGGTCCACGCCTGCGATGATGGAAAAGGCGATGGCTTCGGGGATCAGCGCCAGTGCGACGACAAGACCAGCAAGCAGATCGCCGCGGATATTGCCGAACCATTGGTGTTGGTAGTCAGAAATTGAGATCATAAAGTGTCCATTACCCTTTGACGGATGATCTTTCGCAAGACTGTCCGGCAGTGCAGTTTGAGCATGATTTAAGGGTTACCCGGCGGATCGGCGGCCGAAAGAGCCACCCGGATTTACACCGGGTCCTTGCGCTAATGTCCGCGCATAGACGCGAGAACGAGGGAAAGTTCAAGGGCGAATGGACCGCGACTTGAAATCTGGTGGGGTTCGGCGCGTGGTTCGGGAGGGTATCTTACACCATTTGCAGCTCACATGCGCTGCTGCAGCTCATCGGAAGATTGGCCCGAAAAATTAAACGGTCAGCCACCGGACGCGCAAACGGACCCCTTGCACAACGACAACGGCAATTCCCGCCAGACGGCGCCCATCGCAGATCAAATCATGACGTATCAGGGCTCCGCCGGATCGACGGTGAGGGAACGTTGGCATTCCTGACGCACCCCACGCGCCAATAGATGTACAAATCCTGCGATTTTCACACGCCAATCTATGCGCATTACGACCCGTTCAAGTCGCAATCACGTCGTATACGCCTTGTCCTAGCCCGCTGCCCAATGTGCCGGGCTACTCCAACGCTTCGATCTTAAGAGGCCCACAACCAGCAAGATCCGATATGCTGCAAGACGGCAATTCGCGGGCGATCTCGCGCAGCGCGGAGCGCAGCCCTTCTTC
>JAGXHC010000057.1 GCA_024636405.1 Sulfitobacter sp. | reverse complement strand
GTTTCATACCATCGACCAGGCGCGTGGATATTCATTCATCAATTACTATCCACGCAACAGCAATTGGGAATACTCATTCTGGGTGGGGGTTGTGCTGCTGATGATTGGCCTGATGGGCGAATTCTATACTCGTAAACATGCTTCAGTAAGCTGGGGAGCGCGCCGATGATCCGCTGTATCGTGTTTTTGATGTTCTGGGCCATTCCCGCACTTGCGACGCAAGACGCATGGCCCGCGCTTTATGATGTCACAGGGGTCGGTGCAAAAGATGTGCTCAACATCCGCGAGGCCCCCAACGCCCGTGCACCGATTATCGGGTCGCTGTCGCCGAATGCGACATCGGTCGAACTGATCCGCCCGAACAGCCGTGAAACCTGGGCGCTTGTCAATGCGGGCGAACGTAGTGGATGGGTCAATCTGACGTTCCTGACACGCCAGCCGGGTCAATGGGCGGGGGCATTACCACCTATTGCCCGCTGCTTTGGCACCGAACCGTTCTGGGGTCTCGACACATCTGACGACCAACTTGTTTATGATAATGTGGACGGCGCAAAGCAGACGTACCGCATCACCCAATCGGGAAACGCGCAAAACCGCCGGGACAAATTCAGCCTGATCGGCACGAACGCCAGTGGCAGCGCGATCGCTGCGATATCGGCTCAGGCCTGCACCGACGGCATGTCGGATCGCAACTTCGGCCTTTCCGTTGATCTGTTCCTGCAACGCGCACAGCAATGGGAGCACCTTGCAGGTTGCTGCTCTCTTAACCGGTAGCGGTCGGAAAACTTGGGTACACGGCCCACGCGTTCCGGGACGAACTGGTTATTGCACCACCCGCAAAGTCAGGTTTATCCGTCCGCCCTTGGGCAGCAGCATTGAGGACCCCGCCCTGATCCGGTCCACCCCGTGATAGGTCAACCGCGCATCGCCCCCCATCACGACCACATCGCCAGATTGCAACCAGATGCTCTGTGTCTTGCCGCCGCGTGTAGTGTTTCCGATCCGGAACAATCCATCATCGCCCAGCGACACCGAAACCACCGGCCATTTGAAATCCGCCTCGTCCCGGTCCTGATGCAATCCCATCCGCGCCTGCGCGTCATAGTAGTTTATCAGACAGCATTCTGGCGCGCGGTCCAGCCCGGTAACCTGATCCCATATTTCCCGCACCGGCGCAGGAATGGCGGGCCAAGGTTGCCCGTCGGGATGCCGTTCAGCATAGCGATAGCCATTTCGATCTGACAGCCAGCCGAAATTGCCTGCTGCGGTCATTCGCACACTCATCTGGCGGCTGTTGGGCGTTTCAGGCCGAAACAGCGGCACCTCGCGAACAACCTGGCGGATCGCCTCGAACACTTCGTGCTGCGCAACCGGGTTCAGCCAGCCTTTGTGAATGTCGAAGCCCCTGAGCCTTAAAACCGTCATTTTTGCACCGTTCCCCTACTGCTTTGCAAAAAATCCACACAGAATCCCCCCTTCGGTGCCGATGCAACGGTTGCAGGGTGGAAATACCGCCCTTATATACGCTCCGAACCGCTGAAGGCACGCCGTGCTTTCAGTGCCACCAGATCGGGGCAGGATGCCGAAACGGGTCCACGCCTCGTGTCATCGCCTTAGAGCAAAGAGGGATCGAAAAACATGGCCAAAGTAATTGGTATTGACCTTGGAACGACCAACAGCTGCGTCGCAATCATGGACGGCAGCCAACCCCGCGTCATTGAAAACGCCGAAGGTGCCCGCACCACGCCGTCGATTGTCGCCTTCACCGACGACGAACGTCTTGTCGGTCAGCCCGCCAAGCGGCAGGCCGTCACCAACCCGGAAAACACTGTCTTCGGCGTCAAGCGCCTTGTAGGTCGCCGGTACGATGACGCTGATCTTGCCAAAGACCGCAAGAACATGCCCTTCAACGTGATCGAAGCTAAGAATGGCGACGCATGGGTTGAGGCCAAGGGTGAGAAATATTCACCATCACAAATATCTGCGTTCATTCTGGGCAAGATGAAGGACACCGCCGAGAAATATCTGGGCGAAGAGGTAACTCAGGCTGTCATCACCGTCCCTGCCTATTTCAACGACGCGCAGCGTCAGGCGACCAAGGACGCGGGCAAGATTGCCGGCCTTGAAGTGTTGCGGATCATCAACGAACCGACAGCGGCCGCGCTGGCCTATGGCCTTGATAAGGAAAACGCACAGACCATTGCGGTCTATGACCTTGGCGGCGGCACGTTCGACGTCACGATCCTTGAAATCGACGATGGTCTTTTCGAGGTGAAATCCACCAACGGCGACACCTTCCTAGGTGGCGAAGACTTTGACATGCGCATAGTCAACTACCTTGCCGATGAATTCAAGAAAGCCAACGGCGTCGACCTGACCGAGGACAAGATGGCGCTGCAGCGTCTCAAGGAAGCCGCTGAAAAGGCCAAGATCGAACTGTCCAGCGCGTCCCAGACCGAGATCAACCAGCCCTTCATTTCGATGGGCAAGGATGGCTCGCCGCTGCACATGGTCATGAAACTGACCCGTTCCAAGCTGGAGCAGCTGGTTGGCGACCTGATCAAAGCATCGATGAAGCCTTGCGCCGCGGCGTTGAAGGATGCGGGCCTTTCCGCTTCTGACATCGACGAAGTGGTGCTGGTCGGTGGTATGACCCGTATGCCCAAAGTGGTTGAGGAAGTGACCAAGTTCTTCGGCAAGGAGCCGCACAAGGGTGTGAACCCGGATGAGGTTGTCGCACTTGGTGCCGCAATTCAGGCCGGCGTTCTGCAAGGCGACGTCAAAGACGTGGTCCTGCTTGATGTGACCCCGCTGAGCCTTGGTATCGAAACTCTTGGTGGTGTCTTCACCCGTCTGATCGACCGCAACACCACGATCCCGACGAAAAAGAGCCAGGTCTTCTCGACCGCCGAGGACAACCAGAATGCCGTGACAATTCGTGTCTTCCAGGGTGAACGGGAGATGGCCGCCGACAACAAGATCCTTGGCGCCTTCAACCTTGAAAATATCCCGCCGGCCCCGCGTGGCATGCCCCAGATCGAAGTGACCTTTGACATTGATGCCAACGGCATCGTGGCCGTGGGTGCGCTTGATAAGGGCACCGGCAAGGAGCAGAAGATCACAATCCAGGCCTCTGGCGGTCTGTCGGATGCCGACATCGAAAAGATGGTAAAAGACGCCGAAGAGAACGCGGAATCCGATAAGGAGCGCCGCGCGCTGATCGAAGCGAAGAACCAGGCGGAATCGCTTATCCATTCCACCGAAAGATCGGTCGAAGAACATGCCGACAAGGTTGATCCGACGACCGTCGAAGCCATCGAACTGGCGATTGCCGCGCTCAAGGACGAGCTGGAAACCGACAATACAGACAAGATCAAGTCGGGCATCCAGAACGTAACCGAAGCGGCGATGAAGCTGGGCGAAGCTATCTACAAGGCCGCTCAGGATGACGGCGACGAGGATATGGCCAAGGCCGCAGACGCACCGCAGGACGGTGACGATGATATCCTCGACGCTGAGTTCGAGGACCTGGACAACGACAAGCGCGCGTAAGCGTTGCAGGAACCAATGATCGGGCCGGTCCGTCACACGGGTCGGCCCGTTACGTTCCACAGCAGGAGTTGATCAATGGCAAAACGCGATTATTACGAAATACTTGGCGTGGCCAAAGGCGCGTCGCCCGACGATATCAAAAAGGGCTACCGCACCAAGGCCAAGGAACTGCACCCCGATCGGAACTCCGATAACCCCCAGGCCGAAGCGCAGTTCAAAGAAGCAAACGAAGCCTATGAAGTTCTGAAGGACGCCAACAAGAAGGCAGCCTATGACCGCTATGGCCACGCCGCATTCGAAGGTGGCATGGGCGGGGGCGGACGGCCCGGTGGTGGATTTGGCGGCGGGCAAGGCGATTTTTCCTCGGCGTTCTCGGACGTTTTCGACGATTTGTTTGGCGACTTCATGGGCCAACGTGGCGGGGCCGGTGCCGGTGGCGGACGCCGCGCGGTGCGTGGTGCCGATCTGCGCTTTAACCTGCGCATCTCGCTCGAAGATGCTTTTTCCGGCCTTCAGAAATCCATTACGGTGCCGACCTCCATCCAGTGCACGGCCTGCACCGGCTCAGGCGCCGAAGGCGGCTCAGAGCCGACGACCTGCCCCACATGTTCCGGCATGGGCAAGGTCCGCGCGCAACAGGGGTTTTTCACCGTTGAACGTACCTGTCCGACCTGTTCAGGCATCGGCCAGATCGTAAAGAACCCCTGCAAGGTTTGTCGTGGCGCAGGTCGCGTTGAGAAAGAACGCGCGCTGAGCGTCAATATCCCGGCCGGCGTCGAAACCGGCACCCGTATCCGCCTTGGCGGAGAAGGCGAAGCAGGCATGCGCGGGGGTCCGACAGGCGATCTTTATATCTTCATTGAAGTGGCCGAGCACGAATTGTTCGAACGCGACGGTGCCAACCTGTTCTGCCGCGTCCCCGTCTCGATGAGCACGGCAGCGCTTGGCGGCAACATCGAAGTGCCCACCATCGACGGTGGCCGCGGTCGCGTACAGATCCCCGGCGGCAGCCAATCCGGCCGACAGATGCGCCTGCGAAGCAAGGGCATGCCCCCCTTGCGCGGCGGCGGTACTGGCGACATGATCATAGAACTGGCCGTGGAAACCCCGGTGCACCTGACCAGTCGTCAAAAAGAACTACTACGCGAGTTTGAAGAGTTGGCAGAGAACAACAACCCCGAAAGCACCAACTTCTTTTCCAGCGTAAAAAGTTTTTGGGATTCAATGAAGGGCTAAGCATCTGCCTGGGCCAATGGCCCGGCAGATGGATCACCAAATGCGTCTTTTCGGCTGTTAACCTTTCGGTAACTCGAATTTGCGACGCTGCGCAGATGGCCCCGAATGCACCCGCTTTTGACGATCAACCTCTGCCCTTCCTAATGGATGAGGCACCCACTGCGACGCCCGTGAGGTCGGGCAAACAGCCGTCTTATATCGCCGACCATCGCCAACGCCTGCGCGCACGTTTTATGCAAGGCGGCGCCAGTGCTGTGCCGGACTACGAACTGCTGGAACTGGTGCTGTTTCGGGCCATTCCGCGCCGTGACGTCAAGCCGCTGGCGCGGATGCTGATGGATCGGTTTGGTGATTTCAACCGCGTGATCACCGCGCCAGAAGCCCGCCTGCGGGACATTTCCGGTGTCGGTGACGCCGTGATTACCGAACTCAAGATTCTGGAAGCGGCCGCGCACCGGATGGCTCGGTCCCGCGTATTGCAGCAGCACGTCGTATCAAGTTGGGAAGCGTTGCTGGATTACTGCCACACCACTATGGCGCACCGTGAAACAGAACAGTTCCGGGTGCTCTATCTGGATCGCAAGAACGTCCTGATCGCGGACGAGGAGCAGGCGAAAGGCACCGTTGATCATGTCCCGGTCTACCCCAGAGAGGTCGCAAAGCGCGCCCTTGAATTGAACGCCAGTGCATTGATATTGGTACATAATCATCCATCAGGTGATCCAACTCCTTCGTCCGCCGACATCGACATGACCCATCAGATTTCCGCCGCCTGCGACGCACTTGGGCTAAGCTTGCATGATCATCTGATCATCGGAAAATCACGCGAACTCAGCTTTCGCTCCGAAGGCTACATCTAGATTTTCCGTTTGCCGAAAGTGCTCTGAAGAAATCGGTCAGCACGATCAGAGCCGCTGCGCGCGGCGACCCGGCTGTTCCCGCGCGACGTGCGGGAACAGAGCCCCGATTACTCGCATCTTACCGGCTAACAGGAATGCTGATCGGGTATTTGCATGACCATCACCAGATCAAGGATGCTCACTTATACTCCCCCATGTCGGAACCTGATGCAAATATGCCCCGCCTGAATCCCAAAGGCGTTACCGCACCCAGACCTCGACCCGCCGATTGGCTTGACGGCCCCAGGCACTGTCATCGCAGGCCATCGGCATTGCCTCACCAAAGGCATCCACGGCCATCTCCACCCGCTCAAGGTTGGCTGTCACCGCTGCCGCACTTACGGCGCGTTGCACTGCCTGCGCGCGGCGCAGGGCAATATCGCGGTTCGCCTTGGCAGCGCCGTCACCGTCGCTGAACCCCACAAACATCAGCGCGCGCGCATCATATTGACCCTGCTCCAGCGCGCGGGCGAGTTGCTGCACGTTGGATCGTGACTGCGCATCAAGCCGGATCGACCCCGCCTCAAACCTGAATGAAATGCTCAGCCGCGCCATCGGCGTCAGCGTGGCTGTCATGCGCTGCAACTCTTCCAGTGTTGTTTCGCCGCCTGCAACGGTGATCGCATTGGCAAAACGGTTGCCCTGCTCCTCAATAGCGATTTCTTCGGGAGATTGATCCACAAAGCCCGCACGACGGATAACGTTTTGCGCGGAAGGGCCCCGCGTAAACGCCAGAAACTCGCGCGCGATCAAAGGCAAGCGCCGCGCCGGGAAGTAAAGAAACATGGGCGCGGTCAGCGGATAATCTTCTGTCTTAATGGTCCGTCGCGAGGCGTCCAATGAAAAACCGCAGGCACCGCTGAGCGTCAAGACCTGCGTATTGCGCCGCTCGGCAAAGCTGGTGATGCCCAGTGCGAAGGTGTCCTTTTCCACCGTTTCCGCCAAGGCGGCGGGGAAGGCATGCCGTGTGATGGTATCCGCCAGCTTCAGCCCCGCCGGGGCCATCACCTGATCCTCGATGGCTTGCGCAAGGCCGCTGCTGTCGTCCGGCAGATGCAGATCAATGGGGGCATCGACGCCGCCCAATTCCTGCCAGTTGGTAATTCTTCCGGAAAATACCCGCGCCAAAGTCAGTGGCGATATCGCCTTGACCGGGTTGCTGGGGGCAACCACCGGCACCACCGCATCAAGCGAAAGTACACGGCTGCGGTTGGCCCCTGTCAGATCCCCCATGCCGGCCTCTCGGGCGTTAATCCGTTCGTCGCGCCGAATTTCTCGCAGTGCCATCACAACGTCCGCTTCGTCCGCCAGCAGATCGGCAAAGCCTTCATTGGTATTGGTGGCACGAAAGCCAAACCGCGCAGCTTGCTTTTCGGTATCGGTGCGCGTCAGAAGATAGGCAAACCGGGTGGCGTCCTCTTCCTCTCTGCTGATGGTATAGCCATTCCGTTCGGCATAAGCTTCGATCAACGCCGGCATCAGAACGGCACCCATGGTGGCCGAACCGGAAAATTGCACCTCGGCCACGAAATCAGTGAGGTTGGGACAGCCCGGCCCGGTACAGGTCACGCCGGACCCATCTACCGTCAGTTCGCCGTAGTCAGTGCGCAACCGGTAAAATTCACCGTCATATCCCAACAATGTACCGCTGATTTCGACCTTGCTGTCGCGGGAGGACAATGTGACGTCCTGCGCATGCGCAGCCACCCCTCCGAACAGAAAAAGTGCGGCGAATACCGCCGCACGTTTCAGATTGATCATGTGACCCCCGCAATTGCGCTAGTTGCGCGCAACCTTCAGGTCTTGGAGCAGATTATTCAACACCAGAAAGCTACCCACTGCATCACATTCAGGCACATCCATCGTCAGATTGCGCGTGCGGATCTTTCCGTTGTCGGTCATTTCCAGCGATTGCGCCTCAATCTCGAGGCCGCAATTGGCGTCGCTCACCTCAGTTTCAACACTCAGGTCGATGGATCCGGTCTGTGCGACGGCACGGCGTGGGAAGGTATAGACCTCTGCCATCAGCGCATCGGGCACCTCTGCGTTGCCGTTACGGGTGATATAGCCCCCAACCCCTGTTACACCAGCCGTGATGTCGCGCGGCGCGCCTGACCAGACATGGCCTGCGTCCCCGTAGTCAGCCCCAAATTCAAGCGCGTGGATCTGAAATCCGGTCTGGCCTTTCCACTGAACCACGACGCGGTCATAATCACCAAGCTCTTCCACGCGGGTCTGCGCGACAGCGCCATCCCCATTGGTGAACGCCAGGATAAAAACGGCCTCTTCGGCAAGTGCAGGAACGGTCAGATCAACGGTGCCAGTGGCAGAGGTGGTTGCGGTAAAGATCATGCCATTGTGATGCACAGTCAGCCGTTCATTGGGCAGGCAAGACGCTTCCATTGTAAGGCGAACCATCGCGGCCGCCACCGGACGTGCGTTAGCGCTGATATCGCATTTAGGGATAACGTTGCTTTCAGGAAGGACCGGCGTCGGCAAATTGCTTTGCGGTGCAAACACGGTCATCACCTGATCATCAGGCTGCGGCAGATCGACGTTGTTCTCAAATTCCGCCGATGTCAGGGTGATCGCCTCAACGTCCAGCAGCAGGTTGCCCACATCGGCATCTTTGTCCTGCGGCGCTTCCATGCGGCTATCGGTCTTGCCATAGCGCTTTTCTGACGCGTCCGAATGTTGCATGAAAAACCCGATGCCAACGGCGCAGGCAAGCGTGCCGACCGCGGTCAGTATTTCTTTCTTGTGCACCATCTGTCCTGTCCTCTTCAACGGAATCGTTCAAGACAGACATCGCGTAAAATCAGGGCCGGGTTATGGCCCTGACAAGGGAAGTTTTAGGCGAAACAAAGGCCGCAGTCAGGCAATCTGCCCATGACAGTGCTTGAACTTCTTACCGGAACCGCAGGGGCAATCATCGTTTCGCCCCGGATTTCCCCAGGTCGCTGGATCGCTTTCGTCAAAACCTTCGATCGGAGTAGACGAAACTTCGGTTTGTGTCGCGGCATCGGGATCGGCCTTGGCGGCGGCCGCTTTTACGACGGACTGACGCGCCGCCATCTCCTTGAGCATGCCTTGCTGTTCGTCTTCGGTCATCGGCCTGATGTGGGACAGTTTCTGCGTCACCTCTGAACGCAGACTGTCCAGCATGCTTTCGAACAGCTGGAAAGATTCGTTCTTGTATTCGTTCAGCGGATCACGCTGGGCATAGCCCCGGAAGCCGACGACAGACCTCAGATGCTCCAACATCAGCAAGTGGTCGCGCCATTTGCCGTCGATGGCCTGCAACAACATCTGCTTTTCAATATTTCGCATATTTTCGGCGCCAAAGGCTTCGGCCTTTTCCACCATCATCTTGTCCGCAGCGCCATTCAGACGCTCGCGCACCACTTCATCATCCACACCGTCCTCTTCGCACCAGGCAATGACCGGCACATCCAAATTCAGCTGTTCGATCACAGCGGCGTAGAAACCTTGCGTGTCCCACTGATCCGCGTAGGTTTTGGGCGGCATATATGTGTCGATCAGATCATCGATCACCTGTTCGCGCATGTCCGTCACGATCTCGTTCAGATCCTCGGCCTTCATGATGTCGCGACGCTGACCAAAGATGACCTTGCGCTGTTCGTTCATGACGTCATCGAATTTCAGAAGCTGCTTGCGGATGTCAAAGTTGCGGCCTTCGACCTTGGCCTGCGCACGTTCCAGCGATTTATTGACCCAAGGGTGTATGATCGCTTCGCCTTCTTTGAGGCCCAGTGTGGTCAGTACCTTCTCAAGCCGCTCGGACCCGAAAATTCGCATCAGATCGTCTTCGAGGGACAAAAAGAACGAAGATCTGCCCGGATCGCCCTGCCGCCCGGAACGGCCCCGCAACTGATTGTCGATGCGGCGGCTTTCGTGCCGCTCGGAGGCCAGCACATACAGACCGCCAGCTTCGATCACTCTTTTCTTTTCGTCGGCATGTTCTGCTTCGATCCGGGTGCGGATCGCAACGGGATCAGCTTCGGGATCAGCATCCAGCGCATCCAATACCTTCAGCTCGACGTTGCCGCCCAACTGAATGTCAGTGCCGCGACCGGCCATGTTGGTGGCAATGGTCACCGCACTGAATTTGCCGGCGTCTGCAACAATCTGCGCTTCCTGTTCATGCTGGCGGGCGTTCAGCACGTTATGCTCTATCCCCGCCTGCGACAGCAGCGCGCTTAGCTGTTCGGACTTTTCGATTGACGTTGTGCCGACAAGACAAGGTTGCCCTTTGGCGTTGGCTTCTTTCACCTTGTCGATGATCGCCTGATATTTCTCAGCGACGCTGCGATAAACGGCGTCATCTTCGTCTTCGCGGGCAACCGGAACGTTTGTCGGTACTTCGACAACACCAAGCCGGTAGATTTCCATAAATTCATCGGCCTCAGTCAAGGCTGTGCCGGTCATCCCCGCCAGCTTGTCATACAGACGAAAGTAGTTCTGGAAGGTCACAGAGGCGAGCGTCACGTTTTCCGCAGCAATGGAAGTGCCTTCCTTGGCCTCGATGGCCTGATGCAAACCATCGGACAAGCGCCGGCCCGGCATCATGCGGCCGGTAAATTCATCGATCAGCATCACTTCGCCGTCGCGGACGATGTAATCCTTGTCTTTGACAAACAACTTATGCGCGCGCAGACCCTGGTTGACGTGATGCACGATCGTCGTGCTTTCGGGGTCATAGAGCGTCTGCTCTCCCTCCAGCAGGCTACGCGCACGCAGTTGCTCTTCGAGGTATTCGTTGCCTTCGTCGGTAAAGGTCACATTGCGGGTTTTTTCGTCCAATTCGTAATGTTCAGGACGCAGCAGCGGAATCACCTTGTCGATCACCTGATACATTTCTGACCGGTCCTGTGACGGTCCCGAAATGATCAACGGTGTACGCGCCTCATCGATCAGGATGCTGTCAACTTCGTCCACGATAGCAAAATTGTGATGCTTCTGCAGGATTTCATCCAAATTGGATTTCATATTGTCGCGCAGGTAATCAAATCCAAGCTCGTTGTTGGTCGCGTATGTGATGTCACACTTGTAAGCTTCGGTTTTCAACGCCTCGGGCATTCCGGACCAGATGGCCCCCGTTTTTAGCCCCAGCGCGCCGAAAACCTTGCCCATCCATTCGCTGTCGCGTTTGGCCAGGTACTCGTTCACCGTAACGATATGCACGCCCTTGCCGGTGAGCGCGTTCAGATAGGCTGCGAAAGTCGCGGTGAGGGTCTTGCCCTCGCCTGTTTTCTGTTCGGAAATGTTGCCCTGATGCAGAAAGATACCAGCCATCAATTGGGTATCAAACGCGCGCAGACCAAGCGTGCGGCGCGCCGCCTCACGACAGTTGGCGAAGGCTTCGGGCAGCAGATCATCAAGGCTTTCACCGCTCAGCGCGCGCTTGGCCAAGTCTTCCGTCTTGTCCCGGATGCCGTCATCGGTCAACTTCTCGAACTCAGGCTCCAGCGCGTTGATTTGGTCAACCAGAGGGCGCGTCGCCTTGATCTTGCGGTCGTTGGGGGTGCCAAAGACCTTTTTGGCGATTGTTCCGATACCCAGCATGTAATCTCCAGCCGAAGTTGTGATGTCACAGCGCCGATCTGCTTGCCCAGCACCATGTCACCCCCTAGATAGAGGTCAACGTGTGCTCCGGGCCGCGCCCATAGGGCGATGTAAGGGGCGCGCCAAACACTGTCAATGTAGCAGCCTGTTACGGGCCAACCGATAGGACACATCCATGCAAAAAACACTCACTTTTCTAGCTTCAGTGGCAATTTCCGGCTGTCTTGCACTGCCCGCCGCCGCGCAGGACGAGACTGATATCACCACTGTCGTGGCAACTGTTAACGGCACCGACATCACCATCGGCCATATGATTGTGGCCCGCGCCAGCCTTCCCGAGCAGTATCAGCAACTGCCCGACGAAGTTTTGTTCAAGGGAATTCTGGACCAGCTGGTTCAACAGACCGCTCTTGCCGACAGCTACAGCGGCGATCTGCCTGCGCGCGTCACATTGTCCCTGGAAAACGAGACCCGCTCGCTGACCGCTGGTGAGATGATTGAGACAATCATGGCAGAACCGGTGCCCGAAGAAGCGATCACCGCCGCCTACGAAGAACAATTTGCAAACGCAGAGCCAGGTAAGGAATACAATGCCGCCCATATCCTCGTCGAGACAGAGGAAGAGGCCAAGGCGATCAAGCAAGAGATTGAAGAAGGCGCAGATTTCGCCACAGTCGCACGCGAGAAATCCACCGGTCCCTCAGGCCCCGCCGGCGGTTCGCTGGGCTGGTTCGGCGCAGGCGATATGGTGCCTTCGTTCGAAGCTGCTGTGGCTGAAATGGACGATGGCGCAGTTTCCGAGCCGGTCAAGACCCAGTTCGGCTGGCATGTTATCATGCTGAACGAAACACGTCAGACTGAGGCGCCCGCGCTTGCCGACGTCCGCGAAGACCTTGAGCTTCAGATCCGGCAAACACTGGTTCAGGCCGCCATCGAAGACGTGACCGAAAAGGCGGATGTCACACGTGACGCGGCCGAAGGCATTGATCCGTCGATCCTCAAAAACACCGAATTGCTGGACTGACCCATGGGCAAATCACTTTCCGTTTCGCCGCTTGCACCCGCTGGTTTTCCCGACCTTCCGGTCATTGAGGGCGTCACCTTTGCAACCGCCGAGGCGGGGATAAAGTATCAGGGTCGCACCGATGTGATGCTGGCGATCCTTGCGCGCGGCACCCGGATTGCGGGTACGTTTACACGCTCTGCCACCCGCGCCGCGCCAGTACTGGATTGTCAGGCCAAGATCGCCGCAACTTCCGATGAAGGTGCTGCGATCCTGGTCAATTCGGGCAATGCAAATGCCTTCACCGGCAAAGGTGGCACCGCTGCGGTCGAGGCGATTACAAAAGCCGTTTCTGATACGTGTTCGGTGCCGCAGTCGCGCGTCTTTACGTCTTCCACCGGCGTGATCGGTGAACCGCTCCCCCACGAGCGGATCACCGCCGCGCTGTCCGACCTGAAGGGCCGTCAGGATGCAGGCGGCATTGCCGCAGCGGCCAAGGCGATCATGACCACAGACACCTTTCCAAAGGGTGCAATGGCGTCCGTGGACGTGGACGGTAAAACCGTTCGCATTGCCGGCATCGCAAAGGGGTCTGGCATGATCGCGCCGGACATGGCGACAATGCTGGTCTATATCTTCACCGATGCACTGATCGAACAACAAGCGCTCCAACATCTTGTATCGGCACATACGGATGTGACTTTTAATTGCATCACCGTAGACAGCGACACCTCGACGTCGGACGCCCTTTTGATGGCCGCAACCGGCGCATCAGGCGTGGATGTCACCGGCAACGAAACGTTTGGCGCCGCGCTGCATGGTGTCATGCTTGATCTGGCGCATCAGGTCGTGCAGGACGGTGAAGGTGCGACGAAATTTGTCGAAGTCGCCGTAACAGGCGCGACCAGCGATTCTGATGCCAAGGTTCACGCCATGTCGATTGCGAATTCTCCACTTATCAAAACTGCAATTGCTGGACAGGACGCGAATTGGGGCCGTGTGGTGATGGCGGTCGGCAAATCAGGTGCATCCGCTGATCGCGATCGCCTGTCAATCCGGTTCGGCGATGTGGAGGTCGCCAAAGACGGATGGCGCAGCCCGAATTATTCCGAAGAAGCGGCCGCCGCCCATATGAAAGGTCGCAACATCGTGATCGGCGTCGACCTGGGGTTGGGCGAAGGGTCCGCCACGGTCTGGACCTGCGATCTTACCCACGGCTACATAGACATCAACGCCGACTACCGATCATGAAAACCCTGCTCGTCTCGGCAGTCGCGCTGATTGACGTGGACGGGCGGGTGCTTTTGGCGCAGCGACCCGAGGGCAAGGCTATGGCCGGACTATGGGAGTTTCCCGGCGGCAAGGTAGAGCCAGGGGAAACCCCTGAAGTGGCGTTGATCCGCGAGTTACAAGAGGAATTGGGCATCGATACATGGAAATCCTGCCTTGCGCCGCTCACATTCGCGAGCCATTCCTACAGCGATTTTCACCTTATCATGCCGCTGTTTGCCTGTCGGAAATGGCAGGGCACGCCAATGTCACGCGAAGGTCAAACGCTCAAGTGGGTGCGTCCTGTGGATATGCGAAAATACCCGATGCCAGAGGCTGATATCCCTCTGATCGCCACATTGCGAGACTGGTTGTAACAGAGTGAAGTGCCGCAAAAATGGCGATCTTTACAAAATCTTCATCCCTCGGTGATATTTTTGATGTGTTTCCCAGCTAAAGATGCATAGGCTACAACCTGTAGTAGCTTCTTGGGGGAGGAGGTCAACATGTTGAGAACCATAACGTTAGGCAGTTGCGTTTCAGTTCAGGGGCTGTTCGTCAAGGAAATGCCGGATGGGCGTATCGCCATCAAGGTCGATCAGACTATTTATGCCGGCATTCCTGTCCCGCAAGTATCTCAGGTCGCCTAGAACTTCGAAGACCTGAGCGAACCAAAACGTCCTGATCAGCGTTTCACCCGGTGCAGACAGGCAGGGTGAAACATGAAACCGCAACAGGTGACGGTAATTCTAAATGGGGGGTCGGGCCGAAAGGCCGGATCTGAACGCGCAAGCGCGATACGGGCGGCATTTGCCAAACACGATGTTATAGCCGATATTGTCGCAGTACGTGGTGGCAAAGATCTTGAAAAAGCTGCCGTTGCCGCCGCCAAAGGGTCTACGAAAGTGGTTGTCGTATCCGGCGGCGACGGCACGATCAGCGCGGTTTCGTCAGCGCTTGCCGGATCAGACCGGGAAATGGGCGTGATTCCTTCTGGGACATTCAACTATTTTGCCCGATCGCTGAACTTGCCGGAAACCATTGAAGGCGCTGTTGAAATTATCGTGACAGGTAGGACGGTCACAAAGGGCGCTGCCACAATCAACGGTCGTATTTTTCTCAACAACGCTAGCATTGGCGCCTATGCCGCGATCCTGCAAACACGCGAAGGCATCTATCGTCGGTGGGGCCGCAGCCGTATTGCGGCATATTGGTCCGTGATCAAAGCTTTGGCGACTTTGCGTGCGCCTCTGCGGCTCCGGGTTGACGTGGACGGTAAAGAATACCAATTTCGGACGCCGATCATTTTTGCCGTCAGCAATGCTTTTCAACTGGATCAAATGGGGCTGGGCGGCCGCGATTGTATCGCCGCGGGCAAACTGGTGCTGCTGGTGGCGCCGAATACAAACCGTTGGGGGCTGTTCAAACATGCTGCGGCCCTCGCCCTTGGCGTAGCAAAGCAAAAGACGGATTACGAGATGTACTGCGGCTCAGCTATTGAGATCGACATGAAACGGCCGTCCCGCCATGTGGCGCGTGATGGCGAACTTTCACGCATGTCGGGGCCGTTTGACCTCAGGGTCGTGCCCGGATCGCTTAATCTACGGGTCGCGCAGGACTATGACGGGGAGGTCAGGTGACCAGAATCGTGCACCTTTCTGACCTTCATTTCGGCAAGGATCGTGAGGATTTGCTGGAACCATTGCTGGCCAGCATTGCCGCGCTGTCGCCCGACTTGGTCGCCATCTCCGGTGACCTGACCCAACGCGCGCGTGAACGCGAATACATCGCTGCCGGGCGTTTTATAGACCGGATCACCGCCCCTGTTCTGGTTGTGCCCGGCAATCACGATGTTCCTGTTCACCGTCCGTTTACGCGGTTCCTGATGCCCTGGCGGTATTATCGCAAGTATATCGACGCAAATCTGACCCCCATATTTGAGGATGACGCAGCACTGGTCGTCGGCGTCAACACTGTGGACCGATTCAGTTGGCAAACCGGCAGGCTCAGCGGCCGCCGGATCTCCAGAACGTGCGCGGCGCTGGCCGAGGCTCCACGCCACAAGGCACGGATACTGGTAGCGCATCACCCCCTTAATCACCCCACTGAGACTCACAAGCGGCCCATTCCCGGCGCGGAAAAAGCATTGGCGCAGTTTTTGGAATGTGGCACGGACCTGATCCTATCGGGACATCTGCACACTTGGCATGTCGGGACTTTTGCCGAAGGTGAACGCGGCGGCGCGGCAGTACAGCTTCATGCTGGCACCAGCCTGTCATCGCGCCTGCGGGGCGAGCCGAACGATTTTAACGTGATCGACATCAAACCCAACTACTTCGACATCCGACGGCAAAGCCATCACGAAGGTGAAAAGGGCTTCAAAACGACAGAGACCCGGCGTTTCGACCGGGTCTCTGACACAATTTCGCTTTCGGCAGAATTGCCAATTAGCTGAGCGTGCGGGTCACTTCCTCGCGCTCGAAAATCTCGATCACGTCCGATGGGCGGACGTCGTCGTAATTCTCGAAGGCCATGCCGCATTCCTGACCTGACTGCACCTCAGGCACTTCGTCCTTAAAGCGTTTCAACGTTTTCAATGTGCCTTCATGGATCACCACGTTGTCACGCAGCAGACGCACACCGGCGCTGCGACGGGCAACACCTTCGGTGACCAGACAACCGGCAACCTTGCCGATGCCCGTGACCTTGAAGACCTCCTTGATCGTGGCATACCCGATAAAGGTTTCCTTGATCTCGTTGCTCAACAGGCCCGATGCCGCTGCTTTGACGTCGTCCACAAGGTCGTAAATCACCGAATAATACCGGATCTCAACACCCTTTTGGTTGGCCGTGTTCCGCGCGCTGGCGTTGGCCCGCACGTTGAAACCCATGATCGGCGCACCGGAGGCTTCGGCGAGACCCACGTCGGTTTCGGTAATGGCACCGACACCCGAATGCAGAACCCGCACGCGCACTTCGTCGTTGCCGATCTTTTCCATCGCCTGAACAATCGCCTCGGCAGAGCCTTGCACATCGGCCTTGAGCAGAATCGGAAGTTCGTTGACGTCTGCGTTTGCCTTGGCGTTCGCCATCAACTGTTCCAGGGTCGTCGCGGCACCGGCGGCTGCACGGCGGTCCTTTGCGGCATGGGCACGGTATTCGGCGATTTCACGCGCCTGCGCCTCGGTCTCAGTAACGTTCAGCACGTCACCCGCTTCGGGCGTACCATTAAGGCCAAGCACTTCGACAGGAACCGATGGCCCTGCTTCCTTAACCCGTTCGCCCTGATCGTTGATCAACGCACGAACCTTGCCGTATTGTTCGCCAACAACAAAGATGTCGCCCTGACGCAGCGTGCCGTTTTGAATCAGCACGGTAGCAACCGGGCCGCGACCGATATCAAGCTGTGCCTCGATCACGGCACCAACGGCGGCGCGGTTCGGGTTCGCTTTCAGTTCCAGAAGTTCGGATTGCAGGGCAATCGCCTCAAGCAGATTGTCCAGACCTTGGCCCGTGGTTGCCGAAACCTCGACGTCCTGCACTTCACCGGACATCTTCTCGACGATGACCTCATGCTGAAGCAAATCGGTCCTCACCTTGTCGGGATTCGCAGCGGGCTTGTCGATTTTGTTGATTGCCACGATCATCGGGACCTTGGCCGCCTTGGCGTGATTGATCGCTTCGATCGTCTGCGGCATGACAGCATCGTCCGCCGCCACGACCAGCACCACGATATCAGTCACCTGTGCGCCACGTGAACGCATCGACGTGAACGCCGCGTGGCCGGGCGTGTCGAGAAACGACAGGACCTGACCGCTGGCTGTGGTGACCTGATAGGCGCCAATGTGCTGCGTGATACCGCCCGCTTCGCCTGCAACAACCTTGGCGTTGCGGATCGCGTCCAGCAGCGACGTCTTGCCGTGGTCAACGTGACCCATGATCGTGATGACCGGCGGACGTGTGACCAGATCTTTCGGATCGTCCTTGATCTCCTTGATCACGTCTTCCACGTCAGCATCGGAAACACGGACCACCTTGTGGCCGAATTCCTCAATGATCAACTCAGCCGTATCAGCATCGATGACTTCATTCTGTGTCACCATCAAGCCATTGTTCATCAATGCCTTAACAACTGCGCCAATTTTCTCGGCCATCCGGTTCGCCAGCTCAGACACAACAATCGCCGGCGGCAGATTCACATTGCGCACGATCTTTTCACGCTCGACCGTGCCACCCATCGCCTTCTGGCGTGCGCGTTCCTGCTTGCGTTTCATCTGCGCCATTGAACGTTGCCGTCCACCTTCGCCACCGGTCAACGCCTGGTTCAGCGTCAACTTGCCGGAACGGCGGCTGTCTTCGCTCTGCTTGTTGCGCTTGTTGGTTTCTTCGCGGTCTCGCTCGGTTTTGCGCGCAGGGGCCGCGGGGGCGCCGCCTTTTGTGTTGGGCTGCTTTGGAACGACCGGTTCGGCCGGCGCGGCGGCGGCCACAGCGGCGGCCTCGGCCTCCAGCTTACGGCGCTCGTCTTCTTCGGCTTTCGCCTTGAGGCTTTCCTCGCGCTCACGCTCTTCCGCGTCTTTCGCTTCAATCTCGGCGCGGCGGCGCTCGCGGTCTTCGGCGCGCGCCGTTTCTTCGGCTTCGCGTTCCGCAGCTTCCTGTGATTCACGCGCCTTGGCGGCCTGAACAGCTTTCAGGCGCCGTTCCATTTCTGCATCGGTGATGCCTGCCGGACGTTTCGACGGATCGCCAAGCGGCGTCCCGCCTGCGCCGGATTTCGCGGCACCCGGCTTGGGCACCACAACACGTTTGCGCTTGGTTTCGACCACGACGTTCTTGGTTCGCCCGTGGCTAAAGCTTTGCTTTACATTGCCCGGACGCGAAGGCGCGCCCCGCAGGCCCAAAGTTTTCTTGCCGTCACTATCGCTCATGAAGCTCGTCTATCCTTTCGGATGGCCGTTGCCATCCTCGTTTACGCGCACGCCTCTTAGTCTTCCGGCTTCCTCTACAACACGTTGCGTGAGTCCACCAGAGGCGAGCGCCCCATGTATCACAGTTTGACGTCCAAATGCCAAACCCAATTCATCTGCCGTCAGCCAGCCAATATAATGACCGTAGTGCGGCGTGCTCAGTTTCGATTTGCCGCGCCCGGACCCGTCGACTGCCTGGATCAGAACTTCGGCCTCTTCAGCCTGTAACCAGCCCTTTACCTTTTCGTATCCGGCGACCGCGCGGCCCGCCTTGCGCTGCATGGAGATCAAATCGACCACCCGGCGCGCCAACTGCTTTTCCACTTCGTCAACCAAGGCATCAGGCACCTTGACCGGTTTTTTCGCAGACCGCGAAAACAGGTTCTTCTTGACCGCCAGTTCAAGCGCTGCCCGATCTGCGGCAACATACATACCACGTCCGGGCAACTTGCCCAAAACATCCGGCACAACCTGATCATCTGGTCCCACCACGAAACGGATCAGCCCGTATTTCGGCTGCGCCTCGCCTGTGGCGATACACTTGCGATCAGGACCGTCACTTCGGTCTTTCGAGACGCCACTGCGACCCATCCGGTTCATCCGAGGCCTGAAATCAGGCCTCGGTCTCCTCGGTCAGTTCCTCTTCATCGGCTTCGTCAGCGTCAAGTTCGGTGGGGTCCACCCAACCCAGCAAAACACGGGCCGTCATAATCATCCGCTGCGCTTCCTCAAGCGTCATGCCCAAAGGTTCCAGCGTGCCGTCGTCCTTGACCCGCTCCCCGTCAACCGTGGTCCAGCCACCGGCAAGCTCCCAGTCAGCGCAGGTGGCGAAATCTTCAAGCGTCTTGACGTCGTCCTTGGCAAGCGCCTCAATCATCTGGGGTGTCAGGCCCTCAAATTCAATAAGGCTGTCTTCAACACCAAGCGCACGGGCCGCATCAAGCGCCGCATTGTTCTGCGCTTCCAGCACATCGCGGGCACGGGCCTGAAGTTCGCTGGCGGTGTCAGCATCGACACCGTCGATAACCAGCAGTTCGTCCACTTCGACGTAGGCCACTTCCTCAAGGTTGGTAAATCCTTCGGAGACCAGCAACTGTGCAAAGAACTCATCCAGATCCAGATTGTCCATGAACAGTTTGGTGCGCAGTTCAAATTCGGCCTGACGGCGCTGGCTTTCCTGCTCTTCGGTCATGATGTCGATATCCAGACCGGTCAGCTGCGACGCCAGACGCACGTTCTGACCGCGCCGGCCGATTGCAAGGCTCAGCTGTTCTTCGGGCACGACAACTTCGATCTTGCCGGCTTCTTCGTCCAGAACCACTTTGCTGACTTCCGCAGGCTGCAATGCGTTCACAAGGAAGGTCGGTTGGTCTTCGTTCCACGGGATGATGTCGATCTTTTCACCCTGAAGCTCGTTGACCACGGCCTGCACGCGCGAACCGCGCATCCCGACGCAGGCACCGACAGGATCAATTGAGCTGTCATAGCTGATCACGGCGATCTTGGCGCGCGAACCTGGGTCACGGGCCACGGCCTTGATCTCGATGATGCCGTCATAGATTTCGGGCACTTCCATCTTGAAAAGTTCGGCCATGAATTCCGGCGCGGTGCGCGACAAAAAGATCTGCGGCCCGCGTTGTTCACGGCGCACTTCCTTGATGTAGACCCGGATACGGTCATTTGGCCGATAGCTTTCGCGGCCGATCTTCTCATTGCGGCGCAGGATCGCCTCACCAGCGCCGACATCGACGATGACGTTGCCGTATTCCTCGCGCTTGACCAACCCGTTGATGATCGTGCCGGCGCGGTCCTTGAATTCTTCGTACTGGCGATCCCGTTCTGCTTCGCGCACCTTCTGCAGGATGACCTGCTTGGCCGACTGCGCGGCGATGCGGCCCATTTCAACCGGCGGCACTTCTTCCACAAAGGTGTCGCCGACGGATGGGTTTTCCATGTATTCCTTGGCCTGTGCGACCGTGAATTCCGCCTGATAGTTCTCGAGCTCGTCTTCGGCTACGACGGTGCGCACGCGGGTGAATGTCGCGCGACCCGTCTTGCGGTCGATGCTCACGCGGATGTCCATTTCCGCGCCATAGCGAGACTTGGCCGCACGGGCCAGCGATTCTTCCATCGCTTCGATCACCAGACCGGGGTCGATCATCTTTTCGCGTGCCACCGCTTCAGCGGTTTGCAACAGCTCAAGCTGGTTTGCGGATGTAATGGCCATCAATCTTCTCCCTCAGCAGACTCATCGGTCTGGATCTCATCGAATTTGGTTTCGTCTATCGCGCCGGACGCTTTGCGTTGGCGCAGCATCTCCTTGATCAACTCGTCTGTCAGAACCAGCTTTGCATCGGTCAGCCATTCAAACTGCAACCCGATGGTGCCTTCCTCGACATTGATCAGCACCTCGTTGCCTTCAACACCTGCCAGTTCCCCCTTGAATCGGCGGCGACCGTCAATCAGATCGGCGGTCTCGATCTTGGCCTCATATCCTTCAAACGCCTCAAAATCCTTGAGGCGGGTCAGGGGGCGGTCAATACCGGGGCTGGAAACCTCAAGCGTGTATTCATCCAGAATCGGGTCTTCGACATCCAGAACCGCGCCGATTGCCTGGCTCACCAGCGAAAGATCATCAACCTCAATCCCGCCTTCAGGCTTGTCGGCCATGATCTGCAATGTCGTGGACTTTGCGGACATCAGGCGCACGCGCACCAGTTCAAAACCCATGTCCTCAATCACCGGTGTGATGATCTCGGCCAGGCGGCGGTCGATGGTTGCTTTAGCAATCAGGTCGTTGTTCATTTTCTCACTTGGCATCAGGCATAAAAAAACGGGCGCGCGGCCCGTGTTCAAGATCGGTGGTGCGTTTGGTTTGGACCCTAACGCGCCGCTGTTGAAGGCGCTATACGCCCACATCGGGGACTGTGCAACCCCTGTCAGGCGAACCACCACCGTTCTGCCGCGCGCAGGTTGTCCAACGGGTGCTGACGTCCGATACGGTGCGGCACGCCCAGATCACGCGATACCGCCTGTGTTACTGCGTGCGCATCGGGCAGCAATGTGACATCGGGCAAACCGGCCACGACATCCGCATTGCGCAGGTCTGCGGCATCCACCAGATATTCGCCAAGCGCCTGCGCGCGTACCGTCTCGGCGGGGATCGACATCAGTTCAACCTCCGCGAACCAGCCCGCCATGCCGTCCTTCCAATGGCTCTCCACCCGCTGTGCCAAAAGCTGTTGCCCCGGTGTGAAGCGCCTTAAGCGATAAAGCCCGGTGCCAATGCCAGCGTCCGGCGCGTGAGCGGCACGGATGACACAATCCGGCTCGGCAAGCCGCAGCGGCAAATGCGGATCAGGCACGTCCAGCGAAATCCGCACCCGCGCCGCACCAAGGGCCGTCACCTGTCCCGACACAGCAGGATTGCTGCGCAGGCTTGCGACCACATCGGACGCACCAAACGGACAACCATCGTGAAACAGCACATTACGGCGCAGATCAATTTCCCACACCCGAGCATCGGATGAAGGCATCCACGCGGTCGCCAGTTCCGGTCGCAAGGTGCCATCAGCGGCAATTTCCGTCAGGGTATCAAAGATCAGCCCTTGCCGCGCCACCTGCATGAACAGCCCATCACCGCGCAGCCAATCGTCGTCGCGCCGCGCGCCCGACAGGGCGATGCGCAATCGCCCACCGCGCCGCGCGCCTGACGCCGATACGCCCGTGGCAGCCAGCAGGGCTGCAACCGCACCCGTCGCAAAAAGCGCCCGCCGGTCCAGAAGGGAGGCACGACGTCTCATGTTATTGCGATCGCGTCCATGGCACGGACCAATTCGGCGCTGATCCCAGGCTCGGACAGCGCGTGTCCGGCATTCCGAACCATTTTCAGCTCTGCCGCGGGCCAGCGCTGAGACAACGCATAGGCGCTGGATGGTGGGCAGATCATGTCATAGCGACCTTGTACAATTACCCCCGGAATATGTGCAATTCGGGGCATATGCGCCATGATCTGACCGTCAAACTCCAAAAAGCCGACGTTCGTGAAGTAATGGTTTTCAAGCCGGGCAAACGCGCGGGCATAATCGGACGGCCCCTCATG